>JAWVZN010000052.1:0-17299 GCA_033722155.1 Gemmatimonadota bacterium | reverse complement strand
CTGCGCGGAGACCGTCCCCACCTACCACATCGACGACTCGGCGTGCGTGGAAGGCGCCGACGCGATCCGCCACAAGCCGGTCGGCGAGGAGCGGGAGGTGCGCGCCACCGACTGGCTTCCGGAGGGCCCCGTGGAGGTGGGCCTCACCTCGGGGGCCTCGACGCCCAACAACAAGCTCGGGGAGACGATCGAGCGGGTGCTCGCCTGCCGCGATCTGGCCGTCACGGCCTGACCCCGGCCACCGGATCGCCGAACGCTCCGTGCTGGCCCCGCTGATCCGCGCCTACGAGCGGTGGCACGCCGGCCGGGACGCGAGCCGCCGCGCCCATCCCTTCGCCTGGGGCCTCGAATACCTCGACATGGAGAGCCGGAAGGAGCGGCCGCTGCCGCGGATGGTGGAGCACGCCCGCCGCGTGATGGAGGATCCGGAGCGCTTCTATCCCGATCCGGGTTCCCCTCCCGTGGTCTCCGTCTCCCGCGATCGCGACCCCGACGGAGCGTTGCGGGTCGCCTTCCCGAGCGCGGTCCGGGCGCCGGAGAGCGTGACGAACCGGGCCTCCCTGCGGCTCTTCGAACCCGAATCCCCGGGTCGCAGGGCGATGGTCGTGCTGCCGCAGTGGAACGCGGAGCCGGCGAGCCACGTGACCCTGTGCCGGGGCCTGGCGGGCCGCGGGGTGGCCGCCGCGCGGCTCACGCTTCCCTACCACGACGAGCGGGCTCCGGCCGCGGAGCCGCGCGGGGATCTCGCGGTGAGCGCCAACCTGGGCCGGACGCTCCTGTCGGTGCGCCAGGCGGTGAGCGACGTGCGCCGGGTCCGCGCCTGGCTCGAGCGGCGTGGATACGACCGCGTGGGGGTGCTGGGGACCAGCCTCGGATCGTGCATCGCGTTCCTCTCGCTGGCGAACGACGCCCGCTTCCGGGTGGCGGTGCTCCATCACGTGTCGAGCCACTTCGGCGACGCGGTGTGGCGGGGGGTCTCCACCCGCCACGTCCGCGCCGAGCTCGAGCGGGGCGTCTCCCGCGCGGCGCTCCGGCGCGCCTGGGCCCCGATCAGCCCGATCCACTTCGTCCACCGGATCCCGCCGCGATCCCGCTCGCTTCTGCTGATCGGCCGTCACGACCTCACCTTCCCGCTCGACCTCTCGCTCCTGCTCCGCCGCGCCTACCGTCAGCACGCCGTTCCCCACGACGCGATCCTGATGCCCTGGGGCCACTACACGAGCGGGATCTTCCCGCTCGCCGCGGTGCTGATGGTGCGGGTGTGGCGCTGGCTCGACGGGCGCCTGTGATCCGGTGAGTCCCCTCTACTGGGCCAACGTCACGGTGCACCTGCTCGCGGCGATGGTGTGGCTCGGCGGGATGTTCTTCCTCGCCCTCGTCGGCGCGCCGGTGCTGCGGGGCGTCGATCCCCCTTCGCTGCGGGCGCGGCTGTTCCAGCGGATCGGGGTGCGGTTCCGGGCGGTGGGATGGATCGCGATCGCGGTGCTGCTGGCCACCGGCGTGGCCAACCTCGCCTTCCGCGGGCTTCTCTCGTGGAACGCGCTCGCGAGCGGGGAGTTCTGGGGAAGCCGCTACGGCACCACGCTCGCCTGGAAGCTCGCGCTGGTCGCCGCCATGGTGGGGATCAGCGCGGTCCACGACTTCGTGGAGGGTCCGCGCGCCGCGCGACTGCCGCCCGGCTCCTCCGAGGCGATCCGGGCCCGCCGGCGCTCCGCCTGGCTGGCCCGGATCAACGCCGGGCTCGGCCTCGCTCTCGTCTACGTCGCGGTCCGGCTCGCGCGGGGAGGGTAGTGGACCGGCCCGCGGGTTCGGCTACATTCGGGACGATGCTCGCTCCCTACGTACGGAAGTTCATTCGCGCCAGCCTGGTGTGGTTCGCCATCGGGATCGTGATCGGCCTGTCGATGGCCTTCTGGCCCGCCGACCACATCGTCTACAGGCCCGCCCACGCGCACGCGAACCTGCTCGGCTTCGTGAGCATGTTCATCTTCGGGGTCGCCTACCACGTGATCCCGCGCTTCGTGGGCCGTCCGCTGTGGGGCGAACGGTACGCGCTGTGGCACGTCTGGATCCAGAACGTCGGCCTCGCGCTCCTCACCGTCGGTTGGATGGTGCAGCCGAGCTGGTGGCGGATCGGGCGGCCGTTCGTGTGGGCGGGAGCGATCCTGAGCGCCGCCGGCGTGGCGATCTTCATCGCGATCGTGTGGAAGAGCGTGGCGCCGCGACCCGACGTGGAGTTCGAGCCGCCCGGCTCCTGATCGGCGCTCGCGGTCGAGCCCGTCCCGACCCCCCTCAGGGCGTCCGGGCGACGAGCGACCTCCGGTCCGGATCCCAGGTCACGACGGCGACCTCCCGGGGGCCGAGCCGGAGCGTCCTCTCGAGCGAGAGCGCGTCGGGGCTCTCTCCCCCCAGCGCCTCGAACCGGATCCGAACCGCGTGCTCGCCGGGCGTGACGGGGATCTCCCGGTGCACGGCGATCGGCCGATCCTCGCGCGCGCCCGCCCCGTGCACGATGTCGGTCACCGCGGTCCGGCCGTCGATCTCGACGGAGAGGGCGTAGGGGACGACCCGCCCCTCGCACACCCGCTCCCGCCGCATGTGCGGGGGACGCTCGGCGAGCTCCTCCTCGGTCGGCTCCCGGCACTCCTCGACCCGCTCCCCGCGGATCTTCCAGGTGAGCCGGACCAGCGCGCGCGGGTCCTCGCCCGCCGTCCAACCCCAGCGGGTGGCGAGGCCGATCGCCGCCAGCAGGGCCGCGGCGAGGAGCGCGCCGAGCACGGGTCCGGCCCGGAGCCTCACGAGCGGATCACCTCCTTCGGCTCGGCCGGGTCGCACTCCCGGACCGCGTCCACCCCGGCGAGCGGCTCGCCCCGCTCCAGCGACGCCAGCGCCGTCCGGAAGGCCCCGAGCTCCACGCGGGCCGTCCGGAGGTCGCCCCCGGCGATGAACGCGAAGCGGACCCGCCGCTTCTCGACCCGGTCGTGGAGCTCGGCCTCGCGGTCGTGGAACAGCCGCTGCTCGGTCCAGCGGGGGCCCTCGCGGTTCCAGCAGTCGCGCGGCGGGCAGGCGAGGACCAGCACCCCGCGGGCGTCGGCGCGTAGCAGGTGCTCGACCACCGAGGTGTGGACGGTCCCGGCGCAGGAGACCCGGTGTACCGGGGCGCCGTCGATCGATTCGATCCCCGCGCCGAGGCCGCGCCCGCACGCCACCACCACGACCTCGCCGGCGGCGGGCCCTTCCTCGGAGCCGAGGCCCTCGCGGATCCTCCTCAGCTGGTCGCGGCCGGTCCGCTCGGGCGGGCCCACGCCCATCGGCGCGCACGAGCCCGCGCAGATCCCGCAGCTCGTGCACCGCGCGGGCTCCACCCGGGCCACGAGCTCCGCGCGACCGTCGGATCGCTCGAGCATCTCGATCGCCTCGTACGGGCAGTCGAGCGAGCACTGGACGCAGCCGGTGCAGAGACGCTCGTCCACCGAGGAGGCCGCCCCCCGCCGCTGCCGAGCGGGGCGGGCCCAGAGGGGGACGGCGAGAAGGATCGCGGTCGCCGCCGCCCCGATCGCCCACGTCGCCCAGGCCGGCAGCGCCCGGGCGGCGGGAAGCCAGAAGGAGTAGAAGAGGTCGATCGGGATCTCCCGGGGCAGGCGGAGGGGGTCGGCCTGCGCGGCCATGGAGATCGGCCACAGAACCGAGACCGCGACCAGCGCGCCCACGACCGCGACCCACAGCCGCCGGGGCGGGACCAACACCGGACGGGCGAGCCGGGAGACGTGGATCCACAGCGCGAGGCCGAGCCCGATCGGCACCGCGATGTGGAGGAAGAGGTTGAGGAAGAAGAACTGCCCCGACGGAGGCTCCCCGGCGGCGAAGGTCCGGACCAGCGGCTCCGAGAAGATCGGCAGGGCGTCGAGCAGCCGGGCGCCCTCCACCGCCAGTGCGTGCGCCTGGACGTCCCACACCATGACGTAGCCGGTCCACCCGAGCACCAACACGATTCCCAGCAGGACGACGCCGGAGACCCAGGCGAGCGTGCGGGCGCCCCAGCTCCGCCGCTGGGCGAACATCCGGAAGGCGTGGACCGCGATGGCGACGACGGCGGCGTCGGAGGCGTAGCGGTGGAGCGAGCGGATCCACCGTCCCGCCCACGCCTGGTCGGTGATCCGGGCGACCGACTCGTACGGCTCGCCGATGCGGTAGAAGATCAGCAGGTAGAGGCCGGTCACGGTGACCACCGCGAGCAGGACCAGCGTCAGCGCCCCCGACTGGTAGAGCGGGTTGTACCGCCAGCCGTAGAGGCGGTTCATCGCCGCGTCGGCGCGCCGGAGCACGCCCCAGGCGGTTTCCGCGAGGGCTTCGGAGAGCCCGCTCACGGGCCGATCGGACGGGGAGGGGAAGGAAGGACTTGCATGGAGGGATAGAAATATCATATAGTCATGAGGAAATCAAGATGACCCTCTCCAAGACCTCCCAGTACGCCGTGCGCGCCGCCCTCTACCTGGCGCGCCAGAACGACAGGGTCCGGGCGAGCGACATCGCCGAGGACCTCGACGTCCCCACCAACTACCTCTCCAAGATCCTTCACATCCTGGGGAGGAACGAGATCCTCGACTCCGAGCGGGGTCCCCACGGAGGCTTCCGCCTCGCCCGCCCTCCGGAGGAGATCACGCTGGCCGAGGTGGTCGGGGCGTTCGACGAGATGACACCCGACCAGCGGTGCCTGCTGGGCCGGTCCCGGTGCCGGGATCACGATCCGTGCCCCGCCCACGAGCGGTGGAAGGAGGTCTCCGAGCGGGTCTACGGATTCTTCGAGGAGACGAAGCTGACCGACCTGCTGGGGCCGGAGGCCCCGGCGCTGGACACATCCCCCGAACAAGGAGGCGAAATTGGGGCCGCGTCCCGCTGAGCCCAGGGAGCCCTCCGGCCCGCCGGAGGAGGTTCCCTGGCAACAGAAGCTGTTCGAGAGCCCGTTCCTGCTGCTGGCGCTGGGCATCGGCGTCGTGACGGTCTTCTACACCCTGTGGGGGCTCTACGAGATCCTGAGCCTGCCCCCCGCCCCCCTGCCCTAGCCGGAGAAAGGAGGTCCCCGTGCACAGCCCGCTCGAACCTCCCGAGGGAGTGTGGTGGAAGCCGGCCGGCCGGAACGAGAAGCTGTGGGTCGGCATCGCGTTCGCCTGGTGCCTGGTGCTGTTCGCCATGATGCCGCTTTGGCACTGGAAGGGCGGACAGAACGTCACCGGCATCCGCCACAAGGTGGAGCCCGCCGACTTCGAGGAGCGCACGATCGAGTTCATCGAGGAGTACCGGGTGGGCGACGACCGGGGCGTCCCGATCGTCGAGCCGCCGCCGGGCAGCGACGTCTACCTGATGGCCCGGATGTGGAACTGGACGCCGATCCTGAAGCTTCAGAAGGGCGCCGAGTACCGGCTCCACCTCTCGTCGATGGACGTGAACCACGGGTTCAACCTGTACCCGATGAACATCAACCTGCAGGTCGTCCCCGATTACGACTACGCGCTGCGGATCGTGCCCGACCAGACGGGTGATCTGCGCATCGTCTGCAACGAGTTCTGCGGCATCGGACACCACGCGATGATCGGTCGGATGATCGTGGTGGACGAGTCGGAGGCCACCGTCACCTACGCGGGAGGGGAGCGATGAAGAACGCGTTCCGGACCTGTCCCGTCACCGATCTCCGCGTCCACTCCCAGGCCGACGGGCTGATCAAGGCGAACGCGGTCGTCGCGACGGTCGCGCTCGTGGTGGGGGGGATCGCGGCGCTTCTCGTGCTGCTCACGCGGTGGCAGGTGATCCACCTGCTCGATCCGGAGTGGTTCTACCGGATGCTCACGATCCACGGGATGAGCATGCTGATCTTCTTCATCCTCTTCTTCGAGGCCGCGATCCTGTACTTCGCCAGCGCGGTGGTGCTCAACAGCCGGGTGGCCGCGCCGAAGGTGGCGTGGACCGCCTTCGGTCTGATGGTGGCCGGCACGCTCATGGTGCAGTGGGCGATGTGGACCGGGCGCGCCGACGTCATGTTCACCAGCTACGTCCCGCTCCAGGCCCACTGGTCGTACTACCTCGGGGTGATCCTCTTCGCGGTCGGCGCGCTGACGGTGGTGGGGGTGTTCTTCGCCACCCTGGTCGTCGCCAGGCGGGAGAAGACGTACGAGGGGTCGATGCCCCTGGTCACCTTCGGGGCCCTGACGGCGGCGATCATCGCGGTCGTCACCCTCGGCCACGGCGCGGCGATCTACATCCCGACGTTCCTGTGGTCGATCGGCCAGATGAACGTGGATCCGGCCGTCTACCGGCTCGTCTTCTGGGGCCTCGGCCATCCCGCCCAGCAGATCAACCTGGCGGCGATGGTCTCGATCTGGTACCTGCTCGGCGCGCTCACCGTGGGCGCGGTCGTGCTCAACGAGAAGGTGAGCCGCGGCGCGTTCGTCCTGTACATCCTGTTCATCAACATGGCCGCCGCCCACCACCTGCTCGTGGACCCGGTCGCCGGGGCGAGCTGGAAGGTGTGGAACACGAGCTACGCGATGTACCTGGCGGTGCTGGCGAGCATGATCCACGGCTTCACGATCCCCGCCGGGGTGGAGGTGGGGCAGCGCCTCCGGGGCGTCACCCGCGGCGTCTTCGGCTGGCTGAAGCGGGCGCCCTGGGGCGATCCCGGGTTCAGCTCGCTCGCCTTCTCGATCGTGATCTTCGGGTTCGTGGGCGGGATCACCGGCGTCACCTTCGGCACCGAGCAGATCAACCTGATCGCCCACAACACCCTGCGGATCCCCGGCCACTTCCACGCCACCGTCGTGGGCGGGACCGCGCTCGCGTTCATGGGAGTCACCTACTACGTGATCCCGCTCATCTTCCGCAAGAAGGTCGCCTTCTGGTCGCTGGCGAAGATCCAGCCGTACGTGTTCGCGGCGGGGATGCTGATCTTCACCATGGCGATGACGTTCGCCGGTACCTTCGGGGTTCCGCGGCGCCACTGGGACATCACGTTCGCCAACGCGCCGTTCGACCTGCAGTTCTCGCCCGCCGTCGACCTCGTCCTCGGCGTGATGGCCGTCGGCGGCCTGATCGCCGCGGTCGGCGGGCTGATCTACATCCTCGTGACCGTCTGGTCCGTCTTCTTCGGCCGCCCCTTCGAGGCCGAGCCCACCCCTGCCACCGGAGGTGAAGCGTGACGATGCACGGAGTTCCCCGGGGGATCACCGATCCCCCGAAGCCGCTGCCGGCCGACGCCGACCACGAGGGGACGAGCACCCGCGGCACGCTCGTGCTGGTGTTCGTCTTCCTGACGGCGTTCGCCCTCTACTACTTCGTGAACTGGAAGCTGCTCTCCGGGCTGTGGACGATCGGGTAGGGCGGATCCCCCCCGCCCCGCTGGCGGCTCTGGGGGGCGTGCTGGCGGTCACCGCCGCATGGTGGGCGCTGGCCCTGTGGCCGGTGGCCGACGCGCCGGCGTGGCTGGAGCGCGCCCGCGCGGCGTGCTTCGGCTCGGCGCCCGGCGGGCTGCCCGACGCCGAGGGGTGGACCGCGCTGTTCGCCCAGCCGGCGGTGATGCTCGGCATGGTGGTGGCGATCTGGGGGCGGGGGCTCTCCCGCGCGCTCCGGGCCCTGAGCCGAAGCGGCCCGGGCCGGGCGGGCCTGGCCGTGGCGGGGCTCGCGATCCTCGCCGGAGCGGGGCTCGCGGGGTGGCGGGTGGCCGCGGCGGCGCCCGCGGACGCTCCCGAGCTGCCGATCCGCCCCGCCGCCTCCCACCCGCGGCTCGACCGGCCGGCCCCGCCGCTGACCGGCCTGGTGGACCAGCGCGGGGAACCGGTCGCGCTGGCGGACTTTCGCGGCCGGGCCGTCTTCGTCGCCTTCGCGTTCGGCCACTGCGAGACGGTGTGCCCGCTGGTGGTGAAGTGGGCGCTCGAGGCGCGGGCGGCGCTCGAGGGCGAGCCCGCGGTCGTGGTCGTCACCCTCGACCCGTGGCGCGACACCCCCCGGCGGCTGCCGTCGCTGGCGGAGCGGTGGGGCCTCGGCGCGGGCGAGCACGCCCTCAGCGGCGAGCCCGAGGTGGTCGAGGCGGTGCTGGACGCCTGGGAGGTGCCGCGCCGGCGGGACCGCCGCACCGGGGACGTCGTCCACCCGCCGCTCGTCTACGTGGTCGATCCGGACGGGGCGATCGCGTTCGCCGCCACCGGCCGGCCGGAGACCCTCGTCCGGCTCGCGGACCGGCTCCAGTGAGATCCGTCCCGCGCGCCTTCGACGCCGCCCCCGCCGAGATCGTCTGGGAGACCACCCGAGCGGGCGGTCCCGCCCCGCTCGACCCCGTGGCGGACCCGCGCCCCCGCGAGCCCGGCGAGCTGTCGACGATCGAGGCGATGCTGATGATGAACCGGCTCCGGGCGTTCGGCCGGCCCCGACTCGTGCTGAGCGGGGGCGATCCGACCCTTCGAGCCGACCTGGTCGGGATCGTCGACCACGCCCGCAGGCTGGACCTTCCCACCGCGCTGGTGACGGCCGACTCCGACCGCCTCGACGGGGAGCGGCTCGCCCGCCTCCACGAGACCGGTCTCGGGGCGGTGATCGTGGCGATGGCGGATCCGGATGGCGGATCCCTCGGCCCCGCCGGTCGGCGGCTCCTCCGCGAGATCGGCGCCGCGGCGAGCGCGAGCGGAATCGCGCTCGAGGCGGTCACCGCCGCGCCGGAGCCCGCCGAGCTCCAAGCCCTCCGGGCGATCCTCTTGGAGGTCGGGGCGCGCCGGTGGTGGGCCCGGTTTCCGATCCCCTGTACGGGCGGGAAGACGCCCGACCCCGGGACCGTGGAGGAGACCCTCGTGGCGATGGCCGGGCTCTCCCGCGACGCCCCCTTCGGCGTCGCCACCCGGGCGGCGCCCCACTACCGGCGGGTCCTGCTCCAGCGCCGCCGCGGCGACCGGGAGCGGAGCGGGACGGCGGAGCTCTCGATCCACGAGCTCCACGGCGCGTCTCCGCCGATCAACGACGGCGACGGCACGCTCTTCGTCGGCCACGCCGGGGAGATCCGGCCGTCGGCGTCGTTGCCGATGACAGCGGGCAACGTCCGCACCCACGACGTGGTCGAGACGTACCGGAGCGACCCCGTGTTTCTCGCTCTGCGGGACCGCGACCGGCTGAAGGGGAAGTGCGGGAGGTGCGAGTACCGGACGGTGTGCGGGGGGTCCCGGGCTCGCGCCCGGGCGCTGACGGGGGACGTGCTAGCGCCGGATCCGGCCTGTCCCCATCGCCCTACGGGGGAAGCGGACGGCGCGGACGGGCCGGTTCAGGACCGCTTGGCGGCGTGCTCCGGCTGGAAGGGGTAGACGAGCTCCTCGGGGTCCACGTTCACCGTCTCTTCGGTCTCTCGGTTCTCCACCGTCGTCTCGTCCACCTTCACGTACACCTGGCTCACGTTGGTCCGCTGCTGGATCTCGCGGGCCAGCATCAGGGTGTCGCCTTCCTCCATCTCCTTCATCTTCTTCGGTTCCACGGATCGGGCCTTCCTCTCGGGGGTTCGACGAATCGGGCGGGTCGGAGGGGAAAGCTACCGTCCGGCCCTCGACCGGACAACCGGGGCGGGCCGTTGGACGGCGGTCGGACGGGCCCCTAGGTTCGGCCGGGGATCGGGAGCGGATGGGGTCTGGTGGCCCCTGCGGTCTTCAAAACCGTCATCGGGCGCGTGCGGCGCGTCCGAGGTGGGTTCGATTCCCACACGTTCCCGCCAGCCGGGACCATCCGATGCACACGAACGTCCGCCGCTTCATCAAGACCGCCGTCGGCTTCCTGATGGTCGGGCTCGCGATCGGGGCGGTCATGATCGTGCGCCGCGAACTCTACGGGATCTACGCCGAGCCCCACCTCTCCTCGGCCCACGCCCACGCGGTCCAGCTGGGCTTCGTGATGTTCCTGATCCTGGGGGTCGCCCTGTGGCTCTTCCCCAGGCCACCCGAGGGAGACACCCGCTACCGGCCCGAGCGGATCGACGCGGCGTTCTGGACCCTCACCCTCGCCACCGCGGCCCGGATCGCCGGCGAGGTCTCCCGCCTCTGGACGGCGGCGGAGTGGATCCGGTGGACGGTGGCGATCGCCGGCGTCGCCCAGGTGGTCGGGTTCGGGATCTACTTCTGGACGATGTGGCCCCGGATCCGCTCGGTGGGGAGCCACCTGCGGGAGGCGAAGGGGGAGCGCTTCTAGCGGCCGAGGTCCGCGGAGCACGCGCCCCGGATCAGCCGCTCCACCGCCCGCCACACCCGCGGATCTCGGTCCATCCGGGCGTGGGCGAGGCGGAACGCCAGCTTGTGCCACGGCAGATCCCCCACGTCGATCGTGGAGCCCGGCGGCCGGTCGTACTCGAACTCCCGCTGGAGGACGACCCGCGTGGCGTCGGGATCGCGGGGCCGCACCGGGTGCTCGCCGGCGACGAACCACCCGTCGTCCTGGTACAGGTTGGCCACCCGCCGGACGTTCGGGGGGACGATCCCGTCGTTCCACCCGACGCTGTCGATCAAGACCAGCAGGTCCACCTCGATCCCCTCGAGCGCCAGCTGTCGGGCCAGGGCGACCGCGGCTCCGCCGCCCAGGCTCTGGCCGTACACCACGAGCCGGGGTCCCGTCCGCTCCTCCCCGGCATCGATCCGTCCGTCCCGATCGGCGTCCAGGACGCCCCGGACGAAGGCGAGCGCGCGCCCGGCGCGCCGGTTCTCGAACGTCTCCGCCCGCACCCCCGCGGCGGGCTCGCGGAGCTCCAGGGCGAGGCGGCGCACGCCCTTGGTGGAATCGTCCCAGGCGTCGAGGCCCCCCAGCAGGCCCACGATCAGGCACCCGCCCTCCGGCACCGGACCCCGGGTGGAGAGATGGGAGAGACGGACCCCGCCGCATCCGGCGAGCGCCGCGGCGGTCGAAACAGCGAGCAGGCCGGCGGGGTACAGGGAGCGGAGCACGGAGACACGTTCGCTGGCGCGCTCCGTTGCCGCTACACTTCGCCCGTCCGGACGGAAAGCTGATTCGAGGGAGGATCCGATGCGAATCGCGGGGATCGCGAGCCTGCTTGCGGTGGCCGCGGCGGGGGCCTTCCCCGGCGTCGCCGCCGCCCAGGAGGCGGCGCCGGACTCGGTGCCCTCCGAGCCGATCCACATCGTCGACATCCGCCCGTCGGAGCCGATCCCGACCGACTCCCTGGTGTTCGGCCTCTCCCCGGCCGACACCATCCCGGTGCTCGCTCCCCGTTTCCGGGAGGGGAGAGGCGCACGGGATCTGGCCGCGGTACCGACCGAGGACGTACTTCCGAAGAACCCTCGAAACGCCGCGATCCGCTCGTTCCTGATCCCGGGATGGGGACAGTTCTACACCGGTCATCCGTGGCGGGGCGTGCTCTTCGCCGCGGCCGAGCTGGGCCTCTTCTACGCCGGATGGGACAAGCACCAGGAAGCGCTCGACAAGGAGGAGGAGATCCGCGAGGCGCGGGCGGCCTTCCTCGAAGATCCGCCGGAGGGAGCGCCGGAGGACTCGCTCGCCCTCGTGGAGCAGTTCCGTGACACCGCCGAGTTCCGCCAGCTCGACGCCGAGCTGTCGGTGATCGAGGAGCGCCGGGAGGACTACTACGCGTGGGGGCTCCTCAGCGTCATCTTCGCGGCGGTGGACGCCTACACCGCCGCTCAGCTCGATCCGATCGACATCGGCGGGGAGCCCTCCGAGCGGAGGGTGTGGGCCGGCCTCCGGTGGCGCCTCGGCCCCGGGCCGCGCTCCGCCCGGGCGGATCCCGCCGGCCCCCGGTGAGCGAGGGCGCCGAGCGGCCGATCGGGGTGTTCGACTCCGGCATCGGCGGCCTCACCGTGGTCCGCTCGCTCATGGAGCGGCTGCCCGGGGAGTCGATCCTCTATTTCGGCGACACCGCGCGTGTCCCCTACGGACCGAAGTCCCGGGAGACCGTCACCCGCTTCTCGATCGAGAACGTCGAGATGCTCGCCGGCTACGGGGTGAAGGCGGTGGTGGTCGCGTGCAACACCTCGACCGCCTTCGCCCTGCCCGCGCTCCGGGAGCGCTTCACGATCCCCCTCGTGGGGGTGGTGGAGCCGGGCGCCCGGGCGGGGGTGGCGGCGACCCGCCGGGGCAGTGTCGGGGTGATCGGCACCCACGGGACGGTGAGGAGCGGGGCCTACCAGGAGGCGCTCCGGCGACTTCGGGGCGACCTCGAGGTGGTCGCGCGGGCGTGCCCGCTGTTCGTGCCCATCGCCGAGGAGGGGTGGACCGACCACCCCGCAGCCCGGCTCGTCGCCGAGGAGTACCTCGCGCCCTTCGTCGACGACGGGGTCGACACCCTGATCCTGGGGTGTACACACTATCCGCTGCTCGCGGACGTGATCGGCTCGGTGCTCCCCGACGTCGTCCTGATCGACTCGGCGGAGGAGACCGCGCGGGAGATCGCGGCCCTGCTCTCCCGCCGCGACCTCGCGCGCGAGGGCGGGGGGAAGGCGATCCACCGCTTCCTCGTGAGCGATCTGCCCGAGCGGTTTCTCCGGGTGGGCCGGCGGTTTCTGGGCGAGGGGATCGACGGGGTGGAGGTCGTGTCCGCCGGGCCGGTCTGAGGAGCCGCCCCGAGGGGCTATCCCTCCCCGTGTCGCACCAGGACGAGCTCCCCGTCCCGGAGCCTCCCGTACGTGCGATGGTCGATCCAATCGCCGAGATTCAGATAGACACCGTGGCCGGTCTCGCGCCGCTCGGGGTGGTGGACGTGGCCGGCGATCACGGCGTCGAGGTCGGCGTCCGCGAGACGCTCCCCGGCCGCCTCGACGAGCCTGGCCCGGTATCGCTCGAGCTCCCTCTCGTGCTCGCGGGAGCGGCTGAAGCGGCTGACGCGATCGCCGAGCCAGTAGCCGAACCGGGCGGGGAGCAGCCGGAATCCGGCGATCGCCAGCGGGTGGCGCAGGACCGTCCGCACCCACCGGTACGCGCCCGCGGGTTCCTCGAGCGCGTCCCCGTGGGTGAGCAGCAGCCGCCACCCCTGATGGCACGTCCGGTGGGGGTCGTCGAGGAGCTCGAGGCCGATCTCGCGCTCGAGCCAGCCCGGCGCTTCGCCGACCCGCGCCCAGTGGTCGTGGTTCCCGCCCATGAAGCGGGCGGCGACCCCCCGGTCCACGCAGCGGCGCAGGGCCCGGAGGGTGGCGCGGTAGGCGGCCGGCGGCGGTGCGTCGAAGTCGAACCAGAAGTCGAAGACGTCCCCGAGCAGGTACAGGGTGTCTCCGGGCGCGAGCCCGTCGAGGAACGCTACGAACGCCCGCTCCTTGGCGGCTTCCCGGGGCGGGGCCCCGGCTCCGAGGTGGACGTCGCTGGCGAAGTAGACGGTGTCCGACACGTCGGGAGAACCTAGCATCCGGAGGGAAGGATCGTGAACGAGGTCGCGGGCCGCGGGCTGTGGCAGCGGATCAAGGACGTGGCGCTGATGGACGTCGCGGTCCTCGTGGAGGGGATCGACGAGGCCTCCGTCGAGCGGCTCGAGGAGACGCTGCTGGAGGCCGACTTCGGGGTCCCCGCCACCCTGGCCCTCGTCGACGAGGTGGAGGTCGCCGCGAAGCAGGGGAAGATCCGGAGCTCCGAGGAGTTCCGCTCGTTCGTGGCCGACCGGATCGTGGAGATGCTCGAGGAGGGCGAGCCCGACCGCTCCCTCGCCCGTCCCCCGGATCCGCCGGGCGTGATCCTGATCGTCGGCGTGAACGGGGTGGGGAAGACGACCACCATGGCGCGGCTGGCCCGCCGGCTCCAGACGGCGGGGGACTCCGTCCTGCTGGCGGCGGCCGACACCTTCCGGGCGGGCGCGATCGAGCAGGTCCGGGAGTGGGGCGAGCGGCTCGACGCGCCGGTGGTGGCCGGCCAGCCGAAGGGCGATCCCGCGGCGGTCGTGTGGGACGCGGTGGACGCGGCGGCCAGCCGGGGCTCGGACTGGGTGCTCGCCGACACCGCGGGCCGGCTCCACACCCAGCGGGACCTCGTCGACGAGCTCGCCAAGGTCGTCGGGGTCGCCGGGCGGAGGAAGGAGGGCGCGCCCCACGAGGTGCTGCTGTGCCTCGACGCCACTACCGGGCAGAACGCCCTGGTCCAGTCGCGGGTCTTCGCCGACGCGCTTCCGGTCACCGGGCTGGTGGTGTGCAAGCTGGACGGGACCGCCCGCGGGGGAATGGTGGTCGCGGTGCGCCGGGCCCTCGGCGTGCCGGTGAAGTTCGCCGGCCTCGGGGAGGGAGCCGACGATCTGGTCCCGTTCGATCCGGGGGCCTTCGCGCGGGGGCTGCTCCGCTGAGCGATCCGATCGACCTCGGGACCGACGTCCGCTACCTGCCCGGGGTCGGGCCGCGCCGGGCCGAGGACCTCGACCGTCTCGGGATCGCCACGGTCGAAGACCTCCTCCACCACTATCCGCGCGACTACTTCGACGCGCGCCGCACCACCCCGCTGGACCGCCTCTCGGTCGGGGAGGCGGTGTGCGTGGAGGGGACGATCAAGAGCGTCTCGAAGCGGCGACTCGGCGGCCGCCGGACGCTGGTCCGCGCGCTGCTGGACGACGGCACCGCGGCGGTGCAGCTGGTGTGGTTCAACCAGCCCTGGATGGCCGACCGCCTCTCGCGGGGCGATCGCGTCCGGGTGATCGGCACGGTGGGGCGCTACGGCCGCCACCTCCAGATCAGCCCGGACGAGCTCGAGCCCGCCGACGGAGGCGACGGGGAGGCCGGCGCGGGCATCCTCCCGGTCTATCCGCTCACCGAGGGCGTCACCCAGCGGATGCTCCGGGCCTGGACGAGCACCGCCCTCGAGCGGCTCGCCCCGGTGGCGGACCCGCTGCCCGGCGACCTGCGGGCCGAGCACGGCCTGCCGCCGCTCGATCGCTCGCTCGCCGACGTTCACTGGCCCGCCACCGTCCGGGACCGGGATCGCGCCCGGCGGCGCTTCGTGTGGGAGGAGTTCTTCTGGTGGGAGCTCCGCCTCGCGCTCAAGGCCCTCTCCCGGCGCCGACCCGAGGCGGGGGTCGCGATGGCGGAGGAGGGCGAGCTGGTCCCGCGGCTGGGGAAGAACCTCCCCTTCGAGCTGACCCGAGCCCAGCGGCGCACCCTGGCGGAGATCTACCGCGACATGCGGGCCTCCCGTCCGATGAGCCGGCTGCTCCAGGGAGACGTGGGTTCGGGGAAGACGGTCGTGGCGCTCCTGGCGGCGCTCCGGGCGATCGAGAACGGGTGCCAGGCGGCGATCATGGCCCCCACCGAGATCCTCGCCGAGCAGCACGCCCGCAAGGTGGGCGCCCTTCTCGACGAGGCCGGGCTTCCCTCCGGGGACGTGCGGTCGGCGCTTCTGACCGGCTCGGTCACCGGCCGCGTCCGCGAGCCGATCCTGGCGGGGCTCTCCGGCGGCGAGATCGATCTCGTGATCGGCACCCACGCGCTGATCCAGGAGGGGATCGCGTTTCACCGGCTGGGACTCGCGGTCGTCGACGAGCAGCACCGCTTCGGGGTGGCCCAGCGGCTGGCGCTCACCCGGAAGGGGGGAGGCGACGGGGAGGGCGAGCCCGTGCCCGACGTGCTGGTGATGACCGCGACCCCGATCCCGCGATCGCTCGCGCTCACCTTCTACGGCGACCTCGACGTCAGCCGGATCGACGAGCTTCCGCCGGGTCGCCGGCCGGTGGAGACGCGGGTGCTCGGCGAGCGCGACCGCGGCGAGCTCCACGCCGCGCTCGAGCGGCGGCTCGAGGCCGGCGAGCGGGGCTACGTGGTGTACCCGCTGGTGGAGGAGTCGGAGGCGCTCGACCTGAAGGACGCCACCTCCGGCTACGAGGCGCTGCGGGAGCGGTATCCCGAGGCCCGCGTCGCGCTCGTGCACGGCCGCCTGGGCTCCGACGAGAAGGATCGCGCCATGCGGGCCTTCGCCGAAGGGGAGGTGGATCTGCTGGTCGCCACCACGGTGATCGAGGTGGGGGTCGACGTCCCGGAGGCGACGTTCATGGTGATCGAGCACGCCGAGCGCTTCGGCCTCTCGCAGCTTCACCAGCTGCGGGGCCGGATCGGGCGGAGCGAGCGGCCGGCGCGCTGCTTCCTCGTGGTCTCCCCCGAGGCCGGAGCCGGCGCCCGCGAGCGGGTCGAGGTGATCGCGCGCGAGCACGACGGGTTCGTCATCGCCGAGGCGGACCTCCGGCTGCGGGGCCAGGGGGACGTCTTCGGAACCCGCCAGCACGGGGTCCCCGATTTCCGGATCGCCGACGTGGAGCGCGACGTCGACCTTCTGGCCGCGGCCCGCGAGGCGGCCTTCGACCTGGTCGAGGACGACCCCCGCCTCGAGCGACCGGAGCATCGCGGCCTCCGGAGGGTGGTCGCGCGGATGGCCGAGCGGGACGCCGATCTCGCGCGCCAGGGGTGAGCCCGCGCGGCCTTTCCCGCTGGCGACCCGTCGGCTAGGTTGCCTTCCGTGAACTACGCGGTCCTCCTCGCGGGCGGGATCGGCGAGCGGTTCTGGCCCGCCTCCACGCCCGAGCGTCCGAAGCAGCTGCTGCCGCTGCTCTCCGAGCGGTCCATGCTGCGGGAGACCGCCGATCGCCTCGAGGGGGCGGTGCCTCCGCACCGCTGGCTCGTGCTCACGAACGGGTCGCTGGTGGAGGAGGTCGCCGCCGAGCTGCCCGAGGTTCCCGGAGCGGCGGTGATCGGCGAGCCCGAGGGGAAGAACACCGCTCCGGCGATCGGCCTCGCCGCCGGCCTCCTCCACGCCCGCGACGAGGACGCGGTGATGCTCGCGCTGCCCGCCGACCACGCGATCGGCGACGCGGAGGCGTTCCGGGAGACGGTCGAGGGCGCCTTCCAGATCGCGGCCGAGAGTCCCGTCCTCGTCCTCTTCGGCGTGGTCCCGAGCCGGCCGGAGACCGGCTACGGCTACATCGAGCGGGGCGAGCCCGCTTCGATGACGAACGAGGGCTTCGAGGTGGCCCGCTTCGTCGAGAAGCCGGATCCCGAGACCGCGCGCTCGCTGTGGCGGGACGGTCGCCACTTCTGGAACAGCGGCCTCTTCTGCGGCCGCGCGGCGACGTTTCTGAAGGAGTACGCCGAGCATCTCCCGCTGATGCGGCGGGCGATCGACGCCGCCGTCGACGCGTGGGAGTCGGACCCGGGCCGGGCGCTCGAGCACTACTACGCGAGCGTCGAGGCGACCTCGATCGACTACGGCGTCATGCAGCAGTGCGAGCGGGCGGTCATGGTGACCGCGAGCGGCTGGCGGTGGGACGACGTGGGCTCCTGGGACGCGCTGGCCCGGTGGTCGG
>JAWVZN010000051.1:0-18069 GCA_033722155.1 Gemmatimonadota bacterium | reverse complement strand
GATGCGCGGTGAACTCCCACGCCACGCTCCCGTTGGTGTACCAGAAGCGCTCCTCCTCGCCGAACGTCGACGCCTTGTCGCCGCGGACCCCGCCGTTCACGAACAGCTGGTCCCACAGCTCCACGTTCGCCTGGGCGAAGATGCCGTCGGTGCGCACCTCCGAGCCGAACTCGTTGGGCTCGCGGTCGATCGAGAAGTCGAGCTGGTCGGTCCCGGTGATCTGGTTGAACGCGTTCACCTGGTACCGCTCGAACTCCTGGTGGTTCAGGTTCTGGCCGATGGTCAGGCTCCCCGAGATGTCCTCGGTGACGTCGCCCGAGACCGTCGCCAGCAGGTTGCTGTCGATGATCCACTGGTCGAGCTCCGCCCGGATCAGCCGCCCCTGCGGAAAGTCCGAGGAGCTCTTCGGGAAGAGCGAGCGGCGATCGTCGGTCCAGAAGTCGGAGCCGATCGTGTAGGTCAAGTCCAGCCAGGGGAGGGGCTGGTACTCCACCTCCATGTTCCCGAACACGCGCTGGACCTCGCTCGTGTTCGGCATCTCGTTGGCGATCCAGAACGGGTTGTCGTACCCGCGGCTCGTGTTCGGATCCGTGAACGCGCCGAACGGGCACAGATCCGGGTTGCACCGGTAGGAGCGGTGCAGGCCCGTCTCCGGATCGAGGTACGGCAGGTTGTTGAACTCCGGCGGGGTCCTCAGGGCCCCCAGCTGGATGCCGCTGATGTTGGAGCCTTTCTGGATGAAGTCCCCGCCCGACTCGGCGTAGGCCACGTTCCCGGCGATGCTGAGATCGCTCCGGATGTTGTGGGTCCCCTTGAGCCGGACCGTGGTCTTGTCGTACTCGGAGTTGCCCCTGATCACGCCGTTCTGGTCCAGACGGCTCACCGACATGAAGTACGTCGTCGACTCGCTGCCGCCGGAGACCTGGAGATCGGTGTCGTACGTGTGGCCGACCTGGTAGATCTCGCTGGCGTGGTCGAAGGTCTGCGTGCCGGGCGCGAGCGCCGGACCCCAGCTGGTGGGGAACGTGGGCGCGAGGTTCTGGCCCGGCGCGCCGAAAGGTCCGCCGCCGAGGCCCCGGCCGTGGGTGGTCTGCAGGCCCTGCAGCTCGGCGACCTCGTCACGCGTGAAGGAGGTCTTGAGCGTCACCCGGGTGTCGCCCGGAGTGCCCCGCTTGGTGGTGATCAGCACCACGCCCTGCGCCGCGCGCGACCCGTAGATCGCCGCGGCCGTGGGACCCTTCAGGATCTCGACCGACTCGATGTCCTCCGGGTTCAGGTCGATCCCCCGGTTGGACTCGACGGTGCCGGCCTGATGGGCCTCGATGCTCGCCGTGGCGTTGGAGATCGGCACGCCGTCGACGATGAACAGCGGCTGGGCGCCCAGAAGCGAGCTCGATCCGCGGATCCGGATGAACGCGCCGGCTCCCGGCTCGCCGCTCGACGTCGACACCTGCACGTTCGGGGCCTTCCCCGTCAGCGCGGAGACGACGTTCGACTCCTGGGTGGCGGTGAGGTCCTCCGCCGAAACGGAGTTCACCGTGGCGCCGAGGGCCTCGCGGCGCACCTCGATGCCCTGGCCGGTGGCCACGATCTCCTCGACCTGCAGCGGATCGAGGTTGAGGACGAAGTTCTCCGTGATCTCCCCGGACTCGAGCTGGATCGTGGCGCTGGCGCTCCGGTAGCCGAGCGCCTGCACGCGGATCTCCGCGGAGGCTCCCGTCAGCCGCGCCTCGGGGATCACCAGACGATAGCGACCGCTCGCGTCGGTCACGGTCCCCGCGTTGGCCGCGCGGACCATCACCTGCGCTCCGGCGAGGGGCGCCTGCTCCTCGTCGGTCACCTGTCCGGTCACTGTGAGCTGGGCCAGGGCCGGCGAGGCGTTCCCGAGGAACGAAAGGCCGAGCAGCGCCGCGAACGCCACGGCTACGCTCAGCCATCGTGCCCTCACCGGATTCCAGCAGCCAGCTTTTTGGAACGAACGTTGTTCGCTCACACCGACTCCTTGGTTCGGTTGAAAACCAGCGCGAACCCTCCCCCGGCTGCCGAGGAACGTGCCCTCGACGAAGGAGGAGAGGTGTCGCGCGCGATCGGTACTTTGACGATGTCTTCGAGGCTAGAGTAAGTTGAAATCCTTGTCAAGCCCGTCTGTCCCCGTGGAATCCACCACCGAGTGAGGTCTCCGGTGCCCAGAAGAGTCGTGTTGTCCGCCATTCTGGTCCTGCTGATCGCCGCCGTCGGCTGCGTCGACGCCGACCCGCCCGACACCAACCCCAACGGCCTGGAGCCTCCGGACCTCACCGGCACCTGGAGCTACGAGGCGAGGCTCTTCGGCCCCGCAACGGTGTGCGAGGTGACCGGCGTGACCCTCACGATCGAGCAGACGGGGGAGGGGACCTTCGACGGAACCACCGACGGGGGCACCCTGGAGTGCATCCGGAACGGGGAGATCACGCCCGAGCCGCTCCCCGCCTTCCCCCTCGAAGACGGGAATGTCGCCGCGGACGGGAGGCTGATCATGTCGTTCGGGGACCGCTCCTGGCGACACGCCGGATCCGTCGCGTTCGGCGGCGGGAGCATGGGCGGGGAGACGGAGTGGGAGCGGGAGTTCCCCGACGGCGAGGTGATCACCCTGGACGGGGACTGGGTGGCCGTCAGGCAGTAGGCGTCTCGCGCGGCCGCCCGCGCGCGCGGGCCGATAAAATGATGATCGCCGCTCGGTCTACTGGACGTGCTCCCGCTCGCCGGCTTGTTCCGGCTCCACGGCCTCCTCGGGCTCGTCGGCCTCGTCGATCTGTTCGCTTCTCTGTGCGATCTGGGTCTTGATGGTGACCCGGATCACGCCGAAGCGACCGCGCTGTCCGTAGCGGGCGGCGCCGGCGAGGGCGCTGACGATCTCGATCTCCTCGATGTCCTCGGGGTTGAGCGAGTTGAGCACGCACGCGTTGGCGGTGGGGCTGCCCTCCAGGATCACGAGCGGGGCCGGGAACTCCCGTCCGCCCCACCCCTCGGCCGGCGCCTGCACCCGGATCACCGGGACCACGCATCCGAGCGCGTTGTTCACCGACATCTCCACGCCGGGCGTGGTCATGGCGATCAGCTCGGCCACCCCCATCACGGGGTAGCGCTCGATCTCCTCCGCCTCGATCCGCCGCACGGTGTGTCCGCGCGAGCGGTCCTCGGGGTTCGCGAGCGCCTCGGCCTCGAGCGGATCGGCCTGCACCGGAGCCGGCACCATCCGGGCCACCAGCGAGATCTCCCGACCCCGTGACGCCGTCAGCCGCGCCAGCGCGGCGTCGTACCCCAGGAACTCCACCTTCAGGACGTGGGAACCCGCCGGCACCCCGTCGAGGCGGAACCCGCCGTCATCGCCGGCGACCGCCCCGATCCCGGTCCCCGACACCGACACTTGCGCCCCGGGCAAGGGCTCGCCGGTGGCGTCGTCCACCACGCGCCCGGCGAGCGCGACCCCCGAGCCCTCGACCGCGGTCCGCTCCCGGACCGCGACCAGGGAGGTGAGCCGGCTCTCGGTCAGCGGAAGATCCTGGCGCACCGTACCGCCCGTCTCGGGCGTGCGGAGCACGCCGCGACCCGACCGGCGCGGGAAGGAGGCGCGCGCCAGGACCGCCTCGCCCGCGGGCACCCCGCACGCCACGTAGTGGCCGGCGGCGTCGGCGACCACCTCGAGACGGCCGGGATCATCCGGCGACTCCGGCGTCCAGCTCAGATCCACCCGCGCCTCCGACAGGGGCGTCCCGCTCGCCGAGTCGCGCACCACGCCCACCACCCGCACGCCGTCCGCCTCGCAACGCGAGGCGAGGAACCGGGTCAGCGACGGTACCGCGAGATCGACCCGATGAATCGAGCCCGGCGTGAGCCGGATCTCGCTCGTCAGGGGACCCGTGCCGATCTCGCGCAGCCGCGGATGGGTCGCCTCCACCGCGTAGCGGCCGCCCGGCAGGTTGCCGATCTGGAAGTCGCCCTGGCTGTCGGCCACCGTCCGGTAGACGGTCCCGCGCACCCGCACCGTCGCACCCGCCAGCGGGGCGTCCGCCAGGCTGTCGGTCACCGTCCCCACCAGCGAAGCCGTCTCGCGGCTCCGCAGCATGTTGCCTTCCAGATCGTGGATCTGCTCCACCGAGCCGCCCGACTCCATCACCGCCACCACCTTCGGCCGCGCGCGGCCGCGGGTCGTGGCCAGCCGGCCCGCGATCACCTCGACCTCCTCCTCGCTCACCTCGTGCACCGCCGGCACGTTGATCTGCCAGTCGCTCACGATCCACCGGCCGTTGGGAAGGCGGTCGAAGCGCACCCGCCCGCCCGCGTGCTCGTCGGCCACCACGTCCGGGAAGCCCGTGTAGGCGTACTCCAGCGAGCGCAGCTCCGCCGTCGCGAGGTCGATCCAGAAGACGCCCTCGATGTCGACCCGCTCCTCCTCGTCCGCACGCTCGGGCTCGAAAGCGAGACCCACCAGCCCGGGGCGGGCCGGGTCGGACGGCATCAGCCGGAAGCAGTGGCTCTCCACGAACGCGTCGGAGAGAAGCACCCGGGCGTCGGGCGCGTAGAAGCGCGCCGTCTCCTCCCCGCGGTCCCGCACGTAGCCCCGCTCGGCCAGCTCCTCCGGCGGCAGGCTCACGAACGGGCTGCCTCGGTTCACCCCCTGCTGCACCGTGGTCGCCTCGTCCACCACCTCCCCTTCCTCGGGGTCGACCTGACGCTGGAACTCGCGTACCGTCAAGCGGAAGCGCTCGTCCTGCTGCGTCCACGCGGTCGCGGCGAGTGCCTTCCTCGCCTCCTCCCACGCCGCCGCGACCTGCGCCGCCTCGGCCGGCGGGATGTCGCACACCCGCTCCATCGGGACCTCGATCGCCGCCAGGCTCACCGCGCGCACGGGCACGGCCAGGCGGTGCTCGACGGTCTCGCCTTCGGCGAGGGTGATCCGCTCGGAGGTGGCGCCGTGGTATCCGATCCGCTCGGCACGAAGCGTGTAGGTGCCGGCGGTGGGGGCCTCGATCGTGAAGGCGCCTCGATCGTCGGTCATCGCCCCGCCACGCTGATCGCCATCGGCGTCGAGGAGCACCACGAACGCGCCCAGGACGGGCTCGCCCGTGCCCTCCTCCACCACGGTGCCACGAATCGTCTGCGCGGCGGCGGGCGCCACCGCGAGGAGGACGAGGAGGAGCGCCGGTGCGAGGGAGCGGACGATCGAGCTGGAGATCATCTCTGTCTTCTTCAACGTATCGTCGAAATTTCCTATTCCGGAGCGATTCCGTCAACTATGTCCCGCCCGCTCCGGTCCCGTTCGCGCCGTAACCCTCCCGACTCCGGGTTCAGCCCGTGAACCGGATCTGCACGATGTCCCCGTCGGACACCACGTAGTCGCGTCCCTCCCCGCGTACGAGCCCTCGCTCCCGGGCCTCCTGCAGCGAGCGCCCGGCCCGCTCGAAGTCCTCCCAGCCGACGACCTCCGCGCGGACGAATCCGTCCGCCATGTCGGTGTGGATCGCGGCGGCCGCGTCGTGGGCACTCTTCCCCCGGCGCAGCGTCCAGGCGCGCACTTCGTCGGAGAGGGTGGTGAAGAAGGTGATCAGCCCGAGCAGGTCGTAGCCCGCCCGGATCACCCGGCGGAGCCCCGACTCCGGGAGGTCCAGCTCCTCGAGGAACGCCCGCCGGTCCTCCCGCTCGAGCGCCGCCAGCTCGGCCTCGAGCTCGCCGCACACGGCCACGACCCGGGACCCCTCCGCCGCGGCCCCGGCGAGCGGGGCCACCGACGGGGCGGCCGAAGGATCCCGCGCGGCTTCGGCCACCTCGTCCTCGGCCACGTTGGCCACCAGCAGCACGGGCTTGCGGGTCAACAGGCCATAGGAGCGGACCGCCTCCTCCCCGGCCTCGTCGAGCGGCACCGCCCGCGCCGGACGCCCCTCCCGCAGCGCCGGCAGGAGCGCCTCGAGGGCCACGAGCTCGGCCGCCAGGTCGTCGCGGCCGGTCCGCACCTGCTTCTCCACCCGGGCGTGCCGCTTCTCGACGACGGCGAGGTCGGCGAGGGCGAGCTCGGCGTCCACCACGTCGCGGTCCCGCACCGGGTCGACGTCGCCGTGCACGTGGGCCACGTCGGGGTCGTCGAAGCAGCGGACCACGTGGGCGATCGCGTCGACCTGGCGGATCCGGGAGAGGAACTTGTTGCCGAGGCCCTCGCCGCGGCTCGCCCCCTCCACCAGCCCGGCGATGTCGACGAACTCGATCGTCGCCGGGACCACGCTCTCCGGCTCGAGCGTCTCGGCGAGGACGTCCAGACGCTCGTCGGGGACCGCCACCACCCCCACGTTCGGGTCGATCGTGCAGAAGGGGTAGTTCGCCGCCTCCGCCCCGGCCGCGGTGAGGGCGTTGAACAGCGTCGACTTTCCGACGTTGGGGAGCCCGACGATCCCGATCTGCACGCACGCCCTCCTCGAGCTCAGCGGCTCTCGATCGCGTGGTAGAGGAACTGGTGGCGGTGGTTGAAGAGGCGGTGCCACCCCAGGAGGACCACCCCCACGGTGCCGAGCGCGGTCCCCGAAGCGATGAGGAACATGATCACGATCTGGTACTCCACCGCCTCGGCGGGATCGACGCCGGCCAGCAGCTGGCCCGTCATCATCCCGGGGATCGAGACGATCCCCACCACCATCATCGCGTTGACGATCGGGATCATGCCGGTCCGGACCGCGCGCCGCACCGCCTCCCGCGCGGCCTCCCAGCGGCTGGCCCCGAGGGCGAGGAGCGTCTCGACCCGGTCGCGGCGGGCGGTCAGCTCCTCGGTGAGCCGGTCGAGCCCGAGCGCGATCCCGTTCAGGGTGTTGCCGAGGATCATCCCCAGCAGGGGGATGGCGTACTGGGGCTCGTACCACGGCTCCACCCTCACCACGCCGAACACCGCCACCGCTCCGATGAGCCACGAGCTCGCCCACATGGAGACGAGGCTGTTGAACCAGATGCCCGGATAGCGGCGCTCGTTCCTCCGGACCGCGGCCACCCCGGCGACCAGGGCCATCACCGCCGCCAGGCCGAGCACGACCGGCCACGACCGGGCCGCGAACACCCACTCCAGGACGAGCCCGATCAGCGCCAGCTGGGCCACGGTCCGGACCGAGGCGACCGCGAGCCGCCGCTCCATCCCGAGCTTCAACGCGATCGACACCACCGCGTTGACGACGATCAGCGCGGCCGCGATCGCGACCTGCCCGACGGTGAGGTCGATGTAGCCCGGCGTCACGGGGCGAGCGATCCCGACCGGAGGCGCACCGTCCGCTCGGCGACCCGGTCGGCCTGCGAAGGGTCGTGGCTCACCCACACGAAGCCTCGCTCGTCCGGGCGCTCGTCCGCCCACTCCGCCACCAGCCGCTCGATCGATCCGGTCGCCTCGCGGTCGAGCGCCGCGGTGGGCTCGTCGAGGAGCATCACCGCCGGGTCGAGCTGGATCGCGCGGAGGAACGCCACGATCTGCTCCTCCCCGCCCGAGAGGTCGGCGGCGGGCTTGTCGAGGAAGGCGGCGCCACGACCGAGGCGCTCGAGCGAGGCGACGGCGACGTCTTCGTCGTAGGCGCGCTCGCCGTTGGCGTCGAGATCGAAGACCGCGCGGAGGTTGTCCCGGACGGAGCCCTCGAACAGCGCCGGGCGCTGGTGGAGGTACACCGCCGAGCGGCGAAAGGCGGGAACCCGGTCGTCGGGCACGGCCTCGCCCTCCCACAGGATCTCGCCGGCGTCGACGGGGTCGAGCAGGGCGAGGGCCCGCAGCAGGAGCGTCTTCCCCGCCCCGGACGGGCCCGCGACCGCGACTCGCTCCCCCCGGGCGATCGCGAGATCGACGTCCCGGAGCAGCCAGGCCCCGTCGCCGGGGGCGCGGCGGCCCACCCCGCGCGCTTCGAGCAGCGGTTCGCCGCCTCCGCTCACCCCGTCACGTCAGGCGACGAACCACGGCGCGAGGACCAGGCTCACCACGCCCATCAGCTTGATCAGGATGTTCATCGACGGGCCCGAGGTGTCCTTGAAGGGGTCGCCGACCGTGTCGCCGACGACCGCCGCCTTGTGGGCGTCGGATCCCTTGCCGCCGTGGGCGCCGCCCTCGATGAACTTCTTGGCGTTGTCCCAGGCGCCCCCGGCGTTCGCCATGAAGAGCGCCATCAGGACGCCGGTCACGGTGGCGCCGGCGAGCATGCCGCCGAGCGCGGCCACGCCCAGCAGCCTGCCGACCAGGACCGGGGCGATCACGGCGGTCACGCCGGGGACGATCATCTCCCGCAGCGCGGCCCGGGTCGAGATGTCGACGCAGCGGGCGCTGTCGGGGTCCGCCTCGCCCTCCATGATGCCGGGGATCTCGCGGAACTGGCGTCGGACCTCGTTCACCATCCCGGCGGCCGCACGGCCCACGGCGGTCATCGTCATCGCCGCCACCAGGAACGGCAGGAAGCCGCCGATGAACAGGCCGATCACCACGTAGGGGTCGAGGATGTCGATCCCGGCTTCGAGGAGCCCCACCCCGGAGGCGTAGGCGCTGAAGAGCGCCAGGGCGGTGAGCGCGGCCGACCCGATCGCGAACCCCTTCCCGATCGCGGCGGTCGTGTTGCCGAGCGCGTCGAGCGAGTCGGTGATCGCGCGAACCTCCTTGCCGAGCCCGCTCATCTCGGTGATCCCGCCGGCGTTGTCGGCGATCGGGCCGTAGGCGTCGACCGACATCGTCACGCCGACGGTGGCGAGCATGCCGACCGCGGCGATCCCGATCCCGTAGAGCCCGGCGGTGAGAAACGCCACCCAGATCGCCACGCAGATCAGCGCCACCGGCACGACGACCGACTCCATCCCGATCGCGAGCCCCGAGATGATGTTCGTCGCCGAGCCCGTCTCCGACGCCTCTGCGATCTTCCGGATCGGGGCCGCTGCGGTGTAGTACTCCGTCGCCAGGCCGATGAAGATGCCGACCAGGGTTCCGGCCAGCAGCGCCCAGAAGGGGCCTGTCGCCGAGAGCTCCGGGTTGCCGGCGAAGACGTCCACCTCGACGATCAGGAAGTACGCCGCGACGAGGAAGAGGGCGGCGGCGATGAAGGTGGTGTTCCGGAGGGCCCCGGCCGGGTCGGTCCGCTCGAGGAGCTTCATCGCGGCCACGCCGACCAGCGAGGCGACCAGGCCCAGGATCACGATGACGATCGGCAGCGCCACCCCGGCCATCTTCTGCTCGGGGAGGACCATCGGGCTCGTCGCCGCGATCGCGATCGAGGCGATCACGGCGCCCACGTAGGACTCGAAGATGTCGGCCCCCATCCCCGCCACGTCGCCCACGTTGTCGCCCACGTTGTCGGCGATCGTGGCCGGGTTCCGGGGATCGTCCTCGGGGATGCCCGCCTCGACCTTGCCCACCAGATCGGCGCCCACGTCGGCCGCCTTGGTGTAGATCCCGCCGCCGACGCGCGCGAACAGGGCGATCGAGCTCGCGCCCATCGCGAAGCCGGAGATGATCTCGGCGAACGTGCGGATCTCGGCGGGCGTGGCCGCGGCGCGCCCCACCCACAGGAACACGAGACCGATCCCGAGGAGGCC
Source organism: Gemmatimonadota bacterium (assembly GCA_033722155.1). Lineage (GTDB taxonomy): Bacteria > Gemmatimonadota > Gemmatimonadetes > JACCXV01 > JAHWKZ01 > JAWVZN01. The sequence continues at coordinate 8,502 of JAWVZN010000051.1, read as the reverse complement.
GAGCGAGGCCACCGAAAGGCCCATCACGCCGCCTCCGAAGAACGCGATCCGGAGCGCCGGACCGGTGCCCCTGGAGCGGGCCGCCTCGGAGGTTCGGACGTTGGCCCGGGTCGCCGCGGTCATGCCGAAGAACCCGGCCAGGATCGAGCAGGCGGCCCCGGCCACGTAGGCCACCGACGTACGCCACCCGACCGCCCACGCCAGCAGCAGCGCCACGACCACGATGAACGGGATCAGCACCGAGTACTCGCGCCGGAGGAACGTCATCGCGCCCTCCTGGATCCGGGAGGCGAGATCCCTCATCGTCTCGTTGCCCTCGGGCTGTCTCTTCAGATAGACGTAGATGCCCCACGCCGCGACGAGGCCGATCAGGCCCCACACCGCGGCGGAGGAGGTGAAGTTCTCCACTGGATCTCCTTGTGCGTGTCGGTTACGGCTCGGGTTCGGAATTGAATCGGTTCATGGCCGCCACGATCCCCTCCCCGACGACGCACTCGACCGCGTCGCCCGCCCGCTCCTCGGCCAGGTCGATCTCGTCGTGCTCGGAGCGGCGGAAGGGCCGCAGAACGAACTCGGTGGCGTCGCGCACGCCGCCCGACATCGGAGCGATCCCGACGCGGAGCCGCGGGAACGCACGCGTGCCGAGGCGCTCGATGATCGACCGCATCCCCCGGTGGCCCCCGGTGCCCCCGGAGGGGCGGACCCGGAGGCGACCCAGCGGCAGGTCGAGGTCGTCGTAGCAGACGAGCAGCTCGCCCGGCTCGAAGGGGTTCTCCCGGTGGAGCGCCGCCAGGGCGACGCCGGAGCGATTCATGAACGTGAGCGGCTTGACGAGAAGGATCTCGCGGTCGGCCAGGCGCCCCGCGATCTCGAGGCGGTCCCCGCGACGGGTCCACCCGGGCATGTCGTGGCGCACCGCGAGGCGGTCCACGACCCGGTAGCCGACGTTGTGGCGGGTCTCCTCGTGCTCGGGGCCCGGGTTCCCCAGGCCGACGACGATCCGAACGCCCAGGGCGCCCTACGCTTCCTCTTCGGCTTCCTCGCCTTCGGCTTCTGCCTCTCTCTCCGGCGCCTCGACCTCCTCGCCCTCCTCGGGCTCGCGGCCGATGAGCTCGGGCTCGGCGAGCTCCTCCTCGGGGAGCTCCTCCTCCTCGGGCTCCTCGATCACCGTCGGCGCGAGGACCGCCACGACGGAACGCTCGGGATCGGTCTCGATTTCGACCTCGGGAAGCTCGATGTCCGCGACGTGGATCGCTTCCCCGATGTCGAGCTCGGATACGTCGAGGGTGATCCGCTCGGGGATGTTGCCCGGCATGCAGGAGACCTCCAGCTCGCGGAGCTGGTGGTCGAGCACGCCGCCCTTGTTCTTCACCCCCTCGGGCACCCCCTCGACCACGATCGGGACGTCGACCCGGATCTTCTCGTCCATCGGGATCTCGAAGAAGTCGACGTGGAGGAACTCGTCCCGGAACGGGTGGATCTGCAGCTCGCGGATGAGCACCTTGTGGGCGCCACCGCCGTCCCCGTCGAGCTCCAGGTCGACGATCGTGTTCTCGATGGAGATCGCCTGCACGATCCGGTGCAGGTCCCCCTCGTCCACGGTGAGCGGGACGCTCTCCTGGTCGCGACCGTACAGGACGGCGGGGATCCGTCCCTCTCGGCGGTACGCCCGCGCCGCGCCCTTGCCCGTCTCCTCCCGCTTCGTGGCTTCGATCTGTGCTTCGGCCATGGCCTCTCCTCCGTCTCTATCGTATCGAGCTTCTCGAGATCCGCATCGCCCGTCTCCCCGGCCCTCGAGCCAGCCGGAATCGCCTCCCGGTCAGTCGGGGAAGAGCGAGGAGACGGACTGGTATTCGTGGTTGTACTTGATCGCCTTGCCGAGCAGCTCGGCGATCGAGAGCACCTTCAGCCCGTCGAAACGGCGATCCTCGGGGATCCGGAGGGTGTTCGTCACGCACACCTCCTCGAACGGCGCCGCCTGGAGCCGCTCCACCGCGTGGCCCGAGAGCAGCGCGTGGGTGGCCGCCCCGTAGACGGTGGTGGCGCCGTTCTCCTCGAGCGCGTAGGCGGCCTGGGCGAAGGTGCCCGCGGTGTCGATCATGTCGTCGATCAGAACCGCGGTCTTCCCCTCCACCTCGCCCACCAGGTGGACCACCTCGGTCTCGTTCGCCTTCGGGCGGCGCTTGTCGATCAGCGCCATCGCCGCGTCCATCCTGCGGGCGAAGGCGCGCGCCATCTTCGCCGCGCCAACGTCGGGCGCGACCACGACGATGTCCTCCAGCTCCTTCGCCCGGAAGTAGTCGAGGAACACCGGCGAGGCGTACAGGTGGTCGACCGGGATGTCGAAGAAGCCTTGCACCTGGTGGCTGTGCAGGTCGATCGTGATCACCCGCTCGACGCCGGCGTTCACCAGCATGTTCGCCACCAGCTTCGCGCTGATCGCCACCCGGGGCTGGTCCTTCCGGTCCGCCCGGGAGTAGCCGAAGTAGGGGATCACCACGGCGATGTGATACGCCGAGGCCCGCCGCGCCGCGTCGATCAGCAGCATCAGCTCCAGCAGGTTCTCCGCCGGCGCGGGCGTGGACTGGATGATGAAGACGTCGCGCCCCCGGACGTTCTCGTTGATCTTGACGAAGATCTCCCCGTCGGCGAAGCGGCTCGACTCCACGTCGGTGAGCCGCTCCTCCATGAACTCGGAGATCTCCTTCGACAGCTCGGGGTTGGCGGTCCCCGACAGGAGCCGCAGCTCGTGATTGGCGCCCACGGTCGCCTCGCGATCGGTTCGTCTGGGGTCGGTTCCGAGGTTTCGAACGGTCCGGAGAACGGGCGGAAAAACTAGCTCGCGGCGGGGGAACGCGCCAACCGGTCGCGTTCGTCACGCCTCCCGCAGCTCGACCTCGAAGGAGAGCCCGGTGTCGGGCGCCAGCGAGTGGACGACCGAGCAGTAGGTCTCACGGCTCAGCTCCACCGCCCGCTCGGCCCGGGAGCGGGTCAGCCCCCGGCCCGTCAGCGCGACCGTGAGCTCGATCTCCGTGAAGCGCCTCGGCGGCTCCTCCCGGCGCTCCCCCCGTACCCGGATCTCGCAGCCGGTCACCTCCTGGCGCCCCTTCCGGAGGATGTCCACGACGTCGATCCCCATGCACCCTCCCAGCGCGATCAGCACCGACTCCATGGGCGAGGCGCCCGTCTCCCCGTCGCCGTCCACCATCACGGCGATGCCGGAGCCGGTGGCCGCGGCGAAGCGGTGCTCCCCTTCCCACTCGAGCGTGATCTCCACGTTCTCAATGTACCGTTTCGCGCTCCCGGACGCCGACCTATCTTGCCCCGCTCGATGACGACTCCCGAGGTCACCGAACGTCGCCTCGAGCTCGACGGCTTCTCCCTCTGGCTCCGCGAGGCGGGCATCGGCGCCGGCCCGCCGGTGGTGTGCCTCCACGGCGGACCGGGGATGGACGGCGGCTACTTCTTCCCCGATGCCGGGGTGTGGGGGCCCGGCCTCCGGGCGCTGGCGCGCGACCACCACGTGATCGCCTACGACCAGCGCGGCTGCGGGCGCTCGGGCGCGCCGGAGGACGTCGAGCAGCCGCTCGCCCTCTCCCGCCACGTCGAGGATCTCGAGCGGGTCCGCAAGGCCCTCGACCTCGGGCCGGTCGCCGTGCTCGGTCACTCGTTCGGCTCGGTGCTCGCGATCCTCCACGCGCTGGAGCACGTCGAATCGGTCACCCATCTGGTGATCGTGGGCGGAGCCCCCACCCGGGAGTTCAAGGAGGGGTATCGCCGCAGCGTCGCCGAGGAGCTCGACGCCGAGGACCGCGAGCGGCTGGCCGAGATCGAGGCGGAGCCACCGAGCGACGAGGCGATGCACGAGCGCTTCGCCATCGCCCTGCCGCTCTACTTCCACCGCGATCTCGACGAGCGGGAGCGGACGTCCCTGCTCGAATCGGTGAGCTTCTCGGCCGAGGTGAACCGCGCCCTGGCCGCCGGGATCGAGGAGTACGACCTGGGGCCCGCGCTCGGCCATCTGCGAGCTCCCTCGCTCGTGATCTACGGCGAGTCCGACCGCGTGGTGCGGCCCGAGCATCCGCTCGCGTTCCGCGGCAAGCTGCCGGGGGGCCGCTTCGTCGCCTTCGCCGAAAGCGGCCACTTCCCCTTCCTCGAGGAGCCCGAACCGTTCGCCCGGGTGGTGCACTACTTCCTGCGCCACGGCCACCGGCGGGCCGGCGAGGAGGCGCCGGCGGGGGGCGCGGGATGATCTACCTCGTCGTGATCGGCCTCTACCTGCTCGGCCTGCTGGCGGTCGGGGCGTGGAAGTCCCGGGGGGTCGAGACCCAGGACGACATCATGGTCGCGGGCCGGAAGCTCGGAACCGTGGTGCTCGCCCTCACCATGCTCGCCACCTGGATCGGCACCGGCAGCCTGCTGGGCGGCGCCGGGGCGGGTTACCGCTACGGCCTCGCCGCGGTGTGGTTCTCCGTCGGAGCGTGGGCGGGGATCTTCGTGCTGTGGTTCATCGCCCCGCGCGCCCGCGCCTTCGCCCGCTACACCGTCCCCGACCTGCTCGAGGCGCGGTACCATCCCGCCGCGCAGATCCTCGGCACCGTGGTGACGATCGTCGCCTACACCACCATCGTCGCCTACCAGTTCCGGGGCGGATCGCTGATCCTGAACCTCACCGTCGACTTCGACGCGGTGCTCGCCGGCTGGACGGGGCTGGCGTGGCCCTGGGGGATGATCGTGACCGCGCTGGTGGTGATCACCTACACCGGCCTCGCCGGGATGCTCTCGGTCGCCTACACCGACGTGGTGAACGGGGTGCTGCTGATCGCGGGGCTGATCGTCGCCACCCCCTTCTTCCTCTCCGACGCGGGCGGCTTCGGGCGGCTCCGTGAGAGCCTGCCGGCCGAGCACTTCACCCTCTTCGGCACCCTGGGCCCCCTCGAGATCCTCGGGCTCGGCCTGCCGGCGATGGTGCTGATCCTCGGCGAGGCGAACATGTATCAGCGCTTCTTCAGCGCCCGCGACGAGCGGAGCGCCCGCAACGCGGTGCCGATGTGGATCGGCCTCACGATCTTCGTCGAGTCGCTGATCGTGGTGCTCGCGGTGCTCGGCCGGGTGGTGTATCCGGAGCTCTCCATCGAGACCGGGGAGCACGAGCAGATCCTGCTGACGGTGCTGCGGGGCGCCCTTCCGGTCGGGATCGGAGCCGTCATGCTGGGCGCGGCGGTGGCGATCGTCGTCTCCACGGGGACCAGCTTCCTGCTGGTCCCGGCGACGAACGTCGTCAACGACCTGTACACCCGCTACGTTCGGCCCGGAGCGCCCCAGCGGACGATCGTGCGCCTCACCCGGGTCGCGATCGTGGCCCTGGGCGCCATCGCGTTCGTCCAGATCCAGTTCTTCGAGTCGGTGCTCGAGATGGCCCTCTACGCCTACACCATGTACGGAGCGCTCACCCCGGCGATCCTGGCGACCTTCTTCTGGAAGCGGACCAACGCCGCCGGCGCGGTGAGCTCGATCGCCGGGGGGCTGGCGGCGACGTTCTTGTGGCAGTTCGGCGCCCCGCGGGGCTGGCTCGACGCCCTGCCCGCGTGGGCCGCCGGGCTCGACCCCGTCCTGCCGGCGCTCACGCTGGCGATCGTCCTGCTGATCGGAGTGAGCCTGGCCACCGCACCTCCCGATGAGGCGCGGTGGCGGCCCTTCTTCAAACCCGCGCAAGGAGACGACCGATGAAGACGATGCGAAAGACGACCCTCTTCCTGACCCTGTCCCTGGCGGCCGTGCTCGTCGCGTGCGCCGGCGAGGGAGCCGAGGAGGCGCCCGAGGCCGACACCACCGCCCAGACGGGCGAGGAGGTGCGGAGCGTCCCCGACTCCACGATCACCCGGGAGATCCAGACCCGGCTCGACGCCGATCCCCGCCTCGACGAGGAAGGCGTGGAGATCGAGGTGCACGTCACCGAGGGCGATGTGACACTGGTGGGCGAGGTGCCGACCCGCTTCGAGCAGTCGGTCGCCCGCGAGGTGGCGAGCTCCGCGCCCGGCGTGCGCGAGGTGTACCTCGACTCGCTGGTGGTCGCCGCCGAGGCGGAGCAGGGGGAGGGGGCCGACGCCGAGGCCGAGACCCAGGCCTAGCGGTCCTCCTCGCCCTCGGCGAACAGCCGGGTCTCGGCGATCCCGTCGGGGCCGATCCACCCCCGCAGCATTCCGGCGGTGTTGAACGGGGTGGCGAAGGCGCCCTCGTCGTCGAGCACGATCACCCCGCCGGAGGCCCCGATCTCGACCAGGTCCTCGAGGATCACCGTCTCGGCCGCCTCCCGCACCGTCGCCCCGGTGTAGCGGACCCGGGCGCAGATGTCGTGGGCGACCGCGTTGCGGATGAAGAACTCCCCGTGACCGGTCGCCGAGACCGCGCACCCCTCGTCCGCCCAGGTGCCGGCGGCGATGACCGGGGAGTCGCCGATCCGGCCCCACCGCTTGTCGGTCATCCCGCCGGTGGAGGTGCCCGCGGCGAGGTCGCCGTCCGCGTCGAGGGCCACCGCGCCGACGGTGCCGAGCGGAGAGCCCGCCTCCGGGGCCCGACTCGTCTCCCTGTCGCGCTCGCGCGCCCGTTGCAGGGAGCGCCAGCGACGCTCGGTGAAGAAGTAGCTCGAGGGCACCAGCTCCACGCCCCGCTCGAGGGCGAACTCCTCGGCCCCCTCGCGGGCGAGCATCACGTGCTTCGACTCCTCCATCACGAGACGCGCAAGCGAGATCGGGTTCTTCACGTGGGCGACCCCGGCCACCGCGCCGGCGTCGCGGGCCGATCCGTCCATGATCGAGGCGTCGAGCTCGTTGCGGCCCTCGTGGGTGAAGACCGCGCCCTTGCCGGCGTTGAAGAGCGGGGAATCCTCCATCACCCGGATCGTGGCCTCCACCGCGTCGAGCGCGGGACCGCCCCCCTCCAGGACGGTCCAGCCGGTCCGGAGCGCCTCCTCGAGCTCGGTCCGGTACGCCTCGGCCCGCTCGGGGGTGACGTTCTCGGGAGTGAGCGTGCCGGCGCCGCCGTGAATCACCAGGGTCTGGGCCCTGGCGCCCGGCGCCGCCAGCAGCAGGAGCGCCGCGATCGCGAGCCCGCAGGCCAGCGAGGACGAGCGTCGATGGAGATCGGGGGTCGGCATGTCGCTCCTCGGATTCGGGCAGACGAGAACTCGGATTCCGAAGGACGAGCTTAGCGCGCTCCCGCTTGCCGGGCGAGCACCTCCTCGATCATCTCGCCGAGCTCCACTGAAGGGATCGGCTCGATTTCACGGGCGGACCGGATGCGCCGCGACCAGGGCGAGGGCGCAGACGAACAGGCCCAGGGTGAGCCCCGCCGAAACGAGACAGAAGGGACACCACGCCCCGACGACCGACCACTGGATCCACACCAGCACCGCGGAGATCGCCACCGCGACCCCCTCGAGCCCCACGAAGACGAGTGCCAGCCCGCGCGACCAGGATCTCCCGGGGGTCCACGCGATCAGGCTCGCGACGGCGTAATACGCCGCGCCGACGGCGGCCACCGGGACGTCCCCGATGGTGGCGTAGCGGCTCGTCAGCACGACCTCGCATCCCTCCGTCGGTCCGCAGGCCAGGGCACGGCCGGCGAGATGGGACGCGGTGAGCCAGGCGGCGTCCAGGAAGCCGAGGAAGGCGAGGGCGCGGGCGATCCAGAGGGCCGGGGTCACGGCGGGCAGACGACCCGGGAGAGCCGGGGCGGGCGCCCCCACCGGCTCTCGCTGACGAGGTGGAGCACGCCGGGCTCGCTCCCGAACGCCACGCCCTCGCCCTGAGGTTCGCGGGCCGGACCGAGGGGGACCTTCCGGACGCCGGTCACGCGCCCGAACTCTGCCGCGCCGGACCAGGGGACCAGATACAGCGCCACGTAGGTGCGGACCGCGAGCGTTTTTCCGTCCGGCGAGAGATCGGCCCCGGTCACGAAGCCGACCGACTCGCCCCCGGATCCGAAGGGCAGCGCGCCCTGGCGGACCAGGGTCGCCGGAGCGGCGGCTCCGTCGCGGGCGCCGGAGAGCGGGGCGGAGTACACGATCGCCCGGCCGTCCCACCCTTTCGAGATCACGATCAGCTCGCCCACGCCGTCGTCCACGGCGAGGGCCTCGGCGTCGCGGGGTCCGTCGGGGTAGCGGAACGTCCAGGTGCGCTCGGGCGCGATCGGCGGGAGCTCCTCCGTTCCCCACCCGTCCGCCTCCCCCGGCGGGACGCCGGGGAGGGGCAGCCGGTGGACCCGCACCTCGTCGCGGACCGCCGGGTTGTCCCCGATGTCCCCCAGGTAGAGGCACCACACCTCCCCGCAGCGGCCCAGGGCCAGATCCTCCGGATCACGAAGCCCGATCTCCCCGATCGGAGCCCGGCCGAGCGCGTTCCCGGCGGTGTCCACCGCGACCAGCGCGAAGGCCTCGCCCTCGTCGTCGTGGATCCACAGGAGATCTCCGCGACGGGGATCGCGCGCGACCCCGGACGCCTC
>JAWVZN010000050.1:0-18286 GCA_033722155.1 Gemmatimonadota bacterium | reverse complement strand
TGATCGTGCCGTGCGGGATCGCCAACAGGCGCGTCACCTCGATGCGCCTGCTGCTCGACGGCGAGGTGGATCGCGCGGCCGTGGAGGACGCGCTCGGGCGCGCCTTCCGCGCGGTGTTCGGGAAGCCCGGAGCGAGCCGGTGACCCCGACGGCCACGACCGACGCCCCCCGCGCCCGCAAGCCGGAGTGGCTCAAGATCCGCGCCGGCGGCGGGCCGGAGTACGTCGCGGTGAAGGACGTGGTGGAGGACGAGGAGCTCAACACCGTCTGCCAGGAGGCGCGCTGCCCCAACATCGGGGAGTGCTGGGGGCACGGCACCGCCACCTTCATGATCCTCGGCGACACCTGCACGCGGGGGTGCCGCTACTGCGCGGTCAACAAGGGGATGCCCACGGAGCTCGACCTCGAGGAGCCGGTCCGGCTCGCCGGGGCGGTGCTCCGGATGGGGCTCTCCTACGTGGTGATCACCTCGGTCGACCGCGACGACCTCTCCGACGGCGGGGCCTCCATCTTCGCCGCCTGCATCGAGGAGATCCGGCGGCGCTCGCCGGGCACCTCGGTGGAGGTGCTGATCCCCGACTTCCAGGGGAACCCCGACGCGCTTCGCGCCGTGCTCGACGCCGGCCCCGACGTGCTGAACCACAACGTCGAGACCGTGCCGCGCCTCTATCGGGTCGCCCGCGGCGGCGGCGTGTACGCGGTCACCCTCGAGCTCCTCGCCCGCGCCCGCCGGTGGGCGCCGGGCCTGGTGACGAAGACGGGGATGATGCTGGGGCTGGGCGAGGGGAACGAGGAGGTCGTCGAGGTGATGCGCGACCTGATCGAGCGGGGGGTGGACATCCTCACCCTCGGCCAGTACCTGCGACCCTCCGGCTGGCACCTGCCGGTCGACCGGTACGTCCATCCGGACACCTTCGACGAGCTCGCGGAGATCGGCGAAGCGATGGGCTTCGCCCACGTCGAGGCGGGGCCGCTGGTGCGGAGCTCGTACCGGGCCGACCGCCAGCTTCTCCGGAGCCGACTCGCCCGGGGCGAGGTCGCCGCGGCGGCCCGAGCCTCTCGAGACGACTGACCCCCACCGGGAACGAGGAAGATGGCGAAGAAGGAGACGGAGCAGCAGACGGCCGGTACGGCCGAGGCGGAGGTCGCCGAGGACGTCGGGGCGGTCGACGAGGGCGACTACGAGACCGAGGACGTCGCCGCCGAGCCGGAGGAGACCTCCCGGGACGACTACCTGGCCGATCAGCGGCGCAAGGAGGACCTCGCCACCGACCTCGACCGGGAGTTCCCGCAGAAGTACGCGCTCTCCGGCGAGATGGAGGGCGCCGGCGACGAGGAGAAGCTGGCGGTGTGGGAGAAGCTGGCGAGGACCCGCCTGTTCGACGCCCGGATGCGCAAGCTCTTCCGCCAGGGACGCTTCGAGGGGACGTTCTACTCCCAGATCGGCCAGGAGGCGTGCGACGTCGTGATCGCCCACCAGCTGAAGAAGGCCGACTTCGTCGGACCCTCCCACCGCGATCTCGGCGCCGCCACCGGCAAGGGAGTGCCGCTGGGCGCCCTCGCCGCCCACGTCTACAACCGCGTCGACTCGCCCGACGGGGGTCGCTACACCGCGTGCCACTACTGGCACCCCGACTACTGGATCATGCAGCCGTGCACCTCGCTCATGATGAACTGGGTGGCGGCGACCGGGGCCGCCTTCGGCTACCGGATGCTGGGGAAGGAGAACGTCGCGGTGGCCTTCGGCGGGGACGGCGCCACCGCGCACGGCGACTTCCACGAGGCGTGCAACTTCGCCGGAGTCCACCGGCTCCCGATCGTCTACGTGATCCAGAACAACCTGTGGGCCGAGTCGCTGCCGCTCTCGCTCACCACCGCGCTCGACGATTTGAGCGACCGGGCGAAGGCGTACGGCTTCCCCGGCGTGTCGATCGACGGCAACGACGTGGTGGAGGTGTGGAACGCGACCCGGGAGGCGCTCGAGCGCGCCCGCTCGGGGGAGGGCCCGACCCTGATCGAGATGCGCACCTACCGGTGGTTCGGCCACTCCGACATCGACCCCGCCGACTACCGGACCGACGACGAGGTGGAGAGCTGGATCGAGCGTGACCCGCTGCCCCGCTTCACCGCGTATCTCGTCGACGAGGGCGTGCTCGACGACGGCGCCATGACACGGATCCGCCAGCGGATCGTGGAGGAGATCGAGGAGGCGATCGAATTCGCCGAGTCGAGCCCCCGCCCCGAGGGCGACGCGTTCCTCTCCGACGTCTACGCCCACGAATACCCCGGATTCGACTTCGGGGGCGGTCGTGGCTGAGATCACCTACATCGACGCGATCACGCGCACGCTCCACCAGGAGATGGAGGCCGACGAGACGACGTTCCTGATCGGCGAGGACGTGGGGATCTACGGCGGGGTGTTCAAGGCCACCCGCGACCTCCTCGAGCGCTTCGGCCCCGAGCGGGTCGTCGACAGCCCGATCTCCGAGTCGCTGATCGCGGGGATGACCGTGGGGGCGTCGATGGTCGGGTGCCGGCCGTTGCCGGAGATCCAATTCGCCGACTTCATCTCCCCCGCCTTCGACCAGATCGTCCAGCAGCTCGCCAAGTACCGGTGGCGCACCGGCGGCGAGTGGGACATGCCGGTGACGATCCGGTGCCCCTGGGGCGGCGGGGTCGGCGGCGGCGTGTACCATTCCCAGTCGAACGAGGCGTGGTTCATGAACGTGCCCGGCCTCGTGATGGTCGCCCCCGCCACGGTGCGCGACGCCGCCGGCATGCTGCGGGCGGCGATCCGCAGCGACGATCCGGTGATCTATTGGGAGCACAAGAAGCTGTACCGGTCGATCAAGGACGAGCTGGACGAGGACGAGGCGCCCGTGACCGAGATCGGTCGCGCCGAGGTGACCCGCGAGGGCTCCGACGTCACCGCGATCTCCTTCGGCTACACCTGGCACTTGTGCGAGCGGGCGGCCGATCGCCTGGAGGAGGAGGGGATCGACGTCGAGGTGATCGACCTGAAGACGCTGCTGCCCTACGACGCCGACACCCTCGTGGAGTCGGTCTCGAAGACGGGCAAGGCGGTGATCGTTCACGAGGCGCCGGAGACCGGCGGGATCGGGGGCGAGCTCGCGGCGGTGCTCGCCGATCGCTGCTTCTGGGAGCTCGACGCCCCGATCCGCCGGGTGGCGGGCTACAACACCCCGTGGCCGGCGGCCGCGTCGATGGAGGAGGTGTACATGCCGAGCGTGGACGAGGTCGCCGGCGCGATCCGCGAGATCGCGGAGACGTAGGGAGTCCGACCGAGCAGGAGGAAGCATGCCACTCGAGATCAAGGTCCCGTCGCTCGGCCAGAGCGTCCCCGAGGCCACCGTGGGCGAATGGCTCGTCCAGGAGGGCGAGGCGGTGGAGGCGGACCAGGCGGTCGTCGAGCTCGAGACCGACAAGATCAACATGGAGGTGACCGCCTTCAAGGGCGGCACCCTCGCCGAGATCCGGAAGTCGAAGGGGGAGACCGTGGCGGTCGGCGAGGTGCTGGGGACGATCGCGGTCGAGGGCGAGGAGGCCGGGGCCCCCGCGCCCGAGGAAGCCGAAGCCGCCGAGGAAGCCCCCGCCGAGGAGGAAGCCCCCGCCGAGGAGGAAGCCCCCGCGGAGGAGGAAGCCCCTGCCCGCCCCGCGTCCCGCGGGGAGGCCGTCATCCCCGAGGAGATGAAGACCTCCCCCGCCGTCCGCCGGCTCGCTCGGGAGCACGCGATCGACCTCACCGCCATCGAGGGAACCGGGCGTGGCGGGAGGGTGACGAAGCAGGACGTATCGGAGTGGATCGAGGCCGCGCCGGAGCGGGCCGAGGCCCCCGGGGAGCCCGAGCGGGTCCGGCCGGCGCCGGCGATGCCGGCCGCCGCCGAGGAGGCACCGGTCCGAGAATACGGCCCCGACGAGCCCGTCGAGCGGGAGCCGATGAGCTCCATCCGGAAGACGATCGCCCACCGGATGGCGCAGTCGAAGCGGACCGCCGCCCACGTCACCACCGTGGACGAGGCCGACTTCGGGGCGCTGGTGGAGCTCCGAGAGGAGCTGAAGGAGGGATTCCTCGAGGAGCACGGCTTCAAGCTCACCTACATGCCGTTCATCGCGAAGGCGTCGATCGCCGCGCTGAAGGAGTTCCCCGAGGTGAACGCCCGGCTCGCGGGCGACGAGATTCTCTACCACCGCTTCTACCATATCGGGATGGCGGTCCACACCGATGCCGGACTCGTCGTGCCGGTCGTGAAGCACGCCGACCGGAAGTCGATCGTCGAGATCGCCGGGGAGATCGACGATCTCGCGACCCGCGCCCGCGAGCGGGAGCTCGGGATGGACGAGATCCAGGGCGCCACCTTCACGCTCACCAACGCCGGCGGCTACGGGGCGATCCTCTCGACCCCGATCATCAGCCATCCGGAGTCGGCCGTGCTGGGGATCCACAAGATCCAAGAGCGGCCGGTCGCGCGGAAGGGGCAGGTGGTGATCCGGCCGATGATGTGGCTCGGGCTCAGCTACGACCACCGGCTGGTCGACGGCACCCCTGCGGTGCTGTTCCTCCGCCGGGTGTGCGAGCTGCTGGAGGATCCCGAGCGGCTCCTGATCGAGATGTGAGGAGGGAACGATGGCGGAGGACCTGAAGGTCGACGTCGCGGTCGTGGGCGCGGGGCCGGCCGGCTACGTGGCCGCGATCCGGGCCGCCCAGCTCGGCTTCGAGGTGGCGTGCATCGAGCGGGAGTACCTGGGCGGCACCTGCCTGAACGTCGGGTGCATCCCGTCGAAGGCCCTGCTGGACGCCTCCGAGCGGTTCGAGTGGATCGGCGAGAAGGCGGGCGAGATCGGGATCGAGGTGGGCGAGGTGGGGCTCGACTGGGAGCGGATGCAGGCCCACCGCCAGTCGGTGGTCGACGCCAGCACGAAGGGGATCGCCTACCTGTTCGACAAACACGACATCGAGCACGTCGAGGGGGAGGCGGGCTTCGTCGAGCCGGGCGTGATCGAGGCGAAGGGCGGGGACGCCGCCCGCACCGTCGAGGCGGACCACGTCATCCTCGCCACCGGCAGCGCCCCGATCGCGCTGCCGGACCACGCGTTCGACGGCGAGCGGATCATCAGCTCCACCGAGGGGCTCGTCCTCGGCGAGATCCCCGAGCGGCTGGTGGTCGTCGGCGGCGGCTACATCGGCCTCGAGATGGGGTCGGTCTACCTCCGGGTCGGCAGCGAGGTGGTGGTGGTCGAGATGATGGACACGATCCTTCCCGGCATGGAGGCGGACCTCGCCGAGGAGGCGGGGAAGGTGTTCGGCAAGCAGGGATTCGACATCCGCACCGGAACGAAGGTGACCGGGATCGAGACGACCGACGACGGCGTCGATGTGGTCGTCTCCGGGGACGACGGCGAGGAGACCCTCTCGGCCGACGCCGTCCTGGTGGCGATCGGCCGGAAGCCGGTCACCGACGGGCTCAACCTCGAGGGGATCGGCGTGGAGACCGACGAGAAGGGGTTCGTGAAGGTGGACGAGCACTTCCACACCGGGGTCGGCGAGGTGTACGCCGTGGGCGACGTGATCGGCGGCGCGATGCTCGCCCACAAGGGGATGGAGGAGGGGGTGGTCGCGGCCGAGCGGATCGCCGGCCGGAAGAGCGAGATGGACTACTTCCCGATCCCCGCCATCGTGTACACCCACCCCGAGATCGCCAGCGTGGGGATGACCGAGGAGGAGGCGCGCGAGGCGGGCCACGAGATCCGGGTGGGCCGCTTCCCCTTCAGCGCCAACGGCCGGGCCCGCTGCATGAACGAGACGACCGGCTTCGTGAAGATGATCGCCGACGGGGAGACCGACCGGATGCTCGGCTGCCACATCCTGGGCGCCAGAGCGGGCGACCTGATCGCCGAGCTCGTGGCCACGGCGGCGTTCCGGGGGGCGGCCGAGGACGTCGCGCTCACCGTCCACGCCCACCCGACCTTGGCGGAGGCGGTCAAGGAGGCGGCGCTCGACGTGCACGGCGAGGTGGTCCACATCTGAGCCTCAGCTCGTCTCGTCCGCCTCCTCGTCCACGGCGCTTCCCGCCGAGTACACCTTCTCGTTCATCTCGCGGATGATGCCCGTGAGGTAGCCGAAGATGTCCTCGACCAGGCTGTAGTTGTCCGCGAAGATCTGCGTGATGTCCTCGCGATGGATGGCGAGGGTGCGGAGCGGCTCCACCACGATCCCCGACGCCGAGCGGGGACGCCGGTCGAAGATGGAGAAGGTCCCGATCGTGTCCCCGGGGCCCGCGGTGTGAATCTCCTGCCCCTCCCGCTCCAGGCGAACCCGCCCCTCGAGCAGGACGTAGAGGTACGCTCCCTCCTCCCCCTCGAAGAAGAGGTAGTCGTCCACGTCGTACTTCTGCTCCTCGGCGACGGCGGCGAGCTGGAGGAGGTCGTCGGCTCCCAGCTCGGCGAGCAGGTCGGCCTTCCGCAGGGCGGCCGCCTTCTCTACGGGGGACATCGGCAAGGCTCGCTCTCCCGGGCTTCGCAGGGCGCGGCGGGCGAGCGGTCGGACGAGCTCCGGTCCGCTGGCGGCCAGCCGCTCGAGTTCGGGTTCGAGGGAGTCGGCGAACGCGGTTCCCGCCAGCTCGGCCGCGTACGCCTGCAGCCACGGCTCGCCGGCGGTGAGCGCCGACCTCAGGTCCTCCTCCAGGGCCCGTTCCTCCAGAGAATACCACCCTCGGCCGAGCTCCGCCCGCTGCTCCAGGGTGCGGTCCGGATCGATGAGCGGCAGGAGGCGGGCGGCGTCCTCCCGCTCAAGCACGGTCTCGAGGAGCTCGAGGGCGTGGGCCGACTGGATCGTGTCGCCGGCGGTCAGCCCCACGTAGGCGTAGTAGATCGTCCGCGGCCGGTACAGCAGGCCCTGGATCCGGAAGGCCCGCTCCACCGCGCTCTGGCCGCGGAACCGCACCGCCGCGCCCCACGCCCGGGCAGGTGTCTTCGGAAGGCCGTCCTCGCGGGATCGGTCGAGGGTGACGAGCATCCGCTGGGACTCGTAGGCGGTCTCCAGCTCCCGGTCGAGCTCGGAGCGGACCAGCTCGGTGTCCACCACCCAGCCGGGATGGCGCCGGCGCATCTTGTTGAGCGCCTTGAGGGCGTACAGCCGGTGGTTGGACGCGCGCACGCTCGGAAGCGACTCGAGCAGGGCCCGGTAGGCGGTGCGGCTCTCGATCCGGACGAACACCCCGGGAAGCCACCGCCGGACCTCGGTGTCGACGTTCGGGTCCCGCAGGGAGGCGGACCAGAAGGGGATGCCGTCCTCTCCGTGGGCGGCCAGGGCCTTCGCCGCCAGCGTCCGGGTGTCGGGATCCTCGAGGTGGGGCAGGATCGCGGAGACGAGGTCTGCGCGGGGGACCCGCACCGCCGCCTCCAGGGCTTCGGTGACCACGTCGGGGTCGGCGTCGGCGAGCAGGGTCTGCAGATGCTGCTGCAGGGGATGGGGCTCGGAGAGCCGACCCAGGGCGCGGGCGCAGGCGGCCCGCATCGGCGCCGCCGACGCCCCGTGGCGGCGGACCCAGCGCGAGAGCTCCTGCCCGGCCCGGTGGACGTCGTCCTCGTCGCCCCGCTCGATCAGGCAGGTGAGGGCCGCCTCGAGAAGGTGGGGATCGTCCTCGTCGAAGGTCTCCCGGATCCGGGACCCCTCCTCCGCGGGTTGGCTGCGGCACAGGAAGAGGCGGGCGCGCGCGCGGACCCTGGGGTCCGGGTCCTTCGTGAGCGGGCGGATCACGCCCTGATCGGGGACCTCTGCGGTCTCGAGCACCTCGACGGCCCGTGCGCGCACCTCGGCGTCGGGGTGCTCGAGCAGCCGGATCGCCTCGTCCCGGAGAAGCCCGGGCGGGAGCTCCGACATCAGGTCGAGCGCGAGGAGCACCTCCTCGGGGTCGGCGTCGACGCGCAGGTCCTGCCGCAGCTCCCGGATCACCTCGGAGTCGAGGCCCGCCTCCACCGCCTTCTCCAGATCGACGTCGCGGACGGCGAGCAGCCGTTCCAGCGAGTCGCGGTAGCCGACCCGGACCCGCCAGATCCACACGACCCACACCCCGGCCAGGACGAGGGTGACCACCGCGAGCCCCCGGATCGAGAGGAGCGCGAGGCCCCCGGCGAGCAGGATCAGCCCCCCCGCCAGCGCGTCGGCGAAGCGCTGGACCACGATGTCGATGAACGGCTTGGCGCGCTCCTTCCAGACGGTGGGAACGGGGAGGAAGAGGATCTCCCGGGCGGACTGGTCGAGGGAGTACCGCAGGCTCACGTCGGCCCCCTTCGCCGCGGCGGCCGTCCAGATGGTGGGGATCAGCAGCACGCCGGCGGCACCCATCGCGACGCTCGCGGGCAGCACCACCAGGGCCCCGGCGAGTCCGAGGATCCGGAGCGCGAGGCTGGTGGCGAAGACGTTGAGCGCGAGGGCGATCAGGTTGAAGACGAGGAAGGATTGGCCGATGAACTCCGCCATCCGCTCCGGGTTGCCGGGATGGGCGGCCTCGACCGCGGCGTTGTAGATCCAGTCGACGAAGGTGGAGACGAGGATCGTGAGGAACAGAAGCACCGCGATCCGCTGCAGATGCGTGGATCGCCGGACGAAGGTGAGGCCGCCCGCGATGGCCCGGATCCCGCCGCGATCGCGCGTACCCTCCGCCGTCCCGGTCGTGCGGAACTCCCCCACGCGGAAGAGCCGTACCGCCAGCGCCCCGCAGCCGGCGAGGAGACCGACCGCGATCCAGAGAAGGTTCTCGGATCCGATCTCGCTGGCGAGGAAGCCCGCCGCCGCGGCCCCCGTCACGCCCCCCAGCGCGGCGCCGGCGCCGATCAGCCCGAACACGCGCTTCGCCTGCCGGGGGTCGAAGAGGTCGTTGAGGACGAGGAAGGACTGGCTCATGAGGAAGAGCGAGAAGACGTTCACCCACACGTAGAAGGCGCCGGCCACCCACCCGGTCGGGTTGAGCAGCAGCACCCAGAACAGCACCAGCGACGCCGCCACCGTCGCGAGCGTCCCGAGCACCATCCGGTCCCGCTCCATCGGAGCCATCCAGCGGCCGTAGGCGATCATGGCTGGAACCGAGGCGATCGCGCTTCCGATGTACCCCCACGGGAGGTTCTCCGCCCCGGCGGTGCTCAGGAAGAACGCGTTTCGGGCGGGCTTGATGAGGTGCTGGAGGGCGACGACGCCGAAGAAGTAGCCGAACAGGGTGCCCACGACCGGCCACTCGGCCTCCCGGACGTCGACCAGCCGGCGAAGTCGCTGGCGGAGCCCGTTGGCGTGGGGGGAGGGGCGCGTGGGTCGGACCCGGCTGCTAGAGCCGCTCGATCTCCTCGCGGGCTCCGAGGATCTCGACGCAGTCCAGGTAGAGACGCCGCTCCTCGGTCTCGCTCAGCAGGCCGTTCTTGAACTTCTCGTATCGATCGGGGAAGTGCTCGCGCATCACCGCGTAGATCCGGACGTCGTCGGCCTCGCCGCCCGCGAGGGTGATCTCGATGCGGGGGATCAGCCGGCCCAGGATCCGGGCGAGCCAGAAGAACGCGAGGGCGAGGAGGAGGATCTTCAGCATGGAAGCGAGTGTATCGCGGCGCGCTGCCGCCGGCAACGAGGAGCGGCCTCCGGCGTCTCCCGCGTGGTGCCCAAGGAGGGAGTCGAACCCCCACGGGCGTGAGCCCACACGACCCTGAATCGTGCGCGTCTACCAGTTCCGCCACTTGGGCACCACGCGGGGCCGCCGATCCCGCATCCGGGGCGGGAGCCCCGGACGGGCGAAAAAATCTAGCCCCCGCCTCAGCGGGAATCAAGCGCCCCGCCGGCGCTTCCGAGCTCGCCCGTCTTGCAGTCGGGAGGGCCGCCTCCTATCGTTTTTCCACCCGTCCGCATTGTCCCTTTCCATTCCGGGACGCGAGAGAACCTCCCATGAACGAGACACGAACCGTCGCCAGAAACCGCAAGGCCCGCCACGACTACGAGATCCTCGAGACCGTGGAGGCGGGCATCGTGCTGAAGGGCGCGGAGGTGAAGTCGGTGCGCGAGGGCAAGGTGAACCTGCGCGACGGCTTCGCCACCATCGAGGACGGCGAGGCGTGGCTCCACAACGTCCACATCAGCCCGTACGATCCGGCCAACCGGTGGAACGTCGATCCCACCCGAACGCGGAAGCTGCTGCTCCACAAGGGCGAGATCGACTCCCTGTACGGCAAGGCGATCGAGAAGGGGCGGACCCTGGTGCCGCTCGACGTCCACTTCCGCAACGGGGTCGCCAAGGTGACCCTCGCGGTGGCCCGCGGGAAGAAGAGGCACGACAAGCGCGAGGCGATCCGCCGGCGCGAGGCGGAGCGCGAGATCGAGCGGGAGCTGGGGCGCCGGTGAGGCGCCGGCTCGCCCTCCTCGCGGCGACCCTCGCCGGACTTCTCGCGGCGGGGCCGCTCTCCGCGCAGTCGGTCTCCGTCACCGTCGACGGGATCGCCCGCGAGGTGCCCGTCCTCGAACGCCAGGGGCACCGCTTCGTCGCGCTCGACCGGATCGCCGACCTGCTCGGAGGGCGGGTGGTCTCCGCCGGGGCCGAGCGGGCGGTGCTCGCCGTCGACGAGGACGTTCTGGAGGTTCGGCGGCGGATCCCCTACGTAGGGTTCGCGGGGCGGTGGTACCAGATGCCACTCGCCGCGCAGAAGGACGACCGCGGGTACTGGCTTCCCGCCACCTCGCTCCGCCACCTGCTGCCCGAGCTGTGGCCGGGCCGCTTCGCCCCGCAGGCCCCGGCCCCTCCGGCGGAGGAGGAGCGGGAGCGACCCCGGCCCGGGGGGGTGGAGAGCGGGACGATCGGTGACCTCGAGGCGATCGACGTGTGGAGCGGCCCCGGCCGCACCCGGCTCGGCCTCCGGCTCGAACGCACGCCCGGCGTCTCGGTGGACGCCACCCTGCCCGGCGCGCTGGAGCTCCACCTGTCCGGCGTCGCGGTCCCCCCCTCGGTGAGCCGCGGGCTGCGGGATGTGGGCCTGGTCGACAGCGTCGCGGTGGCGTCGACGGACGACGGCTCGGCCCTCACCCTGTGGCTCGCCCCGGACGCCTCGACCTGGTCGGTGGCGCCGCTGCGGAGCCCGGCCGGGGTCGAGGTGGTGCTGCTGACCGCCGCCGCCGACGAAGTCCCCGCGCTGCTGGCGGCAGACCTCGCCGGGCCCTCGGCCCGCAGCGAGGCGTCGCGCGAGCCGACGCGGCGGAGCGAGGGGGAGCCGGTCGCCTCGAGGGATCCCGTCCCCGTCTCGCCCCGGCCCGCTCCCGATCCGCCCCGTCGCGGGGAGGTGTGGCGGATCGTCGTGGATCCGGGCCACGGCGGCCACGATCCCGGGGCCTCGGGGCCGGGGGGCACCCGGGAGAAGGACGTCGTGCTGGCGATCGGGAAGGCGCTGAAGTCGGCGCTCGAGTCCCGGGAAGGGGTCGAGGTGATCCTCACCCGCGACGAGGACGCCTTCGTGAAGCTCGGAGAGCGGACCCGGATGGCGAACGACCAGCGGGCCGACCTGTTCGTCTCCATCCACGCGAACGCGGCCGAGAACCCGGCCGCGGAGGGGTTCGAGACGTACTTCCTGTCGGCGGCCAAGACCGAGGACGCCCGGCGGGTCGCCCGGATGGAGAACGCGGCGATCCGGTACGAGAATCCCGAGATTGACCCGGCTTCTCTCGACGACCTAAACTTCATCCTCTGGGATCTGGCGCAGAACGAGTACCTGCGCGAATCGAGCGTGCTGGCCGAGACGATCCAGCGGGAGCTGGACCGCCGCCTCTCCCTCGAGAGCCGGGGCGTCAAGCAGGCCCCCTTCTACGTGCTCAACGGCGCCTTCATGCCGGCCATCCTGTTCGAGACGGCGTTCATCACCAACCCGCGAGAGGAGTCCCTGCTGAACGATGCGGCGTTTCGCTCCCGACTGGTCGACGGGCTCGCCGAGAGCATCGTCACCTACCTGGAGCGTCGGAGCCGCAAGGGGGCGCTGCCGACCGCGACCCGCTGACGGGCCGTGAGCGGCGCGGACGCGCCCGCCGCAGTCCACACCCTCGCGGTGGAGGCGATCGACGACGTCGCCGCCGGCACCTACTGGCTCGCCCTTCCCGAACCTGACGGCGTCGAGTGTGATCCCGGCCACTTCTTCATGATCTCTCCGGTGGACGCCCCGGCCGCGATCTTCCTGGGACGACCCTTCTCGATCGGCGACGTGCGGCAGGGGCGGTGGCGCTTTCTCCTGCGCGCGCTCGGACGCGGCACCGCATGGATGCGGCGGATGGCTCCCGGAACCCCCCTGCGGGTGGTGGGACCGCTCGGGCGCCCGTTCCGGCTGTCGGACGCGGCCGTCCACCGGATGGTGGCGGGCGGGATCGGCCTCGCCCCCTTTTTCCACCTCGCCCGCCGGCTTCGCTCCGAGAGGCCCGACGCCCGGATCGAGCTCCTCTACGGCGAGCGCACCGACGCCGCCCACCTCGCCCTCGACGCCGACGAGCGGGGTCTCTTCGACTCGGTGGAGCGGTTCACCGAGGACGGCACCCGGGGTCTTCGCGGAACGGTGATCGACGGGATCGGCGAGCGGTTCGGCGACGCCGGGGTCTCGTGGTACGGCTGCGGGCCCCACCCGATGCTCCGCGCGCTCGCCGCCCGCCTGGCCGCGGCGGAGGCGGCCGACGCCCAGTTCTCGCTCGAGGAGCGGATGGCGTGCGGCTTCGGGGTGTGCCAGGGGTGCGTGGTGCCCAACCGCGAGGCGCCACCCCGCTACCGGCTGCTGTGCCTGGACGGCCCCGTGGTCGACCCCCGGGAGATCGCGTGGTGAGGACCGGGACCGGCCGCCCCGAGCCGGGACCACTGGCGACCGTCTGCGGGCCGCTCGAGCTCGCCAACCCGGTGCTCGCGGCCAGCGGCACCTTCGGCTACGGCGACGCCTTCGAGCGCTTCTGGCCGCTCGACACCCTGGGGGGGTTCGTGACCAAGACCCTCTTCCTCGCCCCCAGGGAGGGGAACCCGCCGATCCGGATCGCGGAGACGAAGGCGGGGATGCTCAACTCGATCGGGCTCGCCAACGTCGGGTGGGACGCCTTCGTCGCCGAGAAGGCCGTCCGGGTGAACGAGTCGAGGGGTTCGGCGAGGATGCTCGTCAACATCGCCGGCAACGCCCCGTCGGAGTTCCGCGAGATCGCCGCCCGGGTGGAGGCCGACCGCGAGGTCGTCCGTCCCGACGCCGTGGAGGTGAACGTGAGCTGCCCCAACGTGGAGGAGGGGGGCACGAACATCGGGTGCCACCTGGACCAGTTCCGGGAGACGGTTCGCGGGGTCCGCGACGCCACCTCGCTCCCGCTCTTCGTCAAGCTCTCGCCCAACGTCGCGGACGTGGTCCCCTTCGCCGCCTGCGCCGCCGAGGAGGGGGCCGACGGGGTGAGCCTCATCAACACCCTCTACGGCATGCGGATCGACGTCGAGCGCCGCCGGCCCGTGCTCGGGACCGGCTCGGGCGGTCTCAGCGGTCCGGCGATCCTCCCGGTGGGAATCCACTGGGTGTACCGGGTGCGGGCCGCGCTGCCGGATCTCCCGATCCTGGGGATCGGCGGCATCGCGAGCTGGGAGGACGCCGTCCAGTATCTGCTGGCCGGGGCCCAGGCGGTGCAGGTCGGCACCGCCGCGTTCGTGGATCCGGAGGCGTGCCCGAAGATCATCGCCGGCCTCGAGCGATACTGCGCCAGCGCGGAGACCACCGTCGCCGCCCTCGTCGGCGCCGCCCACCGCGGGGGAGAGCTCGCCGAGGCACCCGTCTGGACCGGGTGAGCCCGGCCGCGACCCCCGCCCCGGTCGATCCCGCCGATCGGCTCTTCGTCGCGCTGGACCACCCTTCGGTGGAGGAGGCCCGCGCCTGCGTTGCAAAGCTGGAGGGGGTGGTCCGCCGCTTCAAGGTGGGAAGCGCGGTCTTCACCCGCGCCGGACCCGGCTTCGTCGAGGAGCTCGTCGCGCGCGACCTCGGCGTGTTCCTCGATCTCAAGTTCCACGACACGCCGAACACCGTGGCCGGGGCCGTGGCCGCGGCGGCGGATCTCGGGGTGGAGATGCTCACCCTCCACGCCGCCGGCGGAGCGGGGATGCTCCGCGCCGCCCGGGAGGCCGCGGACGAGGCGGTGCGGCCGCCCGGGCTGATCGCCGTCACCGTGCTCACCAGCATCGACCCCGAAACGCACGCCCGGATCGCCGGCCCGGACGCCCGGGGGGTGGAGGAGAGCGTGCTCGCGCTCGGCCGTCTCGCCATCGAAGCGGGAGTCGACGGGCTGGTGTGCTCGCCGCGGGAGGTGGGGGCGCTGCGGGCCGAGCTCGGCGGGGGACCGCTGCTCGTCGTGCCCGGGATCCGGCCCGAATGGACGAGCTCCGACCACGCCGGCCAGGCCCGCACCGCCACGCCGGCCTCGGCGATCGGCGCCGGGGCGAGCGCGCTCGTCGTGGGCCGCGCGATCACCCGGGCTCCCGACCCGGGTGGGGCGGCGCGACGCGTCCTTCGGGTGATCGGCGCGGCGGGCTGATCCGAGTCGCGCGCTCGCGGAACAAAGCGGCGTCTGGGACGTATCCATTCCACGATGTCCCGAGCATTCCGCACATTCGTCGGCGCCCTCGCCCTCCTGCTGGGCGCGGCGATCCCGCTGATCGCGCAGGACCCGTCCGAGGGAACGGGGCCGCGCGAGGTCGTGGTGCCCTTCCGCGGCCCCCAGGCCGGCGAGGCCCCCGCGGCGCTCCGGGCGCTGTTCGACCGGTTCGCCGACGCGTGGGAGGACCGCGACGCGCGCGCCGTCGCCGGACTCACCCGCGACGGGCGCGTCCACGTCGTGATGGAGCGCGACGGGGTCGCAGCCCGTCTGTCGGCCGGCCAGCTTCAGGTGCTGCTCGAGGAGATCTTCGAGGAGGCCGAGGGGGTTGCCCTCTACTTTCCCAGGATCATCGCCTACGACGACCTCGACCGGACCGGCTACGGGGTCGGCCAGCGCGTCTACCGGCCCGGCCCCGGCCTCGAGCCCCGGGTCGATCGCGTGTTCGCCGGCGCGAGGGTCGAGCGCGGCCGTTGGGTCCTCACCGAGCTCCGCCTGAGCGCGGAATGATCCTCGCCGGGCTTGGTCCCCGGCGGCCCAGACGTTAGAATCTCCCCTCCCGGCCGCTTTCCGTCCTCCAACCAGAGCCCTGCGTCGCCATGGAGCTTTTCTCCGCCGTGATCCCGGTCGAGCCCGACTGGGGCGAGATCACCACCCGGGCGATCCACATCGGCCTGATCGTGCTGGGCGGCGCGATCGCCTACCTCCTGCTTCGGAGGCTCCGCGGCCGCGTCGAGGGGATGGAGGTGGAGGAGGGGGTGGCGCCCGACGAGGAGCGGCTGCGGCGCAAGACGCTCGCGTCGGTCCTCACCACCGCCGGGATCGTGGCGATCGTGGCGGTCACGCTCATGATGGTGCTGGACGAGCTCGGGCTGCCGCTCGGGCCGCTTCTCGCCACCGCCGGCGTGGCGAGCCTGGCGATCGGCTTCGGGGCCCAGACCCTCGTGAAGGACATCATCAGCGGGATCTTCATCCTGATCGAGAACCAGTACACGATCGGCGACGTGATCGAGGTGGGCGCCACCGGAGGCGTGGTGGAGCAGGTGAACCTGCGCACCACGGTCCTCCGGGACATCCACGGGGTCGTCCACGTGATCCCGAACGGGGAGATCCGGGTGCTGTCGAACCGGACGATGGGGTGGTCGCGCGCCGTCATCGAGGTGGGGGTGGGCTACGGTGAGGATCCCGACCGGGTGATCGCGGTCCTCGAGGAGGTGGGCCGCGAGCTCCACGAGGATCCCGTCTTCGGGACGCTGCTGCTGGAGGAGCCGACCGTCCCCGGGGTGGAGGCGTTCGGCGACAGCGCGGTGACGATCCGGATGATGGCCAAGACGCTGCCGCTGAAACAGTGGGATCTGGCGAGGGAGCTCCGCCGCCGCATCAAGCACCGCTTCGACGAGGAGGGGATCGTGATCCCCTTCCCCCAGCGCACCGTGTGGCACCACGCCGTCGAGCCGAAGGGGGAGTGAGGGGTGGCGCTCGAGCTGTACGACACGATGCGACGGGAGACGGTCCCCTTCTCCCCGCTCGAGCCGGGCGTGGTGCGCCTCTACACCTGCGGGCCTACGGTGCACGACTTCGCCCACATCGGCAACCTCCGGACCTTCGTCCAGGAGGATCTGCTGCGGCGGGTGCTCGAGGCGCGCGGCTACGACGTCGTCCAGGTGATGAACATCACCGACGTGGACGACAAGATCATCCGCAAGGCGAAGACCGCCGGCGTGTCGATCGGGGAGTTCACCGCCGGGTACACGGAGAAGTTCTTCGAGGACCTCGACGCGCTCAGGGTCGAGCGGGTGGAGCACTACCCCGCCGCGACCGGCCACATCGACGAGATGGTCGCGCTGGTGGAGCGGCTGACCGAGCGGGGCCACACCTACGCCACCGACGACGGGTCGGTGTATTTCCGGATCGTCTCCTTCCCCGACTACGGGAAGCTCTCCCGGATCGACCTCTCGGAAATGGAGGACGGCGCGCGGGTGGAGTCCGACGAGTACGGCAAGGAGGACCCGAAGGACTTCGCGCTGTGGAAGGCGGCGAAGCCGGAGGAGGCGTCCTGGGAGACCCCGCTCGGACGGGGGCGGCCCGGCTGGCACCTGGAGTGCTCCGCGATGGCGATGGCGTACCTGGGCGAGACGATCGATCTGCACGTCGGCGGGGTGGATCTGATCTTCCCCCACAACGAGAACGAGATCGCGCAGTCCGAGGGGGCGACGGGGAAGCCGTTCTCACGCTACTGGCTCCACGCCGAGCACCTGATCGTCGAGGGACAGAAGATGGCGAAGTCGCTCGGCAACTTCCTCACCCTGAGGGACCTGCTCGAGCGCGGCCACCGGCCGCGGCAGATCCGCTACCTGCTCCTCTCCGCGCCGTACCGGACCCAGCTCAACTTCACCTTCGAGGGGCTGGACCAGGCGGCGGCCGCCCTCGAGCGGCTCGGGGACTTCGTGGATCGGCTCGGCTCGCTGCCCGAGGGAGAGGGTGCGAGCCCCGCCCTGGCCGAGCGCACCCGTGAGGCCCGCGAGGCGTTCGACGCCGCGCTCGACGACGACCTCAACACCAGCCGGGCGCTGGGGGCGGTGTTCGAGTGGGTGCGCGACGTGAACCGCGCGATCGACGAGGGGAACGTCACCACCGCCGACCGACCCGGGCTCGAGGGTTTCCTCGAGGCGTTCGACCGGGTCTTCGACGTGCTCGAGCCCGATCCCGGCGAGGAGGATCTCTCCGACGAGATCGAGGCGCTGATCGAGGAGCGGGAGCGGGCGCGCGAGGAGCGTGACTTCGAGCGCGCGGACGCCATCCGCGAGGAGCTCGCCGGGCGCGGCATCGTACTCGAGGACACCCCGGAGGGAGTGCGGTGGAAGCGGGTGGGCGCCGGGCGGCCGGCCCCTTGACAGAGAGCGCCTGATCCCTAACTTTCCATATTCTTTCCGCTGGGCGAATTGCGCCCGGAGGACGGTCCGAGCGATGGCCGGTGGTGGCCCCGGCCGGGGGAGCCTCGGGGGCGGCTCCGAACGATCCAACCCGAGAACGACACGACACAACCCCTGGTGCCGATGTAGCTCAACCGGTAGAGCAGCTGCTTTGTAAGCAGCAGGTTACCAGTTCGAGTCTGGTCATCGGCTCCAGCGGTCGCGGTGCGCTGCGGCGCCCGCGACCGCTCGGAGCGCGGGCCGAGCGGAACAACGGAGGGATACCGAAGCGGTCAAACGGGGCAGACTGTAAATCTGCTGGCTTATGCCTTCGGAGGTTCGAATCCTCCTCCCTCCACCAGAACGAATCGAGCGCCACCGGGAGGACGGTCGACGGGGGCGCGACGGGCGGGAGTAGCTCAACTGGTAGAGCACGAGCCTTCCAAGCTCGGGGTTGCGGGTTCGAGACCCGTCTCCCGCTCCAGCGGAGGAATCATTATCGGCCCAGGTAGCTCAGTGGTAGAGCACGTCCTTGGTAAGGACGAGGTCGGCGGTTCAAGTCCGCTCCTGGGCTCCAGAGATCGAGACGGACGAAATAGATCGGAGGACCGATGAGCAAGCAGAAGTTCGAGCGTACGAAGCCGCACGTGAACGTGGGAACTATCGGTCACGTGGATCACGGCAAGACGACGCTGACGCAGGCGATCACGCTGATCCTGTCGAAGCTGGAGCGGGCGGAGTACACCGA
>JAWVZN010000049.1:0-19187 GCA_033722155.1 Gemmatimonadota bacterium | reverse complement strand
CCCGAGCGCGTCGAGGAGTGGAACGCGTGGGCGACCGACGGGCTCGAACCCGACCTCACGGTGCTCATCGACGTTCCCGTGAGCGAGGGAGCGGTGCGCCGCGGCGGGCGCGCCCCCGACCGGCTGGAGCGGCGCTCGCGGGCGTATCACGAGCGGGTCCGCGAGGGGTACGACCAGCTGGCACGGAACCATTCGGACCGTTTTTGCGTTATAGAAGGGAGGCGGTCGATCGGCGAGATCCAGAGCGCGATCCGCGATCGCGTCCGCGAGCTGCTCGCAGCACGAACACCACAAAGGACGGCTAGCGAATGATCAGAAAGCGTTTCGGCACCCTCTTCCTGCTCCTCCTGTTCCTGGCGGTCGTCACCGGCGGGATCATCTACGACGACCTCTCCGCCTCCAGCGGAAACGATCCGTACCGCACGATCAAGCTCCTCAACGAGGCGGTCCACCAGGTATCCGACCGCTACGTCGACGAGATCGCCGCGGACAGCCTCTACCTCCGCGCGATAGAGGGGATGCTCGAAACGCTCGACCCCTACTCGCAACTGCTCACCCCCGAGGATTACCGGGACCTCAAGGTCCACACCGAGGGGAACTACGAGGGCCTGGGCATCCAGATCGACATCCGGGACGAGATCCTCACCGTGGTGGCCCCGATCGAGGGGACGCCGGCCTATCAGGCCGGGCTGCGAGCGGGGGACAGAATCCTCGCGGTGGACGGAACCTCGACCCGCGGCTGGAGCACCGAGAAGGCCGTGACCGAGCTTCGCGGCCCCCGCGACTCGGCGGTGACGCTGACGATCGGCCGGG
Source organism: Gemmatimonadota bacterium (assembly GCA_033722155.1). Taxonomy (GTDB): domain Bacteria; phylum Gemmatimonadota; class Gemmatimonadetes; order JACCXV01; family JAHWKZ01; genus JAWVZN01. Next base: position 18,374 of record JAWVZN010000049.1, on the reverse strand, counting down.
CCGGCCTCGAGGAGACCTTCGACGTGGAGATCGTCCGCGAGGCGATCACCCTGTCGGCGGTCCCGTACGCCTTCATGCTCGGAGACGGGGTCGGATACGTCCGGTTCCGCCAGTTCTCCGAGAACGGCCGCGACGAGGTGCGCGAGGCGATCCGGGGTCTCGAGAAGCAGGGGATGCGATCGCTCGTTCTCGATGTCCGCGGCAACCCGGGTGGCCTGCTCGACCAGGCGATCGAGGTGTCCGACCTCTTCCTTCCCAAGGGGGTGGAGATCGTCTCCACCAGGGGGCGGATGGAGGAGACCGACCGGACCTACTCCGCGCGGGACAACGACGACTTCTCCATCCACCCCATGGTCGTGCTCGTCGATCGCGCCTCGGCCTCGGCGAGCGAGATCCTCGCCGGCGCGCTCCAGGACCACGACCGGGCCCTGCTGGTGGGCCAGTCCACCTGGGGCAAGGGCCTCGTCCAGAGCTTGTTCCCGCTGGACGACGGGTACTTCCTCAAGCTCACCACCGCGCGCTACTACACCCCGAGCGGGCGCAGCATCCAGCGGGGCGATCGGGTCCACCAGGACCCCGAGGCGCTCGCCACCCCGGGCGAGATCGGCCGGATCGAGGGGGAAGACAAGAACGTGGCGGACAGCCTGATCTTCGAGACGAGGATGGGGCGCACCGTCTACGGGGGCGGCGGGGTGACGCCCGACGTGGTGGTCGAGTCCCCCGAGCTGGCGGAGATCTCCGAGGACCTGCTCCAGGAGATCTTCGTGAACAACGGCTTCTTCTCCTTCGCCGTTCGCTATCGCGCCGAGCATCCCCGGATCTCGACCACCTTCCAGCCCGACGAGTCGGTGCTCGACGACTTCCGGACGTACTTGCGAGCGGAGAAGGGGATCGACTTCTCCGACGCCGCGTTCGAGGCCGAGCGCGCCTACATCCGCGACTACCTGCGCTACACCATGATCGGGCAGTACCACGGCGAGGGAACCGCCCGTCAGGCCGTGATGCGGGCCGACCTTCCGCTGTCGCGGGCGGTCGAGCTGCTGACCGAGGCGGACACGCTCGCCGATCTGTTCCGGCTGGCCGAGAGCGAGCGCGAGGATTCGGAGACGGAACGGTTCACCACGGCGAGCGCCGGCCGGGAGCCGGGCTCGCCGCGGTAGTCCGCGGCTCGGCGCTCTTTCGAGGTTGGCGAGCGGTTCGAAGAAGCCCCGCGGCGTCCTGATCGACGGCTACAACCTCCTCCACGCCATCCCGCGCTTCGCGCCCCGGGGCGACCCCCTCGAGCCCGCCCGCGAGGAGCTCGAGCGATGGCTCGCGCAGGCCGCCGCCCGCCACGGCTCTCCCGAGGTCGTCCTCGTGTGGGACGGCCGATCCGGCGGCCGGTGGAGCCGCTCGACCGGCGGAATCCGGATCGTCTACACCGCCGCCGACGCCTCCGCCGACGAGCGGCTCCTCGAGCTGTGCCGCGGCCCCTTTGCCGATCGCTCCGACTCCACCTGGGTCGTCTCCTCCGACCGGGACGTGCAGGTGCCCGCCCGCCAGCTGGGCTTCACGGTGCTCGGGACGATGACGTTCTACCGCCGCTGGAAGGCGGGGGGGAAGGGAGGTGGAAGACGCGGGGGCTCGACGGGCCCCGCCGCGCAGAGCGGGAAGCCGAGGCGGGCGAGCCGGGCCGAGGTGGAGGACCTGCTCGAGGACTTCCTGGCCGACCGGGACGAGGGGCCGGAGAACGGTTGAGGCAAGCGAAAGCCCCCGACCCTCGTGGCGAGGGCCGGGGGCTCGGAACTCGAACCGGGCTGCCGGAGCCCTAGTGGTAGGGCTCCAGGCGCCGGGCCCGGGTCACGTGGCGGAGCCGCTCGATCGCGCGCTCCTTGATCTGCCGGATCCGCTCGCGCGACAGGTTGAAGATCGAGCCGATCTCCCGCAGGGTGAGCGGCTCGTTGCCGTCGAGCCCGTAGTACAGCTTGACGATCTTCGCCTCGCGCGGGGCGAGCGAGTCGAGGGTCTCGCGGATCTCCTTGGCGCGGGCGCTCTCGAAGGTCGACTCCTCGGGGTCGGCCGACTCGTCGTCGGAGAGGTAGCTGAACAGCGTCTTCTCCTCGCCCTCGAAGAGGGGGGCGTCGAGCGAGAGCGACTTGCGCGCCACGTTCATCAGCTTGCGCACCTCGTCGACGTCCATGTTCATCGCCTCGGCGACCTCCTCGGGTTTCGGCTCGCGCCCCAGCTTCTGGGTGAGCTCGGCCTCCTTCTTGGAGATCTTGTTGAGGGTGGTCGCCCGGTTGATCGGCAGCCGGAACGTCTTGGAGTTCTCGGCCAGCGCCTTCAGGATCGCCTGGCGGATCCACCACACCGCGTAGGAGATGAACTTCACGCCCTTGGTCTCGTCGAACTTCTGGGCGGCGCGCACCAGACCCACGTTCCCTTCCGCGATCAGGTCGGGGAGGCTCATCCCCAGATTCTGGTACTTCTTGGCCACCGACACGACGAACCGGAGGTTCGAGCGTACCAGCTTCTCGAGCGCGAGCTGGTCGCCGGCCCGGATGCGCCGCGCGAGCTCGGCTTCCTCGGCCCGGGAGAGGAGGGGGTGGTTCTTGATGTCCTCCAGATAGAGCGCGAGGGCCCCCTCGTCGACCTTGTCCGACGAGGTGCCGAGCGACATGTTCGTCTTCTTCCTGCGCTTCTTCGCCATATTATCCTTTGTCTTCCCCCCTGAGTTCCCGGAAAGATCGCAAATCGCGCTTAACCTAACAACGGAGCAAGATATAATACCCGCCGAACCTTTTTCTGTCAAGCGGGTAATGTGTTCACAAGTCGGGCGACCCCAGTCGGTTAGGCGGCTCCGCCCGTGGTTGACGACCGCTCTCTCGTCTCGCTAGGATGGATACACCGATGTCGACCCGGAAGTTTCCCCCGCTCCTCGCGGTCCTCGCCCTGATCGCGCTCGCCGCTCCCGCCTCCGCCCAGGAGCCGGCCTCGGAGGAGCGGGAGGCTCCGGGCTTCGAGCGGAAGTACATCGACGCCAGCGCCTACCGCGGCGATCCGGTCCTGCTCCGCGACTGGCCGGCGCTGAGCCGGACCCTGCAGTGGACGCGGCGCCTGGAGGCGGCGGTGGCGCAGGACGACCGCACGCTCTCGGCCGACCTGATCGAGGGGTTCCGGGCGCGGATCGACTCGCTGGAGCGATCCCCGCGCCCCGCCTTCCTCGAAACGCGGGCCGACAGCGTGGACACCGCCCTCGGGTCGATCCGCGCCCGTCTCGACAGCGCCGAGGCCTCCCTGGCGGCGCTCCCCCCCGAGGCGAAGCCCACCGGAGAGGAGGCCGACAACGCTCCCGACCGCCAGCGCACCCTGGTCACCGGCAACACCGCCGTCACGGTCCCCGCCGGGGTGAGGGTCGGGGAGGCCGACACCCTGCCGGCGGCCGAGCTCGAGGGCGAGCCGGAGAACTTCGTCGACCACCTCGCGCTCGCCCTCGCCGGCCTGGATCGGCTGGTCCACCTGGTCCGGACCGCGGGCCCGGACGAAGGTTCCGCTAGGGAGCCCCGAGCAGGGCGAGCACCAGAGCGATCGCCCCGTAGAGCGCCGCCCCGGCCAGCACCGTGAGGGCGAGACGGTGGCCCACCTCCTTGTTCACCTCGGGAACCAGGTCCGTGGCCGCCACGTAGAGGGTCACCCCCGTTCCCACCGCCAGGCCCGCGCCCGCGAGCGACGGCCCCCCCGCGATCGCCGCCGCTCCGACCACGCACGCCCCTCCGACGATTCCGGCCGACGCCAGGGCCGCTCGGCGCGTTCCCCCCGAGGCCCGGACGATCGAGGCGATCGTGAACCCCTCGGGCAGCTTGTGGAGGCCGATCGCGGCGAACACGAGCCAGCCGAGGACGGGATCGAAGTGGTAGCCGGCGGCGATCGAGACGCCGTCGAACAGGGAGTGGAGGGCCAGCCCCGTGGTCGCGGCGACGCTCGAGCGGCCGTGGACGATGTCGTCGTGGGTCTCCTCGCCGTAGTGGAAGTGGGGGACGAGGGCGTGCTCGAAGAGATGGGTGAGCAGGTAGCCGCCGAGCACCATCGCCAGCGCCCCCGTCGGATGCATCTCCAGCGCCTGGGGCAGCATCCGGAGCAGCGCGACCGCCAGCAGGAAGCCGGCTCCGACCGCCACGAGATAGTGGAGCGTTCGGGCGCTCCAGTCGCTCCGGGCGACGAGCGCGCCCCCGAGCAGGTTGCCGAGGGCGGCGAAGGCGGCGAGGAGGAGTCCCATGCGGGGAGGCGCGAACATAGTGGCGCGGCGAGCCCGGGGGAAGCGATGCCGATCCGATGAACGTTCCCCTCTTTCCGCTCCCGAACGTCGTCTTCTTCCCGGAGACCTTCCTGCCGCTCGAGGTCTTCGAGGTACGATATCTCCGACTGCTGAGAGACGTCATGGAGGGGGAGCGGCTCCTCCTCGTCGCTCTCGCGCGGGAGGAGCGGCCCGCCGGACGGAGGCCGACGATCCACCAGCCGGGGACGATCGCCCGGGTCGAGGTCGTCCAGCCGCTCGACGGGATCCGCCGGAAGATCCTCCTCCGCGGTCTCGCCCGGGCGCGCGCGAGGCGGCTCCGGGAGGAGCCGGCGGGCTACTGGTCGGGCGAGCTCCAGGCGATCGGGACCACGCTGCCGGACCTCCAGGATCCCGAGGTCGCCGAGCGAAAGGCGAGGTTCCTCCTCACCGCCCGCCGCTACGGGGAGCAGGTGCTGAAGGGACGGTACGCCAGCGACTATCTCCACGACGCGATCCCCTGGGTGACGCTCGTCAACCGGGCGGCGTCGTGGCTCCGGACGGGTACGGAGGAGAAGCAGCGGTGGCTGGCGATGAACTCGCTGGAGCGCCGGGCGCGGGCGGTGGAGCGGCGGATGCGGGAGCAGATCGACGCGCACGCCGCGGTCGAGGTTTTCGAGGAGCGCCGGCCGGAGCGGCCCGGCGCGAACTGAGCTTCACCGCGTCCCGGCGGGCTCGGCCACCTCCTCGACTTCCTCGGGAGTTTCGGGCTCGGGAGGCGGCTCCGCGGTCTCCTCCTCCTCTTCCGCCCCCTCCTCCGGGAGCGGCGGCTTCCGGCGCTCCTCCGGGATCGACATCTCCCAGGAGTCGAACACCTGACCATCCCGGTTCACCGCCTCGAGCCTCAGGTCGTAATGGTCGACATGGACGCGCACGTACTGGACGACCTGGTCGGCGTAGGCGGTGAACCAGTCCGATCCGGTGCCGCGGAAGCCGAACCGCTCGCCGGCGCCCCCCGACACCACGTACACCGTTCCCTCGCCCCGCTCCACGACCCGGTTGCCCCTGATCGGCCGGGAGCGCTGGTAGTCGTGGTCGTGGCCGCTGAAGACGAAGGGAACGTTGTAGCCGTCCATGAGCGGAGCGATCGCCCGCCGGGTGGGCAGGTGGGAGCCGTGGCCGCCGAAGCCGGTGGAGGCGCTGTAGGGAGCGTGGTGGAAGTAGACGAAGATCCAGTCGATGCCGGGATCGGAGCGGGCGATGGAAAGCTCGCGGAGCAGCCACTGGTACTGCTCGCTCTCCGGCTGGGCGAGCCAGCCGTACGCCTCGGTGTGCCACGGGTCGTCCTTCGAGTCGAGCGAGAGAAACCGCGCGTTGCCGTGGGTGAACGAGTAGTAGAACGGCGATCCCGAGCCCCGTCCGCCGGGCGGGGTGAAGGTCTCCGCGTAGATCTCCCCCTGCCGGATCCGGAAGTCGTGATCGCCGGGTGACGGAAACAGCGGTACGCGCTTGAGCAGCGGCGCGTACACCCCGAAGTGCTTCACCGTGTACTCCTCGGGCGTTCCGTCCGGATACGCCAGATCCCCCACGTGGATGGCGAGCGCCGCCTCCTCATCGTTCATGTGCTCGGCGAGCTCGAGCTGGCCCTGGTTCAGGGTCCCGGAGTCGCCGAAGACGAGGAAGCTGAAGGGATCCTTCGCGCCCGGCTCGGGGAAGGTGCGGAAGGAGGCGGTCTCCGACCACAGGGTGTCGTTGATCTGGATCTGGTAGAAGTAGTTCGCGGCGGGGGCGAGCTGCAGCATCTCGAAGGTGTGGTTCCGGCCTTCCCGAGGAAGCACCTCGGAGATGGTGTCGGCGGGCGTTTCCTCGGCCCAGAACCGGATGCCGGGCCGGACCGGATCGTAGGTGGTCCACCGCACGACCGCGGAGGAGTCGGTGACGGTCACCAGATACGGTTCCCGCTCCACCGTCCCCGGCGGTGTGATCGGCTCGTCGCGCGCCGCCTGCTCCCCGTTGCGGGCGCACTGGAGCCCGAAGGCGGCGGAGATCAGGACCAGGATCAGGACGCGTCGCGACATGGCATGCCAAAGTCGATGGAGGAAACGATCCCGTCAACCGGGATCGGGAGCTGCATCGGGAGTGGTGCCGGGGGTGGGAGTCGAACCCACACGGCCTCGCGGCCACCGGATTTTGAGCCCGGCGCGTCTACCAGTTCCGCCACCCCGGCGAACGGAGGGAATCTAGGGAGTGGGGGAGACCCGCGCTACGGGGCGGCCGCCGCGGGAACTTCGCCCTGGAGCATGAGCGGCCCCGTGGGCTCCCCGGCCTCGGGACTCGTCTCGGCGGTCACCCGGAGGGCGCCGGCGCCGGCGAGGAAGCCGGCGTCCCCGAAGATCGCCAGCAGCCGACCCTCTGGAGCCCGGCCCAGCGAGGCGACGGGGACGGGTCCCTCGGGGCCGACGCTCCAGAGCCGGTAGCTCCCTCCGGGGTCGAGCGAGGGCAGCCCCTCGGCTGCCAGGATCGCACCGGCGTCGGATCCGAGGACCCGGCCGCTCCCCTGGGGGCCGGAGAGCGAGACCGTGGTGAGATCGGAGGCGGCCACGAGCGGGACGATCTCGGCGGGCCGGGGACGGGCGTCCAGGGCGGAGTCGCGAGCCGTGACGAGCGCGGCGAGCGAGTCCCCCCGCCGTGTGGCCGCCTCCCGGCGCTCCTCCGCCTCGGTGTGCAGGCCGCGCTCCCGGAGCGCGAAGGCGACCGCCCCGATCAGGGCCAGCGTGAGCAGCACCGAGGCCGCGATCCACCTCCAGGGCCGCTCGCTCCGGAGCGGCCGGCCGGTGATGCCGGCGAGATCGGCCCGCTCGGCCGGCACCGTGGAGGCCGCCCCGGCGCCGGTCGGTCCGAACGTGCGCTCCACGCCGCGCACCAGGCTCTCGCCCCCGCGCCCGCGCTCCTCGCGGGCCCGCTCGAACCGCTTCGCCTCCTCCTCGCTCAGCGCACCCATCGCGTGGAGGACGGCGAGGCGCTCGAACTCCTTGTCGCTCATCCGATTCATCGCCGGCAAGGTATCGTTCGAGGGAGGGAAGCGCGACCGTTCCGTTTCCCGGATGGCAGCCGAACGCTAACGTGACCGATCGTGAGAAGGCTCCCCATCGCCGTGGCGCTCTCCCTCGTCCTCGTGGCCTCCTGCGCGGGCGAGAGCGGGGATTCCGCCACCGGGCCGCCGGCCGGCCCCCCGCGGGGGATCACGCTCCGGGCTGTAAAGTTCTGCTCGGCGGCCGGGTCGGATCTCCTGCTCGACCTTCATCTACCGGCCGGGCAGGCGGGCCCGCGGGTCCCGGTGGCGCTTTTCCTCCACGGCGGTGGCTGGACGTCCGGCACGCGGGACGATTCGCGCTGGCTCGGGCTGCTCCGGGAACCGTTGCTCGCCCGTGGAATCGCGGTCGCCACCGCCGACTACCGGCTCGCCCCCGAGCACCGATGGCCGGCCCAGCTGGAGGACGCCAAGTGCGCGGTCCGGTTCCTCCGGGCGAGCGCCGAGAGGTTCGGCTTCGACTCGGACGCCATCGGGGCGTGGGGCTCGAGCGCGGGAGGGCATCTGGCCGCGATGCTGGGGACGACCGAACCGGGCGCGTTCGAGGGGGACGGTGGCCATCCGGGGGTCTCCTCGCGGGTCCACGCGGTGGTGGACCTGTGGGGGCCCGCCGACCTCACCTCCCGGGAGGGGTGGCCGCCGGGCCACGAGGCGGTCTTCCGGCTCGTCTTCGGCACCTCCGACCCGGACTCCCCGGTCCTCGCCGCGGCGAGTCCGGTCTTCCACGTCACCGCCGACGACTCCCCGTTCCTGATCCTTCACGGCGACGAGGACGCGCTGGTGCCGCTCCGGCAGTCGCGCGCGCTGGCGGACCGGCTCGACGCGGCCGGCGTGGAGGCGCGCCTCGTGGTGGTGGAAGGGGGAGACCACGGCCTCACGCCACGCGCCCACCCCTTCACCCCCTCCAGGAGCGAGCTGATCGGAACGATCGCCGCGTTCTTCGAGACGCGGCTGCGGTAATGGATCGAATAGACAGCGGAATGCGGTTCCCGTATACTGATTTCCCTCGATCTCGTTTCTCCAGCCACGAGGAGACGACGCTACCGTGCGCGTCCACCTGGTCAACCCGAGCGATCTCTCCTTCGGCGTGGGCGTGATCACGCCCCGCTGGCTCTTCGTCCTCGCCGGCGCCACCCCGGATCGCGTCGGCGATCCCGTCCTCGTCGACGAGACCCTCGATCCGTTCGACCCCCGGACGGTCGAGCCCGGCGACGTCGTCGGGATCGGGATCCACACCTTCAACTCGCTGCGGGGCTACGAGGTGGGGCGTCTCGCGCGCGAGCGGGGGGCGACGGTCGTGTTCGGCGGCGTCCACGCGAGCCTTTTCCCGGAGGAGGCGTACGAGCACGGACGGGCCCACGCGGTGGTGAAGGGAGACGGGGACGTGGTGTGGCCCGACGTCCTCGCGGACGCGGTGAACGGGGGCCCGCGCAAACTGTACGAAGGCGGGCGGATCGAGGCCGAGGAGTTCGTCAAGGCGCGGTGGGACCTGATGCCGCCCGACAAGTACATGTGGGGCTCCGTCCAGACCGTTCGGGGGTGTCCCAAGCACTGCTCGTTCTGCTCGGTGTGGCGGATGGACGGCCAGAAGCCGCGCCAGCGCACCGTCGATCTGGTCCTCGAGGAGATCGTGGACCTGCGGCGGCGGGGCTACCGCTTCATCGCGCTCGCCGACGACAACTTCTACCCGGTCACCCTGCGGGACCTGCGGGTCGCCGACAAGCGCGAGAACAAGGACCGGCTCCACAAGCTCCAGGCGATCCGCGCCGAGCGGTTCGAGCTGATGGAGCGGCTCGCCGATCTGCCCGACGACATGGTGTTCTTCACCCAGATCACCATGGAGGTCGCCGACGATCCCGAATTCATGGACGCCATGCGGGAGGCGGGGATCCGGGGCGCGCTGGTCGGGGTGGAGACGGTGACCCAGGAGGGGCTGAAGGCGATCTACAAGAACTTCAACTCGGCGGGGACCAGCCTGGTCGAGACGCTGCGGAAGTTCCGCGAGCACGGCCTCCACATCCTCGGCTCGTTCATCTTCGGCCTGCCGACCGACCGACCCGACACCTTCGACGCGACGGTGGAGCTGGCGAAGGAGGCGGACGTCACGTTCGCCCAGTTCGTCATGCTCTCCCCCTTTCCCGGCACGCTCGACTTCCAGGATTGGGAGGAGGAGATGGCCGACGATCCCACCCGGATCGACGGCCACCCCCTCACCCGCTACTGGCTGATCCCGCAGCTGAAGCGCCCCAAGCTGTACATCCCGCACCCCACGATGTCGGCCGAGGAGATCCGCGAGCGGACCCAGGACGTGTGGGACCGATTCTACAGCCTGCCGGCCATCTGGAAGCGCTCCAGCGTGACGCCGAACCTCCGTACCCGGCTCGTGTTCATGCTGGTCTCCAAGCTGTACCGCCAGATGTACGCCAACACCGGAATCGCCACCGACAGCGCCCGGGTGGAGCGCTCCCGGAAGTGGGCGCAGCGCCTCGCCGCGCTCGCCCGGCGGTTCTTCGTGGCGGATCCGATGCCGGAGCTGGAGGTGCCGCGACGCGCCGGGAAGGACCGGCCCGCGACCGGGGAGGAGCGCGCCGCCTGACCGCACGGAGACGGGCCGTGCCAATCCGATCCTTCAGGGCACCCCCCAGGCCCCTCGTCTTGTTCGTCCGGCGTTCATTCTGCGAGGCCCCGGAGCCGGACGAGAGCCCGCTGCGCGGCCTCCTTCAGGACGGCCGCCAGATCGCCTTCGTCGGGCTCGGGCTCCATCGACAGCACGAGGTGGAACCGACGGTCGACCTCGCGGAGCTGATCCGGGTGGATCTTTCCCCGGAAGCGGACGTCCGTCGCGACCCACAGGGTGTGGCCGCCGCATCCGGACTCCTTCTTCGTAGCGCGGAAAAGCGCGGCATCGGCTCCCAGGTCGTCGAGCTCCCGGACGACCTCCGCCCCGCAATGCTCCAGGGCGATCGCCGGCTGGGTCCCCTCGAGCGCCACGCCCGTCCCCAGGTGCGCCACCAAGGCGAGTGTCCGGCCCGAGGCCGTGCGGTACACGCAGGGAAAGCCCGACACGTCGTACCGCTCGCCTTCGCCCACCTCCTCGCCCAGCAGCTCGGCGGCGTCGGCGCGTAGGAGGAGCTCGCACGCGTTCGGCACCTCGGTGACGAGCGGGCCTCCGGACGGCTCGTCCGCCTCCTGGGCGCAGGCGATCGCGAACGTCAGGGCGGTCAGAAACGCGACCGCCAGCGAAACGGTGGCGGTGCGGAGAGCGATCGGGCCGGCTCTTTTCATGCTCCTCCTACTCGATCTTCTCGTTGATGTGATCCATCACCGCGGTGGGTTCCTCCTGAGGGCGGAACATCACGAACTCGGCGTCCTCGCCGACCCGCGCCGTATGCCCCGGCGGCCCGTGGAAGAGATCCCCCGCAGTGGGATCCCGCGCTACGGCTGCACGCCCCGGGTGAGGGCCCCGTCCACGAGGAGGTTCGTGCCGGAGACGAAGCTGGCGGCCGGGCTCGCCAGGAAGGCGATCGCCCGGGCCACCTCCTCGGGGGTCCCCATGCGCCCCATGGGGTTCCACCCCACCGCCTTCTCGAAGAACTCGGGGTTCTCTCGCTCCACCCCGCCCCAGAATCCGTCCTCGACGTAGATCGTCCCCGGCGAGATGGCGTTCACCCGCACTCCCTCCGACGCGAGCTCGACCGCCCGACCCTTGGCGTAGCGGACGAGCGCCGCCTTGATCGGCCCGTAGGATCCCTCGAAGGCTCCGGCCTCCCGCGCGGCGACGGACGACACGATCACGATCGCGGCGGCGTCGGAGTCCTCGAGGAAGGGAAGCGCGGCCTCCACCGCACGGACCGTGTGGAGGAGATCCACCTCGAGGGATCGCTGCCACGCCTCCTCCCCCTCGCCGCTTCCCAGGGAGCTGACGTTGGGCACGACGACGTCGAGCCCGCCCAGCGCCTCCGCGGCGTCCCGCACCCACCGCCGGAGGGCCGCTCCGTCGGCCACGTCGAGGGCGCGGCCGAACGCCGTCACCCCCTTCTCCTCCAGGCGGGCGACCGCGTCGCTCACCCCCTCCTCCCCGCGGGCGCAGATCCCCACGTCGCATCCCTCGTCGGCCAGCGCCTCGGCCGTGTGCCAGCCGATGCCGCGGCTCCCGCCGGTGACGATCGCCTTCCTGCCCTCGAGTCCGAGATCCATCCTGCTTCCTCCTCGCGTCCTGGGTATCCGAGCAGCCCCGCGCTGCGAGACGAGCTCGTACAGGGAGACGATCAAGTCGAATCCGACCGCACTTCGTACACCTGGAGCGCACTCTCGAGACCCTTGAGGGGCACGCGGCCCCGATCCACGAAACGATCCGCGAGATCGGGATCGTCACACAGCTCGTGTACGATCCCCGCCACCAGTACCTGGCCGGCTTGCGCCAGATCGCACAGCCGCGCGGCTATCTGCACCGCCGTCCCGAATAGATCCTCGCCGCGACCGATCGGGTTGCCGGGGTTGATCCCGATCTTCACCGACAGCAGCTCGTGGAGCGAGGCGGCCTCCCTCTGGATTCGAATGGCGGCCCGCAGGGCGTCGTCGACCCGATCGAAGGAGATCATGAAGCCGTCGCCGGTGTGCTTGACGATCCGGCCGCCCCCGTCGGCGACGGCCCGCCGGATCGCCTCGTCGTGTCGCTCGAGCAGCTCCATGGCGCCCGCGTCCCCGAGACGCTGGGTGAGGGCGGTGGATCCCGCGATGTCGGTGAAGACGATCGTTCGAAAGGCGGAGTCGGGCCGGAACTCCCGCGCGGCCGGATCGCCTTCGTCGGGCTCGGAGGCGCGGCCGAGGAACGCCAGCACCTCGTCCAGGTCCACCTCCACGATGTCGGACGGGACGGCTCCGTGCGAGGCGTCGTGCACGTCCTTCACGGCCGTGGCGTCCGGGGCCTCGACGAGACAGAAGGCGAGTCCCCGCTCCGGGTCGAACCAGTAGGCGAGGAAGCGCACGTCGTGGGCCCGTTGCTCCCGGAGGTCCAGTCGGTGCGCTTCGGCCATGTCGGCGAACGTCGCCCCTTCTGCGTTGTGGCGATCCATGTAGATCGGCACGAGCACCTCCGGCCTCGGTGCGGGGAGGGATCCGACAGGAATACCGCCTTCGGTCGAATCAGGGTATCCGCCCCCGCAGCGGGACGTCAAGACGAGAGGGTGGTGGAGGATCCGGCGGGATTGGTGGAGTCGAGCGGGATCGACCCCCCGACCTCCTGATCGCCATTCGCGTCTCGAGACGTTCGTGCTCTTGGATTCGGCGCCTCCTCCCGTTACTATCTTCCGGGACATGAAAGACAAGGCCGATCGAACCATCGCCTCCCTGCGGCCGACGAGCGCGCTTCTCGCGGCCTTCGCGTCCCTCGCAGCCCTCGCCGCCGTCGCGCTCCTGGTCGCCCAACCGTTCGCCGGTGACGAGCCCGATCCGGACGATCCCGATCCGGTCGCCGATCTCGAGAGCCTCGGTGTCCCGATCGACGAGCACATGACCCCCTCCACCAATCTCTGGCGCGAGGGGAACCTCCTGTACGGGGAAGCGGTCGAGGCCGGTGAAAAGCGGGGACCGTTCTACGCGTACGACCTCACCACGAGGTCGGTCAAGTACAGGGGGAACGGGGAGATCCACACCGGTTTCCGCGACATCGCGGTCGACGCCCGGGGGAACGCCTACTTCTCGGTCGACGAGACCGGGCTCGCCCGATACGATCCGCGGACCAACGAGGTCACCGTCCTTCCGGTCTCGTTCACGGCCGGATTCCTGCGGGCGTCGACCCGCGAGGCCGAGGACGGCTGGATGTACCTGGCGACGGCCCGGCCGGATGGGTTCTACCGGTTCCGCCCGTCGACGGGCACCCTCGAGGAGCTGGGGGACCTCCCCGGCTATACGACCGCTCTCGAGCTCGACCCCGGAGAGCGCTACGTCTACTACATGCCCCACGCCCATGGGAGCGCGTACGAGGAGGGAGCCCCCGTCTACCGGTTCGACGTCCGGACCCGGCAGCACGAGGTCGTGGCGTCGATCAACCAGGAGATCGTGCGACGCTACCGCTATCGCATCGGGGGGACCTACGCGTTCGACATCGACCCCGAAGGCAAGCACCTCTATCTCAGCCTGAACGCCGTGAACCTGGAGCGGGATCCCGACCCCAGAAGCGGCTTCGGGGATCCCGTCATCGTGGTCCTCGAGATCCCGCCGCCGGGCTCGGTGGCCACGCCACGGGGAGGAGCTCACGGGTCGTCGCGGCATCAAACCCCGCGCTTCGCGTTCACCGACGTCTCCGCGGCGACCGGTATCGGGAAACTTCTCGAGGGGGACTATCTGCACACGGCGTCCTGGGGCGATGTCGACGGGGACGGTCGGCTCGACATCTTCGCCGGCACGTTCGCCTCGCCCAGAGCTCCCGGAGGGTCCGCGCACCTTCTCCTCAATCGGGGCGGCCGGTTCGAGGACTCCGGCCAGCGCGCGCTGGCGCTCACCGGCCGCGCCGCCGGCTCGGTGTTCGCCGATCTCGACAACGACGGCGACCTCGACCTGTTCGTCTCCAACAACGCGATCCCCGGCCGATCGGGGGGCGCGGCCGAGCCCTCACGCCTCCTCCGGAACGACGGCGGGGGGTTCACCGACGTCACCGCCGGCTCCGGCACCGGCGCGCAGGCGAGCAACGGACGCGCGGTCGGCGTGCTCGACTACGACGGGGACGGTCTCCTGGACCTGTTCATCGTCGCCGACGATCTCCGCGGCTCGGGGCGGACCGTCCTGCTGAGGAACGAGGGGGACCTTCGTTTCACCGACGTGACGGCCGCCGCCGGGATCCCGTCCGACATCCACGGCCTCGGGCTCGCGATCGGAGACGTCTCGGGGGACGGCTGGCCCGACATCTTCGTGGCCGGCGAGGTCGACCAGAAGCGGCCCAACCGGAACTTCCTGTTCGTGTCGAACGGCGACGGGACGTTTCATCGCCTGGCCAGCGATGTCTTCGACTGGAGCCCGTTCACGCACGGCGAGGAGGACTGGGTCTCCGGCGCGGCGATGGCGGATCTGAACCGCGACGGCCGGCCGGATCTCGTCGTGGGGCACCACTTCGGGAGCTCGAGCGAGTCGGGGATCGGGACCCCCGTCCGCGTCTACATGAATCGGAGGACGAACGACGGCGGCGATCCCGTCTTCGAGGACATCACGGCGGCGGCGGGGATCCCGCCGGTCGTGTCGAAGCAGCCCCATGTCGAGGTCCAGGACTTCGACAACGACGGATGGCCTGACGTGTACGCGTCCGTGCTGGTCGAGGGGGCGGATGGTCGTGTGCCGCTCGTCTTCGCGCACACCGGAGCCCCGGGCGATCCGGTCTTCGAGCCCATCGACGCCATCCGCTCGCTGTCCGAGCCCAGGTACTACGCGGGGGGACCGGCCGCCGACTTCGACAGCGACGGCCGGGTGGACGTCTTCCTCTCCGAGTGGCGGTCGACGCTCGGGACCCCGGCGACGTCGGTGCTGCTCAGGAACACGAGCGCGTCCGGCAACTGGCTGCAGGTCGCGGTCGAGGGGGATCCGGCGCGTGGCGAGAACCGGATGGGGGTCGGGGCGGTCGTGACGGTGCGGGATCCGCGCGACGGGCGGATCGTCGGGGTCCGGGAGATCAGCCCCTCGAACGGCTTCTCGTCATCCCAGCCGGCTCTCGCCCACTTCGGCCTGGGGTCGCTGGAGCGGGTGGACGTGACCGTGCGAATGCCGTTCGGCGGGCGGACGCTGCGCCGCGAGGGCGTGGCCGCGAACGGGCGCCTGAGGATCTCGGAGGGCGACACGGGGGCGACCACGCGGGTCGACCCGGGGGGTGGCGGCACCGCGCACGGTGATGGCAGCGATCCCGATGACCCCGCCGCCAGCGGGTCTTCGGCGATCGTGCACTTCGTCCCGGTCCCGCTGCCCGACTACGAGGCGAAGCTGTGGTCCACGTGGGGCGGCGCGATTGTCGCCAGCAACGGGAAGTTCTACGCCGCCATCGGAGACCACCGGGCGGCGGACGGAAACTCCTTCCTCTACGAGTTCGACCCCGCCACCGGGGAGATCCGGATCGTGGGCGACGTGCTGTCCGTCGTTCCCCACGTCGCCGGCGAGTTCGGGCACGGAAAGATCCACAGCCGGATCAACGAGGCCCGGGACGGCTATCTCTACATGACGTCCTATCGCGGCTCGCGCCGGGGGATCAGGTTCACCGAGACCTACCGCGGAAGCGTGATTCTGCGTTATCCGGTGACGTCGCGGGCGGGAGGCGGATAGGCCTGCTTTGTCTTTGGTGGAGCTGAGCGGGATCGAACCGCCGACCTCCTGAATGCCATTCAGGCGCTCTCCCAGCTGAGCTACAGCCCCACCCGGACGCACAATATATCAGCGCGGGCTCGCCGGTGTCATCATGCGTCGGCCCGCGCCTCGCCGTACCTTCTCTGCCATGGAGCGGGAGAACCGGACCAAGATCCTGTGCACGCTCGGGCCGTCCAGCGACGATCCGGACGTCATCGAGGCGCTGGTCGAGGCCGGGATGGACTGCGCGCGGCTCAACTTCTCCCACGGGAACTACGAGGAGTACGAGCGCATGATCCGGCTGGTCCGCGAGAGCTCCGAACGGCTGGGCCGGCCGTGCGCGATCCTCCAGGACCTGCAGGGCCCCAAGATCCGGCTCGGATCGATCGAGGGAGGCGCGGTGGAGCTGGAGGAGGGCGAGGAGCTGAAGCTGAAGGCCTCCGACGAGACCGGCACCCGGGAGCTCCTCACCACCAACTACCGGGAGCTCGCCGAAGACGTCTCCTCCGGCGACCGGATCCTCCTCGACGACGGTCGCCTGGTGCTGGGCGTCGAGGAGGTGGACGAGGACGGGATCGTCCGGACCCGGGTGGTGGAGGGGGGCACCCTCAAGGAGAAGAAGGGGATCAACCTCCCGGGCGTGAACATCTCCACCCCGGCGCTCACCGACAAGGACCGCGAGGACATCCGCTTCGGCTGCGAGCACGGGGTCGACTACGTGGCGCTCAGCTTCGTCCGCCGGGGTCGAGACATGGTCGAGCTGAAGGAGTGGATCGCCGAGTGCGGCGGCGAGGACGTCCCGGTGATCGCCAAGCTCGAGAAGCCCCAGGGAGTGGAGAACCTCGGCGAGATCCTGGAGGAGGCCGAGGGCGTGATGATCGCCCGCGGCGATCTCGGCGTCGAGCTCCCCCCGGAGTACGTCCCGATCCTCCAGAAGCGGATCATCCGGGAGGCGAACACCGCGCAGCGGCTCGTGATCGTGGCCACCCAGATGCTCGAGTCGATGACGACCAGCACCCGGCCCACCCGGGCGGAGGCCTCCGACGTGGCCAACGCGATCTACGACGGGACCGACGCGGTGATGCTCTCGGCCGAGACCGCCACCGGCGAGAACCCGGTGCGGGCGGTGGAGATGATGGAGCGGGTGGTGGCCGAGGCGGAGCGGGACATGGAGCGGGTCCCCCGCGCGCCCCACGCGGTGGAGGAGCGGGTGGGCGACTTCGCCGACGCCATCTGCGACGCGGCCTCGCTGGTGGCGGCCGAGGTGCGGGCGAAGTACATCGTGGCCTTCACCCAGTCGGGCTTCACCCCGGCGCTTCTCGCCAAGTACCGCCCCTCGGTGCCGCTGATCGGCTTCACCCCCTACCGCCGTGTTCGCGATCGGCTGGCGATCCACTGGGGCGTCTCCCCCTACGTGATGGAGATCGCCGACACCATCGACCGTCTGATCGAGGAGACCGAGCGGCGGCTGGTGGACGAGGAGCTGGCCGAGGAGGGCGAGGTGATCGTCATCATCTGCGGCGCCCCGCTCGACATCCGGGGACGCACCAACCTGATGAAGATCCACCGGATCGGGGAGAAGACGCGCCTGGCGAGCGGGGGCGAGACCGACTGATCCTCCCGCCCGGCGGCTTCCCCGGCCTGCCTCGAAACTTGCAATCGATCGATCCACGAAATGGAGAGGAGATCCGATGGGATACGAGCAGCTGACCCCTCCGAGCGAGGGAGCGAGGATCGAATACGAGCGGGCCTTCCGGGTCCGCGCGCCCGACCGGCCGATCATCCCCTTCATCGAGGGCGACGGGATCGGGCCCGACATCTGGGCCGCCTCGCGTCGGGTATTCGACGCCGCGGTGGAGGCGGCGTACGGAGACGGCCGGAAGGTGGAATGGTTCGAGATCTACGCCGGCGGGAAGGCGACCGAGCGGTACGGCGAGGAGACCTACCTGCCCGACGACACCCTGCAGGCGATCCGGGACTACCGGGTGGCGATCAAGGGCCCGCTGACGACGCCGGTGGGCGGCGGCTTCCGCTCGCTCAACGTGTCGATCCGCCAGCAGCTCGAGCTGTACGCCTGCGTGCGACCGGCCCGGTGGTATCGGGGCACCCCCTCGCCGGTGAGCGAGCCCGAGAAGGTGGACATCGTCGTGTTCCGGGAGAACACCGAAGACGTCTACGCCGGGATCGAATGGGAGGTGGGCACCGAGGAGCAGGCGAAGGTTCGCCGATTCCTGAACGAGGAGATGGGCACGTCGATCCCCGGCGACGCCGGGATCGGGGTGAAGCCGATCAGCGAGAGGAATACCAAACGGCTCGTCGCGGCGGCGATCCAGTTCGCGCTCGATCGCGGCCGGGACTCGGTGACCCTCGTCCACAAGGGGAACATCATGAAGTTCACCGAGGGGGCCTTCCGCCGGTGGGGCTACGAGGTGGCCGAGGAGGAGTTCGGCGACCGCACGGTTGCGGAGGACGACCTGTGGGTGGAGGGAGAGCGGACCGATCCCGGCGGGAAGGTGGTGATCAAGGACCGGATCGCCGACGCGATGTTCCAGCAGCTCCTGCTCAGGCCCGCCGAGTACGACGTGCTCGCGCTCCCGAACCTCAACGGCGACTACCTCTCCGACGCCACCGCCGCCCAGGTCGGCGGCCTCGGGATGGCCCCCGGCTCGAACGAGGGCGACGGTGTGGCGCTGTTCGAGGCGACCCATG
>JAWVZN010000048.1:0-19604 GCA_033722155.1 Gemmatimonadota bacterium | reverse complement strand
GCCACCGCCGTCCCCACGGTCATGTGGAAGTGGCCCGGGATCCAGGCGGTGTTGTGGACGATCTCGTTGATGGAGTAGCTGGCGTTGATCAGCCCGGTGATCCCGCCGAGCACGAAGGTGAGCATCGCCAGGACGCACGCCGCGAGCGTGGGGTTGCCCCACGGCAGCTTGAAGAACCACCCGAGCAGCCCCTTGCCTCCCCGGGAGCGCCCCCCCATCTCCAGCGCCGCCACCACGGAGAAGGCGGTGATCAGGCTCGGGTAGAACACCCCGAAGGTGAGGATCGTGTGGGTGAACTTCATCCCCTGGGTGATCCCCGGATCCGCGTACTGGTGGTGGAAGCCGGTGGGGATCGAGAGGGCGAGGAACAGCAGGAACACGACCCGGGTGACGGGATCGCTGAACAGCTTCCCCTCGGCGTGGCGGGGGACGAAGGCGTACCAGTACACGTAGGCGGGCAGCAGCCAGAAGTAGACGATCGCGTGGCCGGTGTACCAGAAGAGGGTGCGGGCGAACAGCGGGTCGGAGCCGCCCAGCCATCCGATCGACCACGGCAGCAGGTAGAAGACGACCGAGACCGCGATCCCGATCGAGGCGAGATCCCACATCGCGTAGGTGGCCACCGAGATGAAGGCGAGCAGCGGGATCCGCTCGCCCGGGTTCTCGCGCCGCCACCGGGCCAGCGCCACGAACAGCGCGATCGAGACGAGCCAGGTGGAGACGACGAGGAGCGCCAGCCCGAGATAGAACGCCCAGTGGGCCTGGAGCGGCGGGTAGAAGGTGTACAGGACGCTCGCCCGGCCGCTGAAGATCGCCCAGCCGGCGAGCCCGGTCCCGAGGACGAACGCGGCGAGGCCCGCCTTCAGGATCCCGTCTGGCACCGCGCGCCCCAGGCCCCGGGCGGTCGTCAGGGCGAGGAACCCGTTGGCGAAGCCGAAGGTGAGGACGATCGCGTTCAGCACCCCGTGGACGGTGAGGCCCTGATAGTAGTTCTGGAGCCCGGGGAACCACGTCAGGATGTTGATCCCCGCGTAGTTGAGCGCCTGGGCGAATCCGTGGATCACCGCGATCCCCATCGCGGCGAGCCCCAGGTACACGAACCACCGGATGGTGGAGCGCTGGGAGGGGGGCAGCTCGAATCGGTCGGGGTCGTGGACGACGGCGTGGCTCACGGCGCTCCCTCGTCGACTTCCTCGGCGATCACCCGGCCCACCATCGCGTGGTGGCCCACCCCGCAGTACTCGTGGCAGATCAGCAGGTGCTCGCCCGGCTCGCGGAAGGTGTACTCCAGCTCGGAGATCTGGCCGGGCAGAAGCATCAGGTTCACCCGGGTGCCCTCGATGTTGAAGCCGTGGATCACGTCCACGGAGGTCGCCTTGAAGGTGATCGTCTTGCCCACCGGTACCCGGATCTCCGCCGGGACGAAGCCCCAGGCGCGGGCCACAACCACGGCCTCGTATTCGTCCGGTCCCACCCGGTGGACGCCGGGCTCGTCGAAGGGCGGGGTCTCCATCACCTCGTCGGGCGGGATCTCCCCGGCGCGCGAGGGGAGGTGGATGCCCATCCCGAAGGCGGACCAGCCGAGCGCGACCAGGAAGACGACGAGCATCACCCCCGACAGGATCAGGAACGCCTGCTCGTAGGTGTGGACCTTGCCGGACGCCATCGCGCTCCCCCTACCGGCCGAGCAGCATGAAGTAGACGGCCGCCCACATGCCGGCGGTGAGGATGATGAACACCATGACGACGAAGAGCGTCCCGACGAACTCGGGCTCCTCCTCGTCCTCGCTCGGCTCCACGGGACGGGTGTCCTCGGTCACGGGTTCTCCTCCCTCCAGCTCGGGTCGGCGATGCTCCGGACGAACGTCCGAAGCACCCACAGCAGCACGAGGAACACGACCAGCGAGCCGAGGAGGACGAGGAGCTGCACCTCCCCGAATCTCCCGTACAGCAGGTCGCTCACCTCGTGCCACAGGAAGTAGGTGGTCGGCCCCCCGACGACGAGGAAGAGCCCCATCAGGACGATCAGGCGGATCAGCGACGGCTGGCTCTGCTCCGGCATCGGCGGCGTCGGGTTCGACTTCGGACGGCGAAACGGCGGTACGCTATCACCACGGACACGGTTTGTCATACGCCCAGACACTTCCGGACCGTCGAGGTGAGACGCGGCCAGGTGGAGGGGTCGCGGACGTTGATCGCGGGGAGGCCGGTGAGGCGCCGAACGAGCGCGATCCCCGCCTCGGTGTTCGTCGTGATCCCGCTCACGAAGTCGGGTCTCCGCCCGAACCCCTCCATCACCCCGAGCACCGCGTAGGGGTCCGACGCGCACAGCACCGTGCACCGGACCGCGTGATCGATCGCGTCCACGGCGGCGCGGCCGTTGTACGGCTCGAGCGGCGAGGCACCGGCCTCGATCACCGCCAGGTCCGCCTCCACCGCCGCCATCCGGGACAGGAGGCCGGACAGCGCCGCGCGGTACTCCTCCTCCGGGCAGACGGTGGAGGGGAGGCCCACGTCGACGAAGTCGAAGATCGCCTCGGCCCCCGCGTCGGCCATCGACTGGACGTCGTGGCGCCGGCCGGCCCCGGTGAGCTTGGCCCCGAGGATCCGCAGGTCGAGCCTCGCGAGCTGACGGATGATGTTCCGGGCGGCGGTCGTCTTGCCGGCCGACATGGAGGTGCCGACGATCAGGACCGTGGGCGTGTCGTAGTCGCGCGGGGCGACCGCCTCGACGAAGTCGCGCATCCCACGCGCGGCGCCGTCGATCGTCACGTGGCCCCGGTAGGCGAGCTCGGGCAGCGCGGGGAGCAGGGGCGACTTCGAGGTGTAACGCCCGAGGATGCCGCCCCCCGACAGCAGGTGGAAGCGCCCGTCGTCGCCGACCGCCTTCCAGTCGCCCACGACCTCGAGGGTGGCGGCCCGGCGGCCGAGGGCGCTCACGACGACGTCGCCCTCCACGATCTGCGCCACCCGGCCGCTCGGCAGCTCGAGCCCCGCTTCCGCGGGCGCGGAGAGGACCTCCCCGGCCACGTAGTCGCCGTCTCCCCACTGCTCCCGGGGACGTCGCTCGAGGGCGTACGTCCGCTCCTCGAGCCGGGCGATCCGGGTGAGGGAGCTGTGGAAGGGCCTCACCTCTTCCCTCCCCGGATCGGGGGCAGCAGCATCAGCGAGGCGAGCAGGGCGATCCGGTCGACCGTCCGCTCGAGATCCACGAACTCGTGCTCGGCGTGGGCCCCGTCGCCGACCGCGCCCAGCCCGTCGAGGGTGGCGGTGAACCGGCTGGCGGTGTTGCCGTCGGAAACCCCGCCGGCGAGGCCCTCCTCCAGCGCGAGCCCGAGCGCGCGGCCCGCCCCGAGGGCGGCCCGCCACAGGGCCCGGTTGCGGGGCGTCGGCTCGAGCGGCGGGCGGCTGCCCTCGCGCTCCACCTCGACCTCGGTCCCCTCGGTGGCCGGGGAGATCGCGCGCAGCCCCGCCTCCACCCGGTCGCGGTCCCCGGCGCGCTCGGTTCGCACGTCCACGAGCGCCACCGCCTCGCCCGCCACCACGTTGGGCCGGACCCCGCCCTCGATCGTGCCCACGTTCACGGTGATGCCCCGCCCGGGATCGTTCAGCTCGTGGATCGCCTGCACCACGTGGGAGAGCTCCACGATCGCGCTCGCGCCCGCCCCCGGGTCGAGCCCCCCGTGGGCGCTCCTGCCACGCACCACGACCCGGTACTGGCTCGCGCCCTTGCGCCGCGTCTTGATCCGCCCCTCGAGCCCGAGCGCGGGCTCGGTCACCAGCGCCCGCTCCGCCCTTCGCGCCAGCCGCGCGACGTGCCGCCGCGACTCGGGGCTCCCGATCTCCTCGTCGGAGTCGATCAGGACGATCGGCGTCACGGACGGCTTCGCCCCGAGGTCGCGGATCAGGCGGAGGGCGTGGACGATCATCGCCAGACCCCCCTTGGCGTCGAAGGAGCCGGGGCCCCGCAGCCGATCGCCGGCGACCTCGACCCCGATCCGCTCCACGCTCCCGAGCGGCCACACGGTGTCGCTGTGTCCGAGGACGAGCTGGAAGGGGCGACCCCGGGGCCGCGGATCGGGCCGGGCCAGCAGCGCGCCCCCGGTGCGACGGCCGGAGATCCGGCGGACCCCCATCCCCACCGCCTCGAGCTCGTCCGCGAGACGATCCTGGATCCGCCTCTGGGCGGCGGGATCGTCGCTCGGGGACTCCATCTCGACGAGGTCGATCAGCAGCGACGCGAAGTCCGTGTGGCGGACCCGCGCGCGCTCCAGCAGGTCCGCGGAGGGAGTGGCGGTCGGGCTCACCGGCGGAAGTCGGCGGGGAACGGGAAGGCGCGCGAGTCGCGGATCTCGGCGTAGCGGTCCGGAGGCAGGTACGCCAGCAGCGGCCGCTCCCGGAGCAGCGCAGCGTCGTCCCTCTCGCTCTCCCGGAGGGCGGCCGGGTCGGCCCGGGCGACGACCACGCGGCCGACGACCAGGCTGCTGTCGCCCAGATCGTCGATCGTCCGGACGAGCTCGCACTCGAGGAACAGGGTGGAGTCGGCGAGGTGGATCCCGTCGACCTCGGTCGCGGGAAGCGTGGGAAGCGCCTCGACGATCGGCTTCTCGGCCTCGCCCTCCCCGCATCGGGGCGAGGCCGCGAGGCTGGCGAGCACCACTTGGTCCGGCCGCGGGTAGCTCACCGTGAACGCACCCTCCCGGACCGCGTTGCGGTAGGTGGCGTGACGCGGGGTGCAGACGAACCCGAAGAGCCGCTCCCGATCGATCGGCAGGGCGAGGTGCTTGGGCGCCAGGTCCCAGCCGTCCCTCTCGCGGGTGCCCACCACCACCAGCGGCGCCACCGTGTAGACGCGCTCCCAGATCGATCCCGCTCCCGGGTCGAGGGGCACCAGGTCGAAGATCCTCTCGCTCACGCCCTCACGCTACGCGACGCGCCCGGATCCGTCTGTCGGGAAGGGGCCGTGACGGCTCGTGGGAGTTTTCCCTACGCTCACCCCCCGAACAGCGGGGCCACCAGGAGCACCGCGGCGAGCGGCACCAGCACCGCGAAGAGCAGGTCGAGCAGGCCCCCCGCGCGGACGAGCTGGGGGACGGTCACCGCCCCGCTCCCGTAGACGATCGCGTTGGGCGGGGTGGCGACCGGGAGCATGTACCCCCCGCTGGCGGCCAGCCCGGCGGGGATCACGAGCAGCAGCGGGTCGACCCCCATCGTCACCGCCACCGCACCCACCACGGGAAGGAAGGTGGCGGCGCTCGCGGTGTTGCTCGCGAGCTCGCTGAAGAGGATCGTGGCCACCACCACCGCGAGCACGACCGCGATGTAGGGCGATCCGGCCAGCCCGCCGGTCGACTCCGCCAGCCACGCCGCAAGCCCGGTGCGGTCGACCGCGGAGGCGAGGCTCAGCCCTCCCCCGAACAGGATCAGGACCCCCCACGGCAGCCGCCGGGCCCACCGCCAGTTCAGGAGCCGATCCCCCTCCCGCGCCGGCACGAGGAACAGGGCGATCCCCGCCAGGATCGCGATCCCGGCGTCGGAGAGGCCGGGGATCGCGCGCTCGAGGAGCGGCCGGGTGACCCACGCCGCGGCGGTGATCGCGAAGACGATCGAGACCCGCCGCTCGGCCGGGGACATCGGCCCGAGCTCGTCCCGCTCCGCCTCGATCAGACGGCCCACGCCGGGGATCCGGCCGGGCGGGAGCCGGAAGGCGACCCGGGTGAGGAGCAGCCAGGTGGCGGGAAGCGCCACCGCGACCAGTGGGAGGCCGATCAGAAGCCACCGCGCGAAGCCGATCCGGACCCCGTACGCCTCCTCGAGGAACGCCGCGGTGAGGGCGTTCGGCGGGGTGCCGATCAGGGTGGCGACGCCCCCCACCGAGGCGCCGAAGGCGAGCCCCAGCATGAGCGCGGCCCCGAAGCTCCCCGTCTTCCGCCCCTCGGTCAGCCGCAGCACCGAGATTCCGATCGGCAGCAGCATCAGGGTGGTGGCCGTGTTCGAGATCCCCATGCTGAGGAGCCCGGCGGTCGCCATGAAGCCGGCCACGATCCCCCGGGGGCGGGTCCCGGTGCGCCCGAGGATCGCCAGCGCGATCCGCCGGTGGAGCTCCCACCGCTCCATCGCCAGCGCAAGCAGGAAGCCTCCCAGGAAGAGGAAGATGAGGGGGTGCGCGTAGGGGGCGGCCGCTTCGGCGGGGTCGCCCACGCCGAGCAGGGGGAAGAGCGCGATCGGCAGCAGCGCGGTGGCCGGCAGCGGGATCGGCTCGGTGATCCACCACGTCGCCATCAGCGCGCCGACCGCCGCGCTCCGCCACGCGTCCGGCTCCAGCCCGGCCGGCGTGCCGAGGGCCAGCATCCCGGCGAAGAGGAGGGGGCCGGCGACCAGCCCGATCCGGGCCCTCGGCCCGGTCGCGCGCTCGAAGCCGGAGGCGGATCGGTCGCGGTCGGCCACGTCGGGCAAGTATAGGCGTCGGCGAATCCGCTTGTCCTGCTTCTTACGGAATCTCGGTCCCGGATTCCCGAAGATGGAGACGAGAAACGCGGGACGGGGTCGCGGAAACGCGAAGAGAAGGAGATCGCCATGCTTCTGGGTGCCATGCTGGTCGCGCTGCTGACGCTCTCGGTGGCGACCCTTCCCTACTGGCCGTTCAGCCGGGAGTGGGGGTACGCGCCCAGCGCGATCTCGACGACCCTGCTGGTGGCCCTGATCGGGCTCGTCCGGACGGGGGTGTTCGTCTGAGCCCGCGATGCCCGAGCTTCCCGACGTCGAAGTGTTCAAGGAGTACCTCGACGCCACCTCGCTCCACCAGCGGATCGAGGTCGCCCACGTCCTGTACGAGGACCTGCTGCGGGACGTCTCGGCGAGCACCGTCCGGCGCCGGCTGAAGGGGAGCGAGCTCGCCTCCAGTCGCCGCCACGGCAAGCACCTGTTCGCCGAGATCGGGGACGACGGCTGGCTCCGCCTCCACTTCGGGATGACCGGCGAGCTGGAGTACTACGAGGACGGCGAGCGGCCCGACCACGCCGCGCTGGTCCTCGACTTTCCCGACGACAACCACCTGGCGTTCCTCAATACCCGGCGCTTCGGCGAGATCGGCCTGGTCGACGACGTCGACGCGTTCGTCGAGGAGCGGGGCCTGGGGCCCGACGCGCTCTCCGACGGGTTCGACCGCGACGACTTCCGCGAGGCCCTCTCGGGACGATCCGGCACCGTGAAGAGCGCGCTCATGAACCAGAGCAGGATGGCGGGCATCGGCAACGTGTACGCCGACGAGGCCCTCTTCCACGCCGGCATCCACCCGAAGGCGAGCCCGAAGGATCTCGGCGAGGAGACGATCGGCGAGCTGTACCGGACGGCCCGGCGCGTCATGCGGCGGGCGATCGAGGCGCGGGTGGAGCAGTTCCCCGACGACTTCCTGATCCCCCGGCGCGAGGAGGGCGCGGAGTGCCCGGTGTGCGGGGGGGAGATCGAGAAGATCGAGGTGTCGGGCCGCCCCACCTACTTCTGCGGCGAGCAC
Organism: Gemmatimonadota bacterium; assembly: GCA_033722155.1. Taxonomy (GTDB): domain Bacteria; phylum Gemmatimonadota; class Gemmatimonadetes; order JACCXV01; family JAHWKZ01; genus JAWVZN01. The sequence goes on along the minus strand of JAWVZN010000048.1, from coordinate 12,091 downwards.
CAGTCCCGCTGATCCGATGGCCAAGGTCCGGATCGGGCTCTCCGGCTGGAGCTACGACGCCTGGCAGGGGGATTTCTATCCCGGCGATCTCGCGAAGAGCCGCCGGCTCGAGTACGCGGCGGACCGCTTCGCCTCGCTCGAGATCAACGGCACCTTCTACTCCCTCCAGCGCCCCGCCACCTTCCGCGACTGGTACGAGCGGACCCCCGCCGGGTTCGTCTGGGCGGTGAAGGCGAGCCGCTACATCACCCACTCGAAGCGGCTGAACGAGCCGCGGGAGGCGGTCGCCAACTTCCTCGCCTCGGGCCCGCTCGCCCTCGGCGGGAAGCTCGGCCCGATCCTTTGGCAGCTGCCCGGGCGGCTGGAGTTCGACGCCGACCGGGTGGAGCGGTTCCTCGAGCTGCTGCCGAAGGACACCGAATCCGCCGCCGACCTCGCCGGGGACCACGACCCCGACGTCGTCGAGGAGAGCTTCACCGGCGTGGAGGAGAACCACCGGATGCGCCACGCCGTCGAGCCGCGCCACGAGAGCTTCTTCGACGACGCCTTCCCCCGCCTCGCCCGGGATCACGGGGTGGCGATCGTGTTCGCCGACAGCGGGGAGTGGCCCTACACCGAGGAGCTCACCGCCGGCTTCGTCTACCTGCGGCTCCACGGCTCGCCGGAGACGTACGCGAGCGGGTACGGCGACGGGGAGCTCGACCGGTGGGCCGACCGGATCCGCGCCTGGCGGGACGGCGGCGAGCCCGACGACGCCGAGCGGCTCACCGGCCTGGCGGCGCCGCGGCGGAAGAGCCGGGACGTGTACGTCTACTTCGACAACGACGCCCGCGGCCACGCCCCGTGGAACGCGCTCGACCTGGCCGAGCGGCTCGGAGTCGGGTGGGCCGACGAGCACGCCGGGGGGTGAAACGAAAAGCCCCCGCCGGAACGGCGGGGGCTCTCGTCGGTCGGGCCGCCGTTCGGCGGCCTGTCGTCGATCGAGCCGGATCAGGCCTTGACGACGTTGGCGGCCTGCGGCCCCTTCGGGCCTTCCACCACCTCGAACTCCACCTCGTCGTTCTCCGCCAGGCTCTTGAAGCCCTCCTGGTTGATCGCGGAGAAGTGCACGAAGACGTCGGGGCCCTCGGGCTGCTCGATGAAGCCGAAGCCCTTGGCGTCGTTGAACCACTTCACGGTACCGGTCTTTCGGTCGGACATGCTCTCTCTTGCTCCTTGCGTGCGTTTCACTTCGTTTCGGCGCCGTTGCCGTCTTCCAGGCGGGACGCGCGCAGAAAAAAAGCGCCGGGACTCTCGGTCCATCTTCGAGTCCGGCGCGCTCGTCCTTCGTGCGGTCGATCCCTCGAACGTGTGATCCCTGGAAGCGGCGACATACTAGCCCCATCCCGGAGCGGTGTCAACGAAAAACCCTTAGGTTCCCGGCGTGTCCCGCGGTGACGGATCCGGCCCCGAGATCGACCTCGTGGAGGTCGACGCGTTCGCCGAGGCGGCCCACGCCGGCCAGACCCGGGCCTCGGGCGAGCTCTACATCCACCACCCCCGGGCGGTGCGGGAGATCCTCGAGGAGGAGCTCCCCGAGACGGTCGACGACGCCACCCTGGCGATCGCCCTGCTGCACGACGTCCTCGAGGATTGCGAGGTCCACCCCACGGTGCTCCACGAGAAGTGGGGGCGGCGGGTGCAGGAGGGGGTGACGCTCCTCTCCTGGAACATTCGCGCCCTCGACATCGAGCGGGACCCGAGGATCTACTGGTCCGGCCTGCGGAACGGCCCCCGGGAGGTGCGGCTGGTGAAGGCCGCCGACCGCCTCCACAACATCCGCGACACCGTCGAGCACGAGCACGAGGGGCTGCGGAGCAAGTACCTGGAGGAGACCCCGGAAGAGCTGCTGCCGCTGCTCGAGGAGGCCGGGGAGGGGTGGTTCGTGGAGCGGATCGAGGAGGGGCTGGACGCGCTGCGGCGCCAGGCGGAGGGGTGAGCTCGGGCACCCGCCTGGTTCTGGTCTTCCTCGCCGGGGCGCTGGTCGCGCTCGTCGCCTTCCTGCTGTACGGCTCGCGGGCCGGCGGCGGCCCGGAGGAGGGTCCCCTGGCGGCCGCCCGCTCGCGGGTGCTCGCGGACAACACCGTGGTCGGTCTGGTGGGCGGCTTCCGCGCCCTCGACCCGCTCCGGATGGAGCCGGTGCGCCGCGAGGAAGGCCGGGAGGAACGGGCGCTCGGGCTGGTCGCCCGGGTGGTGGGGGCGCGGGACACCGCCCTCCTCTACGCCGACCTGGCCCGCGAGGGGGGGCGGTGGAGGGTGTCCCGGGCGGCGGTCGTCCTCTCCGACGGGCGCCGGCTCCCGCTGGAGGGGCGGAGCCGTCCGTCGCTCGAGCCGTCGCCGTGAGGGTTGCCGGCCCGCCGCGGCACCGTCTAACCTCGGCGGGCGGATGAAGCGACGCGCCTTTCTCCACAGCTCGGCCCTCGCCGCCGGAGCCCTCGCCCTGCCGCCGTCGATCGCGCCGCCGCTGCCGGCGCCGCTGCGGGGATGGATCGAGGCGAAGCGGGAGGAGCTCGCCGCGGTGGCGCTCGAGGCCGCCCGCTCGGCGGGAGCCTCCTACGCCGACGTCCGGATCAGCCGCCACCGTTACCAGACGATCCGGACCCGCGAGGCCCGGGTGGAGGGCACCTCGGACCGGGAGACCTACGGCTTCGGCGTCCGGGTGCTGGCCGACGGCGTGTGGGGCTTCGCCGCCAGCCGCGTCGTGACCGAGGAGGAGGTGGTCCGGGTCGCCCGGCAGGCGGTGGACCAGGCGAAGCGGAACGCCACGATCCCCCACGCGCCGGTGCGGCTCGCCCCCGTCGACGCCTATCCCGACGCCTCGTGGGAGACCCCCCACGAGATCGACCCCTTCGCGGTCCCGATCGACGACAAGATCGAGATGCTGCTCGGCCTCAACGACGTCGCGATGTCGGCCGGCGCGAGCTTCGCCTCCAGCGGCATCGACTTCCAGAAGCAGGAGCGCTACTTCGCCTCCACCGAGGGAACCGACGTCGACCAGACGTTCCTCCGGGTGATGCTGCCGTGGTCGGTCACGAAGGTGGACCGGCAGGCGGGCAACTTCGCCGACTGGACGGACATCCAGACGAACGCCGGGGCCGGTTGGGAGTTCATCGAGTCGATCGACTTCGAGGAGCGGGTCCGGCGCGCCACCGAGCGGACCGAGGAGAAGCTGACCGCGCCCTCCATCGAGGAGCCCACCCGGATGGACGTGGTGCTGCTTCCGAGCCACCTGTGGCTCACGATCCACGAGTCGGTGGGCCACCCCACCGAGCTCGACCGGGCGCTGGGATACGAGGCGAACTACGCCGGCACCTCCTTCTGCACGCCCGACGGGCTCAACACGCTCCAGTACGCGAGCGAGATCGTCTCCTTCGAGGCCGAGAAGCAGGAGCCCGGGGCGCTCGCCACCGTGGGGTGGGACGACGACGGGGTTCCCGCCGACCGGTGGTTCCTGGTGAAGGACGGGGTGTTCGTCGACTACCAGACGACCCGCGACCAGGTCCACTGGATCGCCGAGGAGACCGGCGTGGAGCGCTCCCACGGCTGCTCCTACGGCGAGGAGTGGAACCTGATCCAGTTCCAGCGGATGCCGAACATCAACCTTCCCCCCGACCCGGACGGCGGCACCCTCGAGGACCTGATCGCCGGGGTGGACGACGGGATCCTGGTGGACACCCGGGGCTCCTACTCGATCGACCAGCAGCGGTACAACTTCCAGTTCGCCGGCCAGGGGACGTGGCGGATCCGCAACGGGAGGAAGGCGGAGATGATGCGCGACGTCGCCTACCAGGGGAACACCCTCGAGTTCTGGCGCTCCTGCTCCGCGCTGGGCGGGCCGGACACCTACGAGACGTACGGCTCCTACAACGACGGCAAGGGTCAGCCGGGCCAGTCGAACGCGGTCTCCCACGGATGCCCGCCGGCGGTCTTCCGCGACGTGGCCGTCCTGCCGACGTGATCCCCTCACGCGCGACGCCGTGGCGATCCTGACCGAGCGGGAGGCGCGCCGGATCGTGGAGGCGGTGCTCGCCGCCTCGAAGGCCGACGACGTCCGGATCGGCCTCTACTCGCGCGAGGGGGGCAACACCCGCTTCGCCGAGAACGGGGTCACCACCGCCGCCCAGACCGTCGACGTCGACGTGCGGGTCACCGCCGCGTTCGGCACCCGGAGCGGCTCGGCCACCACAAACGGGATCGACGACGAGGCGCTCGTGGAGGTGACCCGCCGTGCGGAGACCGCCGCCCGGCTCGCCCCGGAGGATCCCGAGTACGTCCCCCCGGTCGGGCCGGGGGAGTACCCGGAGCCCGACGCGTACAGCGAGGCGACCGAGAGGTACGGCCCGGCCGAGCGCGCCGAGGCCGCTTCGGCGGCGATCCGGGAGGCCGACTCCCGCGACGTGATCGCCTCGGGCTTCCTGCAGAACGGCGCGGGCGCGCTCGCCACCGCCAACTCCAGCGGCCTGTTCGTCTACCACCCCGAGACCCGGCTGGAGTACACGAACACGGTCCGGACCCCCGACGGCACGGGTTCGGGATGGTCCGGGGTGCAGCTCCACGACGCCGCCGCGCTCGACGCCGCGGCCCGGGCGCGGATCGCGGCCGACAAGGCGTTGGCCGCCCGGGAGGCCCGCCCGCTCGAGGCCGGGGACTACCCGGTGATCCTCGAGCCGGTGGCGGTGTCGGTGATGGCCGGGGCGCTGGTGCGCTCCATGGACGCCCGCCGCGCCATGGAGGGACGCTCGTTCCTCTCGGCGCCGGAGGGGGAGACGAAGCAGGGGGAGCGCCTGCTGTCCCCCGAGGTCACGATCGAGACCGACCCCCTCCACCCCGAGCTGCCGGGCCGCCCGTGGGCGAGCGGGCAGCTCCCCGCCCGGCGCACGGTGTGGGTGGACGAGGGGGTCGTGGAGACGCTCCAGTACGACCGGTGGTGGGCGGAGAAGCACGGGGTCGAGCCCGTCCCCTCCTCCACGAACGTCGTCATGGCCGGCCAGAACCGGAGCCTGCAGCGGCTGATCGAGGAGACCGAGCGGGCGGTGCTGGTGACCCGCCTGTGGTACATCCGCCAGCTGAACCCGCGCGACCTCACCCTCACCGGCCTCACCCGGGACGGCACCTTCTGGGTGGAGGGCGGGCGGATCCGCCACGCGGTGAACAACTTCCGGTGGAACGAGTCGCCCCTGCGGGTTCTCTCCCGCGTGGAGGCGCTGAGCCGGCCGGTGCGGGTGGCCGACGCCGACTGGGCGATCGAGCCCGCGCTCGTCCCCGCCGTCCGCGCCTCCTCCTTCCACTTCGCGAGCGTCAGCAAGGCGGTCTGAGCCGGGTTTCGGGAACCGGCAGAAGGGGCCGGCGCGCACTCGAAAACTCGAGTTGCGTGCCGAACGCGAAACTCGAGTTTTCGAGGGCATCGGAGGGGGGTCAGGCTTCCCGCCGGCCGCCCTCCCGCTCGACCGGGCCTCCGGCTTCTACCCGCCCTGCTGGGCGGCGAAGGTCGCCTCGGGGTCGCGGCCCGACGCCCGGCCCGCCTCCATCCACCCGTAGCGGCCGAGCAGCGCGCCGGCGAGGAAGACGCCGGCCGCCCACGGCGCCGCACCGGCGAGCCACAGGACGAGCGCCGCCGGTCCGGCGAGCGCCCCGCTGGAGCGGAGCATCCATCCCGAGCGCCCCTCCCGCAGCGCGCGGTCGGCCGCGCCGTGGCGGCGCGCCTCGATCCACGCCCCGAACCCGGTCTCCACGGCGGCCGCCGCCGCGCCGAGGGCGACGAGCGCGGGCTCGTCGAAGCCGAGCAGCACCAGCGCCGCCGCGGCGCTCCCGAGTCCGGCGGCCCCGAAGTGGAGCGGCAGCCCCCGGTGGCGGGAGAACCAGGCGGGGATCACGGTGGCCCCGATCAGGACGCCGGTGTAGGTGGCGAGGACGGCGCCGTACACCGCCGCCCCGGCGAGGGCGAGCCACAGCAGGACCCGGAGGAACGGGACGACCTCCGCCGGCGGGGCCGCCGGCCCGATCCACTCGAGCAGCAGCGCGGCCGCGCCGGCGTGGGCCCCGAAGGCGCTCAGCGTCCACGCCCCCACCGACATCGGGCTCCGCCACTTGAAGACGCGGAGCATGTTGAGGAAGCGGGCGGGCCGGCCGAGGTCCATGACGAGCAGCACGGTGGAGACCGCCGACCCCCCCACCGCCAGCCAAACCGCGGCCCGGACGAGCCCCGGGTCGGCCGCCGCGAGATACGCCGCCGCGGCCACCACCGCGGCCATCCCCGCCATCCCGCCGACGAAGAAGTAGAGGGGCACCTCCCACGTCCACACCGGTGGCTTCACGACCGGGCGGCCGAAGTAGCCGGGAGCCGTCACGCCAGCAGGAAGGCGGCGAAGGTGGCCGCGATCGCCGCCGCTGCGGTCGCGATCGCCGAGGTCCACGCCGCGGCGAGCCGCACGGTCGGCACCTCCGGCCGCGGCGGCTGGCCCCACGGCTCGGGATCGCCGAGCAGCAGCGAGATCGCGTGGGTGCCGCCGACGGAGGTGTCGCGGGGATCGTACACGGCGGCGTCCTCCACCCCACGCGCGTGCAGCTCCCCGACCCGGCCGGCGGCCTCCTCCCGGAGCTCGTCCAGCGGACCGAACCGGATCGACTCGGTGGGGCACGCCTTGGCGCAGGCCGGCACCCGCCCGCTCGACTGGCGGTCCCAGCAGAAGGTGCACTTGAACGCTCCGCCGGCGCCGGGCAGCGGCTCGGGGCGGCGGTCGATCACCCCGAACGGGCAGGAGACCACGCAGTAGCCGCACCCGTTGCACACGTCGTCCTGCACGTAGACGGCGCCGGTCGGGGTGCGGACGATCGAGCCGGTGGGGCACGCCTCCAGGCAGCCGGCGTGCTCGCAATGCTTGCACACGTCGGAGAGGAAGACCCACCGGAACGGATCCTCCGCCTCCTCCCCCGCTTCCGCCAGCCCCATCGGGCCGGCCACCTGCCGGCCCAGCCGCTCCGGCTGCTCGAGGAACTTCACGTGGCGCCAGGTGGAGGCCCCGAGCGCCCCGGTGTTGTCGTAGGAGTCGCCGGTCCAGGTGTCGTCCTCCTCGGCGGGGACCCCGTTCCACTCCTTGCAGGCGACCTCGCACGCCTTGCACCCGATGCACACCGTGGGGTCGGTGAAGAAGCCCACCGTGACGCCGCGCTCGGCGTAGTCGTGCTCCCCCTGGTTCGTGCCCGCCGGCCCGTCACCGATCGCCATCAGGACTCCCCCGCGTCGCCGAAGGTCTCCTCCATCCACGCGAGGTACTCCCGGTCGGCGGGCCGGCGGCCCGGGATCACCGCGCACGTGAGCGCCTTCGACTCGTGGATCGTCACGTTCGGCTCGCCCGAGAGGGGAATCAGGTCGTTCACCACGTCGCCGCGGTTCGGGCCCGCGGGACCCCAGTGGAACGGCATCGCGACCTGGTGGACGGTCCGGCCGTCGAGCGTGAGCGGGCGCATCCGCCGGCTCACCATCGCCCGCGCCTCGATCGCCCCCCGGAGAGTCGCCACCGTCACCCACGCGCCGTGGTCGACCCCGAGCTCGTCGGCCAGCTCCGGGGAGATCTCCACGAACAGCTCCGGCTGGAGCTCGGAGAGGTGGGAGAGGGTGCGGCTCATCCCGCCGGCGGTGTGGTGCTCGGTGAGACGGTAGGTGGTGAGGACGTGGGGGAAGCGGGGGTCGCCGGGAGCCGCGAACGGGTTGTCGGGCCTCCGGAACCACCGCGCCGCGGGATTCTCCCGCTGGCGGTAGAGCGGGTTCCGCCTCCCCGGGGACTCGAGCGGCTCGTAGTGGGTCGGGAGCGGGCCGTCCTCCAGCCCCGCCGGCACGAACAGCCGGCCGAGCCCGTCCTCGTGCATGACGAACGGGGCGTCGCCCGGGTGGGCGTCCATCCCGGTCGCGCCCTCCGGCGGCTCGAAGCCGGGGGGCTTCTCCGCCGGGAAGTCGGGGACGTCGTGGCCCGTCCAGCGCCCCTCCTCCTCGTCCCACCACACCAGCGCCTTCCGCTCGCTCCACGGGCGGCCGTCGGGCCGCGCGCTGGCGCGGTTGTACAGGATCCGCCGGTCGGACGGCCAGGCGAATCCCCAGCCGTGGCCGTAGGGTCCGGAGGGGTCCCGCTTCCGGGCCCGGTTCACCCCGTCCGGGCCGTACACGCCGGAGTAGATCCAGCAGCCGCAGGCGGTCGAGCCGTCGGCCGCGAGCTCGCCGAACCCCTCCACCCGGGCCCCGTGGTGGGGGGCGTCGCCGCCCTCGTCCGGGTCGGTCCGCCACCCGTTGATCTCGGCCAGCACCGCCTCCATCTCCGGTTCCCCCTCGGGGGTCTCCGGATACCACCAGTCGAGCGCCCGGAGCGGCTCGTCGAGGGGGTCGTCGCTCGCCTCCGCCTTCGCCTTCAGCCGCAGGGCGAGCTGGTGGACGAACCAGGCGTCGCTGCGGGCGTCGCCCGGCGGGTCGACCGCCTTCTCCCTCCACTGGAGCATCCGCTGGGTGTTCGTGAACGCCCCCTCCTTCTCCACGTGGCCGGCGGCGGGCAGGAGGAACACCTCGGTGTCGATCTCCTCGGGCACGAGCTCGCCGCGCCGCACCTCGGGGGCGTCGGGATGCCAGAAGACGGCCGGCTCGATCTCCACCATGTCGCGCACCACCAGCCACTTCAGCTTCGCCAGCGCGCGCCGTTCGAGCCGGGCGTTCTGCGCCCCCACCGAGGGGTTCTGGCCGATGCAGAAGAGCCCCTCCATCCTTCCGTCGGCCATCTCCGTCCAGTAGGAGAAGTGGGAGTGGTCGCGCGTCACCCGCGGGAGCCACGCCCACCCCCAGTCGTTTTCCGCGGTGGCGGCCGCGCCGTAGTACGCCTTCATCAGGCTCACCGCGTACGCCTCGAGGTGGCACCACCACCCGGTCTCCTTGCGGTGGTTGTCGAGCCATCCGGCGAGGGTCTCCTCGCCCGCCCCCGCCTTCGGCATCGGCATGTAGCCGGGCAGGATGTCGTAGAGGGTGGGGATGTCGGTCGATCCCTGGATCGAGGCGTGGCCCCGCAACGCGAGGATCCCCCCCCCGGGCCGGCCGACGTTGCCGAGCAGCATCTGGAGGATCGCCGCCGTGCGGATGATCTGGACCCCCTTGGAGTGCTGGGTCCACCCGACCGCGTAGCAGATCGCCGCGGTCCGCTCGGGGCCCGAGGCCTCGACGAGCGCGTCGGCCACCCGGTGGAACAGAGCGGGCGGGATCCCGGCCACCCGCTCCACCATCTCCGGGGTGTAGCGGGCGAAGTGGCGCTCCAGCACCCGGTAGACGCAGCGGGGGTGCTCCAGCGAGGGGTCCTTCCGGGGCCGGCCGAGGTCGTCCCCCTCGTAGCGCCAGCTCGCGGGGTCGTACTTCCCCTTCTCCGCGTCCCAGCCGGAGAAGAGACCCTCCAGATCCTCGGCGTCGGCGTACTCCTCCTTCAGGATCACCGGCGCGTTGGTGTAGTGGACTACGTACTCGCGGAAGGCGAGATCGTTCTCGATCACGTGGCGGACGAGCCCGCCCAGGAACGCGATGTCCCCGCCGGCGCGGATCGGCACCCACAGGTCGCTCATCGCGCTGGTGCGGCTGAACCGGGGGTCGACGTGGATCACGGTGGCGCCGCGCTCGCGCGCCTTCGTCACCCACCGGAATCCCACCGGATGGGCCTCGGCCATCGACGAGCCCTGGATCAGCACGCAGTCGGCGTTCGCCAGGTCCTGCTGCGCCGTCGTCGCCCCGCCCCGCCCGAAGGAGGTGCCCAGCCCGGGCACCGTGCTGCTATGTCATATTCGCGCCTGGTTGGAGACGGCCACCATCCCGAGCCCGGCCGTGAAGAGCTTCTTGAGGAGGTAGTTCTCCTCGTTGTCGAGGGTGGCGCCGCCGAGGTGGGCGATCGCGGGGGTGTGCACGATCCGCTCGCCGTCCTGCTCCTCGACGAAGGTGCGGCGGCGCGATTCCCAGACGAGGTCGGCGATCCGGTCCATCGCCTCCTCGAGGCCGATCTCGGCCCACTCCCGCGCCCCCGGCGCCCGGTATTTGACGCTCTTCAGCCGGCCGGGATGGGTGATCAGCTCGCGGGAGGCGGCGCCCTTGGGACAAAGCGTGCCCTGGTTGATCGGGCTCTCGGGATCGCCCTCGATGGCGAGGAGCTCGCCGTCGGCGTGCCAGGCGAGCTGGCCGCAGCCGACCCCGCAGTAGGGACACACCGTTCGGGCGGCCTCGGCGTTCTCGGTTCGGGCCTCCAGGCTCCGGGTGGCCCCGCTCATCGCCTCCTCGCCGGTGCCGTCGGCGCGCTCGCGGATCTGGCGGATCAGGGGCCATCGGTCGAGGGGGGAGGCGGCCATCGCCCCCCATCGTAGGGGATCGGCGCCGCCGGTGTCCAGTGGAGACGATCCTCCCGGGGCAGGTACGATAGATGACAGACGGCTTCGCATCGGGTCGGATACCGTGCGAGTCGTCACGGAGAATCACGACCAGCCTTGTCCGATTTCGGGGCGGGGTGTAGGATTGGAACTGGTCCAGGTACATCCAGGGGTTGCGCCCTTCTCGAACCGGAGGGAATACCGATGACCGTCAAGCTCGATACCATCCAGGAAGCCCGTCCGTTCGCCTCGCTGCCCGCCCCCGCCCGGGAGGCGCTCGCCGAGCGTGCCCGGGAGATCGAGTTCTCCGAGGACGAGCGGCTGGTTCCGCTCGGCCAGCCGCCCCAGCGACTCCTCGTCGTGATCGAGGGCCTGGTGAAGCTGGTGGGGGTGAGCGCGAACGGGCACGAGCGGATCCTGCACGTGCACCGTCCGGGCGACGTGGTGGGCCCGGGCGCGCTGCTCGACAACCCCCCGAGGGACCACGAGGCGGCGGCGATGTGCGACGGCCGCGCGCTCGCCCTCGGAAAGCGCGACCTCCTGATCGTCGGCCGGTCCCACCCCTCGGTGATCCTGGCGCTGGCCCGCGAGGTGTCGCGCCAGCTCTCCACGATGACCGAGCGGATGATGGCCGCCACCTCCACCGAGGTGCCGGTGCGGATCAGCCGGATGCTGCTCGACTTCGCGGACGGGAACAGCGAGGAGAAGGGTGGAGAGCTCGTCCCCCTCGCCCACCCGCTCACCCACGAGGTCATGGCCCAGATCGTGGGGGCGAGCCGGCCTCACACCTCCACGGTGCTGCGCGACCTCGAGGCCCTCGACGCGGTGCAGCGCCGGAGCCGCCGCGGCCTGCTGGTGCGCCCGAACCGGCTTCGGCAGATCGTGGAGACGGGCGACGTCGACGAGCTGCTCGACTCCGAGCGTTCCGGTCGCCCGGTGGCGATGCTCGACTAGCGGGCGAACCCCGACGCGACGCTCGGGAACGGGCGCGGACCCGCGATCGGTTCGCGCCCGTTTCGACGTTCAGCGTACCACGGACTTCGTAACGAAAGACCTCTTCAGGAGATTTCGATGATCGAACCGGGCCTTCTCGACGGGATCCCCGCGCTCGCGGACGTCCCCGCCGCCTCCCGCTCGGCCCTCGCGGAGCGGGCGCGAGAGACGACCTTCGAGGCGGACGAGCGGCTGGAGCCGCTGCTGAATCCGCCGTCGCGCCTCCTGTTCCTTCTCGAGGGGCTCGCGAAGATGGTGGGGGTCTCGGCGAACGGGCTGGAGCGGATCGTCTACGTGTTCCGGCCGGGCGACATCACCGGCGCCCGGGCCCTGATCGAGGAGGGCCGGGAGGCGGCCTACGAGATCGTGGCGATGGAGCCGGTCCGCGCTCTGGCGGTCTCCAAACGAGACTTTCTCGCCATCGCCGAAAGCCATCCGGAGCTCATCGTCTCCGTCACCCGGGAGTTCACCCGCCGACTCGAGCGGCTCGCCGAGCGAATGCTCTCGGCGATGTCCGCGGAGGTCCCGGTGCGGCTGAGCGAGCTGCTGCTCGACTTCGCCGCCGGCGGCGACGGCGTCTTCGTCCCGCTCACCCACCCCCTGACCCACTCCTCGATGGCGCAGATCATCGGCGCGAGCCGCCCCCACACCTCGACCGTGCTCCGCGACCTGGAGGAGGCGGGGG
>JAWVZN010000047.1:0-19844 GCA_033722155.1 Gemmatimonadota bacterium | reverse complement strand
GCGAGCCCGCCCTGCCCGAGCGGATCGAGCGGGGCCAGATCCCCGTCGGCGTCGTACACCCGGCCCGTCTGCTCCAGCGCGAGACCCCCCGAGTAGCGGACGGTGCCGGTGCCGCCCGAGAGGTGGTGGGAGAGCCGGGCGTCGACGCTGCCGTCGGGATGGGTCGTCGAGACCCCGATCCTGACGCGGGTCCGGTGGCCGATCTCGCCCACCCCGGGCGCCCGCGTCACGACGTTGACGATCCCGCCGGTGGCCCCGAAGCCGAACGCCGCGTTGGCCCCCCGGACCACCTCGATCTGCTCGATCGCCGCGGGGTCGATCGACTTGAGGCTCCGCTTGCCGTCCCGCAGCGGGGTCGAGAGGGGAACGCCGTCGATCAAAACGTGGAGGTCGCGTCCCCGCAGGGTCTGCCCGAAGTTGCTGGCCGTGCCGGTCGAGGGCGCGAGGCCGGGGACCGTCTGCTCGAGCATCTGTCCCAGGTCGGTGGTGAACGCGCTCTGCTCGTCGATCTGCTCCCGGTCGACCACCGAGACCGCCGCCGGCACCTCGGTCAGCTCCGCGATCGAGCGGGTGGAGGTGACGACCTCGATCGATCGCAGGACGATGGGCGAGGCCCTCAGCGTCGCGTCCATCACGCCGCTCGCTCCCTCCTCCAGGGCCACCCTCCGCTCGGCGGACTCGTAGCCGTACGCATGGAAGCGGACGCGGAGCTCGCCCGCCGGAAGCCCGCCGACCCGAAAGGTGCCGTCGGGCTCGGTGACGACCACGCGAGGATACGCCAGGGCGGCTCCGGTGACGATCACGTCGGCGCCACCCAGCGCCTCGCCGTCGGAGGAGCGGACGACGCCGGACACCGTGGCCGCCGTCTCCTGCGAATGGCTCACGGACGGAAGCAGAAGCACCCCCGCCATCGCGACGAAAAGCTTGAAGAACGCTCGGTTCGGCATGATCGAATCTCCCGGGCCGGAGCGGATGGATGTCAGTGATTGATACCGAGTCTCAATCAAGCTCGCCGCACCGGGGACGATCGTCCAGGGGTCGGCGAAAACATTGTTCGCTACTGATCAGTAACGAATGTCGTCCGGGGGGATCTACTCCTTCGTCGTGATCCGGATCATGCCCGCGGCGGCCCGGGAGCCGCCGGAGTGGTGCGCAGCCCCGGCCACGCCCAGCACCTCGATCTCGGCGATCTCGACGGGGTCGAGCGTGTCGAGGATGCAGGTGTCCTGGGAGGGGATTCCGTCCACCACGACCAGGGGGGCGGTGTAGCCCCGGTTCTGGAGGGTGGAGTGGCCGCGATAGAAGATCATGGGACAGCCGGTGTCCGGGTCGGGGACCACCCGGATCCCCGACACCATCCGCCGGACCAGGTCGGTCGCCCGGGTGGCGGGGACCTCCTCGATCTCGTCGGCGGTCATCCGGTGGGCCTGGTGGCCCCGTGCCTCGTCGCGCCGCCTGACGATCGGGGTGACGGTCGCCTCGATCGGCTCGGCGGCGATCGCCTCGGGGGCGAGCTCCACCGCGAGCCCCGTCCGCCGGCCCGCCTCCAGGCCGATCGGCGCCTCGGCGGCACCGTACCCCAAGTACTCCACCCGCACCGTGTGGCGTCCCGCCGGCAGGCCCGAAAGCGTGAAGCGCCCGGTCTCGTCGGTGAGCGTGCCCGCCTCGAGCCCCGCGATCGACACCTGCGCCCCCGGGATCGGGGAGCCGGACATCGTGCCGAAGACCCGGCCCGCGACCTCCGCCCCCTCGCCCGGGACCTCCCGGGTGTCGAGGACGAGGATCGAGCTGGTGGCGGCCACCGGGACGCTCTCGGCGAGGACCAGATCCGCCAGCAGGAGGCCCTTCTCCGCGTCCAGCGAGAAGGAGCGACCCGCGCTGTCGCCCAGAAACACCGTCTTCAGCTCGATCGACCCGAAGCGGGGCACGCCGCAGAAGGCGTAGAGGCCGCGCACGTTCGTCTGCGTCTTCGCCACCACCGGCTCGCCGGTCTCGCTCCCCGTCCAGGTGAGCTCCACCTCGGCGCCCGGCAGCGCGGTCGCCGACGTGTTCAGGACCCGCCCTCCGACGACGGCGGTGGAGGGGTTCGCGGCCTCGATGGGGCAGACGGCGGCCAGCTCGCCCTCCGTCGTCTGGCCTGCCGCGGGCGCGGGAGCCAGCGAGACGATCAGCAGCGCGATCGGGAGGGTCTTCGGGATCCTCATGGCTCTCCGAAAACTACCACGGAGGAGCCGGGCCGAAAACGTTCACTCCTTCGTCGTGATCCGGATCATGCCGGCCGCGGCCCGGGAGCCGCCGTACCAGCGCGCCGCCCCGGCAACCCCCAGCACCTCGATCTCGGGTTCCCGACCGGATCGGGGCTCCCGCCGGCGGCGATCCGTCTGCGCGAGGACGAGCCCCTGGACCGTCCCCCCCTGCCCGGTGATGCCGGAGTCATCTTGACAGGCGGGGAGGAGACAGCGCTGATCTGACGAACATTTCCCCTGTGTGGAAAGCCACGGCGACCCGCGCCCCCGGTCAATCTCGTGGCCTGCTGCTCGCCACCTTTCTAGCTTCAGAAGCATGGCGATGGATCGAGCAGACGAGGGCTCCGTCGATACGGCGGCCGTATCGATCGAGGAGTTCGAACGACTTCCCGACGACGGTGGGCGCAGGGAGCTCGTGCGTGGAGAGGTCGTCAAGGAGCCGCCGGCAGGCTTCGAGCACGGCGGGATCGCCGTTCACGTCGCCGCCGTTCTCCATTCGTTCGTGAGCGAGCGCGGGCTCGGCGAGGTGGTCACGGCGGAGACCGGGTTCGTCCTCTTCGACGAACCGCCGACGGTTCGGGCTCCCGACGTGGCGTTCGTCGCCGAGGACCGGCTGACGTTCGATCCCGCTGGATTCGCTCCCCTCGCCCCCGACCTGGCGGTCGAGATCGTCTCTCCGTCGGACACCGTCTCCGAGATCCACTTCAAGGTGATGGACTACCTGGACGCCGGCTCCCGTCTCGTCTGGGTGGTCGATCCCCGCCACCGAAGCGTAACGGTCTACCGCTCGCGCGAGGAGATTCGACTCCTGACCGGCGACGAGGAGATCGACGGCGGGGCCGTCCTGCCGGGATTCCGGATGAAGGTATCCAGGCTCTTCGGCAGCTAGCCGGCGATCCCCCGCTCCGTCTCCCGGATCGCCCGCCACGCCTCGCGCACGTGGGGCGCCCTGGTCCGGAGGCCGTTCACCGCGACCCGGATCGCGAAGCGGCCCTCGATCCTCGTGTGGGTGAGGAAGAACTCGCCGTCCGCGTCGATCGCCTCGAGCAGGCGCTCGTTGTAGTCGTTCAGCGCCGCCCTGTCCCCCTCGAGCTCGGGCGGGACCGCCCGGAAGCACACGACCGACAGCGGCGTCGGCGCGAGCCGCTCGAAGCGGGGGTGGGCATCGATCCAGCCGGCCAGCTCGCCGGCCAGGTCCAGGTGATCCCGCACCCGGTCGGCGAGGCCCGCGGCGCCGAAGGCGCGGATCACGAACCACAACTTGAGCGCGCGGAACCTCCGCCCCAGCGTGATCCCGTAGTCCATCCGGTTCTCCACGGTCTCCCCGCGGGCGTCACGCAGGTACTCGGGCACCAGGCTGAACGCGTGGCGGAGAACCCCCGGGCGCCGGGTGAAGAGCACGCTCAGGTCGATCGGCACGAAGAGCCACTTGTGGGGGTTGACGATCACCGAGTCGGCCTGCTCGCAGCCCGCCAGGACGTCGCGCCTCTCGGGGACGACGGCCGCGGCCCCGCCGTAGGCGGCGTCGACGTGAAGCCAGATCCCCTCCCGCTCACAGATCGGGGCGATCTCCTCGATCGGATCGATGCTGGTGGTGGAGGTCGTCCCCACCGTACCGACCGCGCAGACCGGGATCCGACCGGCGGACTTGTCCTCGGCGATCGCCTCCTCGAGCGCGTCCGGGATCATCCGGAAGGCGTCGTCGACGGGGATCTTGCGGAGGCCCTCCGTCCCGAAGCCGAGCGTGATCGCCGCCTTGTCGATCGAGGAGTGGGCGTGTTCGGAGGCGTAGACGACGAGCCGCGGGAGATCCTCCCTGCCCGCCAGGCCCCGCTCGCGCACCTCGACGCCGGCCGCCTCGCGGGCGGCGGCGAGGCCCAGCACGCTGTTGAGCGAGGCCCCCTCGTTCACGATCCCCCAGAAGACCTCGGGCAGCCCCACCATCTGTCGGAGCCAGTCGACCGCCACCTCCTCCAGCTCGTTCGCCGCCGGAGCCGCCAGCCACGTCATCCCGTTCACGTTGAAGGCCGCCGAGAGGGCCTCGGCGAAAACTCCCGGGGCGCTGCCCGAGGAGGCGAACCAGGCGAGGAACCGGGGGTGGGCCCAGTGGGTCATCCCGGGCACCACCACCCGGTCCAGATCGTCCAGGATCGCCTCCATCGGCTCGGGGTCGGCCGGCGGACGATCGGGCACCTTCGCGGCGGTCTCTCCCGGCTCGGTGGGCTCCCGGACCGGCCGATCCTCGAGGCCCTCCAGGTAGTCGGCGATCCAGTCGATCACCCGGTGGCCGTGGAGGCGGAAGGCCTCGGGGTCGAGGTCGCCCAGCTCGGGGCGGTCGGGCTCGGGGGTCTCGCGCGGCTCGGCCATCACGGAAAAGGCTACGACGGAGGGCTCACGGTGCAAACCGGCGGAGTCGGCTGACGGGAGGAAAATCCCGTTTGGTATCAAGGTGGTATGGACTACACATTGACGCGCGAGGACAGAGCCGCTCCCGGCGCGCCCTGGAGCAGGAGGTGACCGCATGACCGGCCCCACCTACGAAGATTCATACTCGGAAAACGCCGCCGAGAACTACGAGCGCTACTTCGTCCCCGCCATAGGCCGCCCGGTGGCGGCCCGCCTGATCGAGGCGGCGGCGTTGCGACCGGGCGACCGGGTCCTCGACGTCGCCTGCGGCACGGGGATCGTCGCCCGGCTGGCCGCGAAGCGGGTCGGCCCCGACGGCGCCGTCCAGGGGCTGGACTCCAACCCGGGGATGCTCGCAGTCGCCCGTGAGGCGTCGACCGCCGATCCATCCATCGTCTGGCACGAGGCGCCGGCGGAGGCGATGCCTCTCCCGGACGGGAGCTTCGACGTGGTGCTCTGCGGGATGGGCCTCCAGTTCTTCTCCGACCGGTCCGCCGGCCTGCGGGAGATGCGTCGCGTCCTCGCCCCGGGTGGCCGCCTTGCCGCCAACCTCCCCGGCCCCACGCCACCACCCCTGGAGGCCATGGCCGAGGCCCTCGCCCGCCACGTGAGCCCCGAGAGCGCCGGCTTCGTCCACGCCGTCTTCTCCCTCCACGACGCCGACGAGATCCGATCCCTGGCGGCCGATGCCGGCTTCGGCGACGTCCAGGTCCGGTCGGAGCCCGTGAGCCTCCGTCTCCCCGCTCCCGGGGAGTTCCTCTGGCACTATGTGCACAGCACCCCCATGGCGGCGGCGCTGGCGGAGATAAGCCAGGAGCGACGGAACGCCCTCGAGACGGACTACCGTGAGCGCTGCGAGCCCTATGTGGAGGAGGGCCGCCTGGTCGGGGCGGTCCGGATGTCGACCCTCACCGGAACGAGGTAGGTAAACTCAGCCGGGCCGCTGGAAGGACTTCCGCCGAGCACCTCGACCTCGTCACGGCTCGTGGCGTCGGTCGCGTAGTCGAGGATCTCCTTCCACTGCGCCGGTGTTCCGGCCCCTGCCGTTCCCGTCAGCTCCCCGCTGAGGGTTGACAAACGGGACCGGTTCGGGATTAACTGGAGTCATTCCCCTGGTCTTCGGGGCGACGAGCGGGAGCCGCCTCGCGCCCCTCGACCTCGTCACCCGTCTCCCGGAGGACCATGGCCTCGCCGATCCCTACGCTCGCCCTGTCGCTCCTGCTCGTCGTCCCGCTCCCGGCATCCGCGCAGCCGGATCTGCCCCTCGTCCACTGGAGCGACAGCGACCGCGCGACCGGCGAGCTGCGGCATGGCGTCCTCACCCTCTCGCTCGAGATCGTCGAGGGCCGCTGGCACTTCCTGGGCGAGGAGGAGCCGGGCGTGGAGATCTACGCCTTCGCCGAGGCGGGCGAGGCGCCGACGAACCCGGGCCCGATGATCCGGGTTCCTCGCGGGACCGCCGTCGACGTGTCGATCACGAGCCGGATCGACGAGCCGGTCACGATCCACGGCCTCGCCGCCCGCAAGGTCGATGAGATGGACGAGCTCGTCGTGGATCCCGGCGAGACCGTGCGCGCCACCTTCGTCGCCGACGCCGAGGGGACCTACTACTACTGGGGGACGACGGGGGACCACGGCTTCGAGCGCGACGAGATCGACAGCCAGCTCAACGGCGCCCTCATCGTGGACCCGGCGGGAGCGGCGCCGCCGGAGAACGAGGAGGTCCTGCTGATGTCCTTCTGGGCGGACCCGATCGAGCGGGAGGGCGAGGGACCCGACTACTTCGCCAACGAGAACTTCTTCATCAACGGCCGGCCGTGGCCCCACACCGAGCGGCTCGCCTACGACCTGGGCGACACCGTCCGCTTCCGGATGATCAACGCGATCTACTTCGGCCATCCGATGCACCTCCACGGCTTCTTCTTCGACGTCGAGGCGAAGGGCGACAACGAGCGCGACCGGATCTTCTGGCCCGCCGAGCGGCGCCAGGCGGTGACCGAGTTCTTCCGCGGCGGCGAGACCGCCACGCTGGCGTTCGTCGCCGACCGGCCCGGCGGCTGGATCTTTCACTGCCACATCTCCTACCACGTGGTGCCGGCCGTCGCCGTGGACGAGTACGAGAGCGGCGAGCAGCGGAACGACGACCTGCTCTACGGCCACCACGAAGGCGATCCCGACCACCACGTGGTCGACGGGATGGGCGGGTTGCTGATGGCGTTCCGGGTCCGACCGCCCGAGGGGTGGGAGCCGTACGAGCCGAAGCGGGCGGAGCACCGCTTGATCGTCCAGTCCGACTCGATCCCGGGCGAGCGGCGGCGCTACGCCTACGTCCTGGCCGAGGAGGGCCGCGATCCGCCCCCCGACTCCCTTCCCTGGCCCGGCTCGACGATCGTGGCGTGGGAGGGCGATCCCACGAGCGTGAGGGTGGTGAACCGGCTGGAGGAACCCACCCAGGTCCACTGGCACGGCCTCGAGATCGACTCCTTCTACGACGGTGTGGCCGGGGTCGGGGGCCATCCCGGGAGCGTCACCCCGGCGATCATGCCCGGCGACTCCTTCGAGATGCGGATCACCCCGCCGCGGGCGGGCTCCTACATGTACCACACCCACGTGAGCGACATCCGCCAGCAGTCGGCCGGGCTCTACGGCGCGTTCATCGTGCTCGAGGAGGGGGAGGCGTGGGACCCCGAGCGGGACCGCGTGGTGATGCTGAGCACGGGCAAGGACGAGGAGATGAGCCTGCTGCTGAACGGCTCCCGCGACCCCGGGCCGATCGTCCTGCGGGGCGGCGAGACGTACCGCTTCCGGCTCATGAACATCACCCTCTTCAACGGGGGCGCGCGGGTGCGGCTCGTCCGCGACGGCTACCCCGTCCGGTGGCGGGCGGTGGCCAAGGACGGGGCCGACCTTCCGGAGCGTTTGCGGACGGTCGACTTCGCCGACCGGGTGGTGAGCGTCGGGGAGATCTACGACTTCGAGTGGCGGGCGCCCGAGGAGGCGGCCGAGCTCACGCTCGAAGCGCGCTCGTTCGGCGGCAGGCTGTTCGTGGAGCAACCGGTCCGGGTGACGGCGGCCGAGACCGCGGAGATCGCGACCGACTGAGAGGCTCTCGACGAATCGGTTTGCCGCTCGCGCTCTTCCATCCGTAGAGTGATGCCAGGTCCGACCACACATCGGCATTGGATGGAGGCCGCTAAAAGTGCCGAAGCTGGAGGGGAAACTCAGTCCCAGGAGCATGGGTTTGGTCATCGAGTGGGCCACAATGCACCAGCAAGAATTGAAGAAAGTCTGGAAACAGGCTCAGGCGCACGAACCCCTCGGCTCGATCGATCCTCTCGAGTAGGAGGACGAGGAATGATTCACCTAATCGTGGAAGTGGAGCCCCGATCCGGATACCGCGTCTGGATTCGATTCGAGGATGGCGTCGAAGGGGAAGTGGATCTCTCGGATCTCGTCGGGAAGGGCGTGTTCGAGGCCTGGGAGGACGAAAGCGAATTCGAGAAGGTTTTCGTGGATCCCGAGAACGGGACGCTGGCGTGGCCGAACGGGATCGATCTGGCACCCGATGCCCTGTACCGCGACGTATCGGCGGTAACCACCGAGTAGCAGCCCCTAACCCTGCCCGGAGGAGCCCTCCTCCAGGCTCCGCTCGTACAGCTCCACCTCGCCGTCGACGATCATGAGGGGCACCCGGCGCTTCTCGATCCACGGGTGCTCGTCGCGGTACTCCTCGAACTCGTCGTTGGAGACGATCGGGGCGTTCTCCCGCTCGGCGGTCTCCACGACGAAGTAGTCGGCGTCGGATCCGGCGGGGGCCTGGTGGACCTTCTGGTCGTCGAGCAGGGCCTCGAGCTGGTCGGGGTCGTCGATCTCGTGGCGGAGCGAGGCGTCGACGATCACGACGGGGTCCCAGCCGCGGTCGATCAGCGCCTCGCGGACGGCCTGGATGTTGGAGACCTTCGGCTGGCCGTCCTCGGAGGGCTCCACGTAGGCCACGTTGGAGCCGTCCACCACGATCTTGTCCGCCATCGCTCCTCCTGCCGCGGGGCCGATCCGGTCCGTCGGCGGAGAAGCTCGCGGGCCGGGCGCGATCGCGCTACCGCCGCAACAGCCACGCCCGGGCGGTGGAGTCGATCCCCTCGTCGTAGCCGCCGACGAGGAGCACGTCGCCGGAGTCGAGCAGCGTCGCGGTGGCGAACATCCGGGGCGATCCGACCTCGCCGGCGGCGCTCCGGAAGCTCTCCGACTCGGGGTCGTAGATCTCCACCCGCTCGCCCCCGCCGGCGATCGCGGCGCTCCCGTCCGGCAGCGCGACCACCGCGTCCCGGATCTTGAAGCGGGTCTCGGCCATGTCGGCAACGGACTCGAAGCGCCCGGTGGCGGGGTCCCACACCTCGGCGCTCGTGTGCTGATCCGTCCAGGCGGAGGGGCCGCGCCCGGACCCGCCGACGACCAGCACCCGCCCGTCGGCGAGCGTGGCCGCGCCGTGCTTGTAGCGGGGCACCGCCATCGACCCGGTCGGGGTGGAGGTTCCGGTGGCGGGATCGAAGATCTCGGCGCTCGCCTGGACCCCTCCTCCTTCGCTCTCGCCGCCGGTCACCAGCACCCGGTCGTCGGGAAGGAGCACCGTGGCGTGCGAGGAGCGCTCGGTGGTGAGCTCGCCCGCCGTCTCGAAGGTGCCCTTCTCCGGATCGTACGCCTCCACCGTGCGGTGGCCGATCGCCAGGACCCGCCCGTCGGAGAGGGTCACCATCCGGTGGGCGCTGCGGGCGGCCTCCATGCTGCCGGTCTCCACGAACGCGTTCGCCTCGGGATCGTAGATCTCGGCGCTCGCGACCGTGGCCGTCTCCGACCCGGGCTCCTCGTAGCTCCACCCCCCGCTCACCAGGACCCGCCCGCCCTTCAGCAGCGTCGCCGCGTGGGCCGCCCGCACGTCGCTCATCTCGGGTCCCTCGCGGAAGGTGTTCGTCTCCGGGTCGTAGATCTCGGTGGCGGCGCTCCACGTCTCGCACCCCTGCCGGCACCCGCCGGTGATCAGGACCTCGCCCGAGGGGAGCAACGTCGCGGTGTGGGTCGCCCGGGCCGTCGCCATCTCGGCGGCGGGGACGACGGCGGGCTCGCTGGCGGGCTCGCCGGAGCGGTCCTTCGCGTCTGCCGGGCCCTCGCCGCAGGCGAGCAGGATCACGACGGCGGGCAGCGCGAGGCGCATCGTCTTCTCGAGGAGGGAGCGCATCTCGTCCTTTCGTTATCGAGTCGCGGAATCTTCGGCTTCGGCTACACTTTGGACGAGCCGGGGGGTGGCCATTGTTTACCGGAGGCGCGCCTAAACAATCGCGGGGGCCCGGTCGTCCAATCCACGAAGCGGCCGACCGGACCGGGGAGGAAGAGACGAGCAGACGCGCGTTCGACGAGATCTACGAGCGCCACGTCGATCGCGTGTACGCGATCTGCCTGCGCCTCTCCGGGGACCCGGGCCGGGCCGAGACGCTCACCCAGGACGTCTTCGTGCGCGCCTGGCGGAAGCTCGACACCTTCCGCGGAGAGAGCCGGCTCTCGACCTGGCTCCACCGGATCGCCGTGAACCTGGCGCTGGACGACCAGCGGAAACGGAAGCGCGAGCGGGCCCGGCTGGCGGACCTGGAGCGCTCGGACCTGCCGCCGACCCTCGCCCGGCAGACCGAGACGAAGCTCGCCCTCGAGCGGGCCGTGGCAAAGCTGCCCGATCGGGCGAGGACCGCGCTCGTCCTGCACGCGATCGAGGGGTACAAGTACCGGGAGATCGCCGAGATGATGGAGGTCGCAATCGGAACCGTGAAGGCCCACGTCCACCGGGCCAGACAGCGGCTCCTGGAGGAGATGGACCGGTGAGCCGCCATCCCGAAGAGCAGCGGCTGGGCGCCTTCGTGGACGACGAGCTGGCGCCCGCCGATCGGACGAGCGTGGAGGCCCACCTGGAGGGGTGCGAGCGGTGCCGCGAGTACGTGGAGCGGATCCGGGCGCTCGACCAGCAGCTCCGCGCCCTGCCCCGTGAGGTCGCGCCCCCGAGGGACCTGCGGCCCGCCACCCCCGAGCGCTCCTCCCGGCGTCTCTTCGCCCCGCGGGCGTGGGCGGCGGCCGCGGCGGTCCTGCTGGCGGTCCTGGGCGCCTGGATCGTGGCCGAGTCGCCGTGGAGCGGGCCGGGGGCCGCGCCGCCGTCCGGGACCGTGGCGGTGGTGCCCGGCCACCCGGAGCCGGCCGCCACCTCTCCCCTCGCCGCGTACGTGTCGGCGAGCCGCGAGCTGGCCGCGCTGTATCAGCGCCGCCGGGCGGAACTCCCCGAGGCGGCGGCCCGCTCGGTTGACGCGAGCCTGGCGAGCCTGGACCGGGCGATCGCGCAGACGAGCCGGGCCGCCACCCGCCATCCGGGGGCGCCGATCGTCCGCGACATGCTCACCGAGCGCTACGAGCGGAAGATCGAGCTGCTGCGCCGCACCCTGGAGCTTTGAGGAGGAGTCCCGTGAAACCGATCCGACCGATCGCCCTCGCCGCCGTCGGCCTGGGGCTGGCTTGGGGCCCGGGGGCGGGCGCCCTCTCCGCCCAGGAGACGCTCGAGATCCACCGGGCGGTCCCCGCCGACGCCTACCTGAAGGTGTGGGGCGGAGGCGGAACGGTCGAGATCCGGGGATGGGAGCACGACTCGCTGGCCGTGACCGGCCGGATCCGCTCGGGTCCGGGCCGCTTCTTCCACCGCGTGGAGGGCGGCGTCGGCAAGCTCGGCCTCGAGGTGGACCCGAAGCGGGCCGGCGAGGTGGACGCGGTGATCTCCGTGAAGCTGCCCGCCACCAGCACCCTGTGGGTGAAGGTGGCCGGCGCTCACGTGGACGCCCGCGGCCTGACGGGCACCCTCGACGTCCACGCGGTGTCGGGCTCGGTCCAGGTCACCGGCTCCCCCGAGGCCCTCACCGTGGAGTCGATGGCGGGCGAGCTCTCGCTCGACCTCGACGCCGCCGGCGTGGTCCGCGCCAAGGGGGGCGAGGCCGACGTCCGGGTGGCCGGCGACGTGCTCGACTTGACCGCCACCGCCGTCGGCGGCGACGTCCTGGTGGATCTCGACTCGGCGAGGCGGGCCGAGCTGGAGACGATCGACGGACGGATCGCCTGGCGGGGAGGACTCGAGCGGGGCGGCTGGCTCTCCGCCCGAACCCACTCGGCCGACGTCGAGCTCGTCCTCCCGGCCGGCCTCGGCCCCGAGCTCGACCTCGCGACCGTGGAGGGGGAGATCGAGAGCGAGATCGGCGCCACCCCCGCCACCGGCGGGGCGTTTCCCGGCGTCCGGCTCGTCGACGAGGCCGGCGCCGGCAGCGCCACGGTCGAGGTCCGAACCTTCAGCGGGACGATCCGGGTTCGGAGGGGGCGATAATGGGGGGACGCCCCGGGGCGTATCCGGATGCCGTCTTGCATCCTTCCACGGTGCCCGATTAAGAGTAGGGAGCAGTCCATCAGGAGCTGAAACCTCCCGACCCTCTGGACATCGAGGGGTTTCGTGAAGTGTCCCGAGTGCCAGCAGCCGGCGCCGTCCGAGGCCCGCTTCTGTCCGCGATGCGGTGCAGCGCTCGGCCGGGCCTGCGGCTCGTGCGGCGAGGCTTGTTCGCCGGAAGCCCGCTTCTGCCCGCGATGCGGGGAATCGCTGGCGGACCACGAGCCGCGGCTTGATTCCTCCCCCCCGGTCTCCCCCACCCCTCGGGAGACCCGCCTCCTCACCCTGTTGTTCGTGGATCTGTGTGGTTCGGTGGAGGTGACCTACGACCTCGATCCCGAGACCGCTGCCGAACGCCTCAACGAGGTGCTCGAGATCATGATCGGGGAGATCGAGCGCAGCGGGGGCGGGGTCAACAAGATCCTCGGCGACGGTGTCCTGGCCTTCTTCGGGATTCCGCGCGCCCGCGAGGACGATCCCGAGCAGGCCGTTCGGGCCGCGCTCACGATTCGGGAGGAGATCCGTCGGATCGGGCTGGACGTCAGCGCCGGGATCGACACCGGTGAGGTGTTCCTGGGCGGCCTCGGCTCCGACGACTCCCGCGACTACACGGCCACGGGCAGAACGATCAACCTGGCCGCCCGGTTCCAGGGCGCCGCCCGGCCCGGAGAGATCCTCGTCGGCGAGTCGACGTACCGTCTGACCCGGGGCGTTTTCGAGTTCCAGCCTCGGCGGCTGGAGGTGAAGGGGGTGGCGGGACCGGTCGTCGCCCACGCGGCGAGGGGCGAGCTACCCGAGGCCCGCAAGGTGCGGGGGATCGAAGGTCTGCAAGCGCCGCTCGTCGGGCGCCGGACGCAGCTCGACCGTCTGTTGAGCGCCTACGAGGAGACGCGGCGTGGCGAAGGCCGCGTGGCCAGCGTGAGCGGCGAAGCGGGCGTCGGCAAGTCCCGGCTGATCGGCGAGTTCCGACGTCGACTCGAGCGGGAGCGCGAGGAGGAGCCCGAGCCCCTCTGGCTCGAGGGCCGGTGCCGCGAGTCGGGTACCGGGACCGGTTACCATCCCTTCGTGGACCTCTTCCGCAGCTACCTGGCGTGGCGACCCGACGAGGGGAGGGAGGCTCGGCGGCAGCGGCTCTCGGAGTGCCTCGACGAGCTGGTGGAGCGGCAGTATCTGGCGGGCGATCGAGTCCGGGAGATGCAGCCGTTCCTCGAGCGGCTCCTCTTCGTGGACCCTCGTGAGGAGGCACGAGCGCAATCGATCTCGCCGGAGCGCACGAAGACCGCCACGTTCATGGCGGTTCGCGACTTCCTCCTCGCACTGACGCGGGAGCGCCCCGTCGTCGTGGTTCTGGATGATCTCCACTGGGCCGACACCCTGTCGATCGATCTCGTCACCTTCCTGCTCGACGAGCTCGCGGGCACCTCCGCGATGATCGTCCTCGCCCTCCGGCCGATCGGGGAGGCCGGAACCCGTGACCTGATCCGCCTCGCCGAGCGCAAGGCAGCGGGCCGCTATGTCCCGATCGAGCTCCGGGAGCTCTCTGCAGAGCAGGGCGAAACCCTGCTCCGCGGCCTTCTGGGGATCGATCTGATTCCCCCGGCCGCCCTCGAGACGATCTTCGCCAAGGCGCAGGGCAACCCCTTCTTCCTCGAGGAGGTGGTGCGCTCGTTGATCGACACCGGCCAGCTCGAAAGGAAGAACGGCGGATGGCGGATCGATCCGAAACTCGGGACGGTCGACGTTCCGCCGACGATCCAGAGCGTCATCTTGAGCCGGATCGACAACCTCGACGATTCCCTCCGGAACGTTCTCCGGCCCGCAGCCGTGGTCGGGCGGCTGATCGACCGACAGCTCCTTGCGGAGATCGTCGGAAAGGAGAAGGAGCTCGATTCCACCCTGGCGGAGCTGGAACGCCACGATCTGCTCTACCTCGACCGTGTCGTCCCCCAGGAGGAGTACGCCTTTCGTCACGCGTTCGTGCGAGACACCCTCTATCGCAGCCTGCTCCGGGAGGAGAGACGCTCCCTTCACCGCGCCGTCGCGGAGGCGATCGAGCGTCTCTACCCCGATCGCGTGGAGGAGCACTGGGAGGAGCTGGCGCGACACTACCATCGGGCCGGGGACGCGGAGATGGCGCTCGAATATCAGCTCGCATCCGCCGAGAAGGCGCGCCGTGACTTCTCGAACGAGGAAGCGATCGCTCATTACCATGGCGCGCTCGAGAGCCTGGAGTCCCTCGCGAAGGAGGGCCGCGGAGACGCGCCGGATAGCCGAAGGCGGACCCGGGCGACCGTCTTCGAAGCGCTGGGCGACGTCCTCGACGTCGTCGCCCGTCACGAGGAGGCGCTCGAGTCGTTCGAGCGCGCGTTGGCGGACCGGGACGAGGAGGAGCGGGTGGAGCGCGGCCGGATTCGGCGGAAGCGGGCGAAGAGCTTTCGTCTCCAGCAACGGGTCGCGGAGGCCGAGGAGGAGCACGAGCGGGCCCTGGGGGCCCTCGGTGCCGAGCCCGACGACGGGGACTCCGCGTGGTGGACGGAGCGATTGGAGATCGACATCGAACGGTTGTGGCGGCTCTACTTCACGGCGCCGGCCGGTGAGGTCCTGGAAGCCAAGGATGAAATCCGGTCGCGGATCCTGGATCACGGGACGCCGCTGCAGCGTAGCCGGTTCCACTACCTGCTGGCGCTGGCCGAGCTGCGCGTCACGCGCTATGGCGGGTCGGAGGAGGCGATCTCCTACGCCCGGGACGCGCTGCTCGCGATAAGCGAAACGGAGGACCGTCACGAAATCGCCCACACCCGCTTCGGCATGGGGTTCTCCTACCTGTGGGCCGGACAGCTCGAGAAGGCGATCGAAGAGATCACCCGAGCTCTGCGGGAGGCGGAGCGGCTCGGTGACGTGACGTTGCAGTGCCGATCCCACGCCTACCTCGCCCTGGCCCATCGCTTGCTCGGCGACATCGAGAGCACGCGTTCCTTCGCGACGACAACCCGTACGATCGCCCGGAAGAGCGGGATGGATGAATATCTGGCCGCGGCCGACTCGCACCTGGCCTGGGTCGCTCTCCGGGAGGACCGCCTGGAGGACGCCCGCCGTCTCGGCGAGGCGAGTCTGGAGCGATGGCGGGAGCTCCCCGGTCCCTACGTAGCGCTGAGCTGGATCCCGATCTGGCCCCTCCTGGGGGTGTCCCTGCGGGAGGGTGACACCCCGGCCGCGATCGGCCATGCCCGGCGGCTGGTCGATCCCTCCTTGCGCCCCCTTCCCGCACCGGTGGATCGAGCCCTGCGAGGCGCGATCGCCGCCAGCGAATCCGACCGGGGTGCCGCAGAGGAACGTCTCGTCGAGGCCGTCGAGCTGGCCGAGCGGGAAGGATTTTTGTGAACTCCGCACGTTCAGCGGGACAATCCGGGTCCGGGAGTTTTCCGTCCCGAAGGGCATCGGCACCTTCCAGTTGGTGGCGAGCCCCTTGACCTGATCGCCCCTCTGCGCTACAGTTGTCGCGCCGCGAATTATGTAGCGGCCTGTGCCGCCGGCAGCCGACGACACTCCAGCGAAGGATCGGGCATGTGTTTCACAGGACCTCCTCTCGGATTCGTGGCCCTGCTCGTCACGGCAACCCTCTTGGCTCCGCCGTCGGCGGCCCCCCTCTCCGCACAGGAGACGGACGACTCCCCGACCGTCACCGCCGCCGACGCGGCCCGGGCCGACGAGTACCTGACCCGCCTCGAGGCGTTCGGGCTGGCCGGCGGGGTGCTGGTGGCAAAGGACGGCCGGGTGCTGCTGGCGAAAGGCTACGGGCTGGCCGACAGGGGCGACGCGGAAGGGCCCCCGCGCCCCTGGACCGCGGCCACGGTCTCGACGGTGGGGTCGATCACCAAGCAGTTCACCGCCGCGGGGATCATGAAGCTGGCGGAGGAAGGCGCGCTCTCGGTGACCGATTCGCTGGGGCGCTTCTTCGACGGCGTGCCGGCGGAGAAGCGGGCGATCACACTCCACCACCTCCTCACCCACACCGCCGGCTTCGGCGGGGTGGCCGAGGGCGACTTCGACTTCCTCTCCCGCGAGGAGATCGTGGAGAAGGCGCTCGCCTCCGAGCTCCTCTCCGAGCCGGGCGAGGAGTACCGCTACTCCAACCTCGGCTACAGCCTGCTGGGGGCGGTCGTGGAGGTCGTCACGGGCGAGGAGTACGAGGCGTGGATGCGGGAGAACCTCTTCCGGCCGGCGGGGATGTACGAGACCGGCTACGTGCTGCCGGGCTACGAGCCCGCCCGGGTGGCCACCGGCTACCGGGGCGAGGAGCGGTGGGGCACGGTCGTCGAGCGGATCGAGGCCGACCGCGGCCCCTCGTGGGTGCTCCGGGCCAACGGCGGGGTCCACACCACGCTCCACGACATGCACCGGTGGGTGCGGGCGCTGGGCGTTCTCGAGTCGGACGACGACACCGCGGAGGCCCGCCCCGCCCTGCTCACCCGCGAGAGCCGGGAGCGGATGTTCACCCCCCACGCCGACGAGGGGGGCGGCACCTTCTACGGCTACGGCTGGGTGGTCGCCGAGACCCCCTGGGCCGGCCCGGTGCTCGCCCACGACGGCGGCAACGGGATCCTCTTCTCGAACCTGATCCTCTTCCCCGACCACGGGCTCGAGACGTTCATGATGACGAGCGCCTCGGACTTCCGGGCAACCTGGCTGCTCCGGCGGATCGACCGGATCCTCTTCGGTGAGGAGGTCCCGATGCCCCCGGCGGTGGAGACGACCCGGGTGGCCCCCGCCACGCTCGAGCGGCTGGCCGGGCGCTACCGGCTGGAGGGGGGCGGGGAGCTCGAGGTGGTCTCGCGGGGAAGCGCGCTGGCGATCCACGTCGTCGGCCAGCCCGCCGTCGACCGAGTGTGGACGGGCGAGCCCGTGGGCTCGGTCCCGTACGCCGAGCTGAACCGCCGGGCCGAGCGCTTCGCGCGGGCCTTCGGCGCGGGCGACTATTCGACGATGCGCTCCATGATGGGCCCCGACACGCCCGCCGAGCCCTTCCGCTCCTACCGGGAGCGGCTGCTCGCGCGCTACGGTCCGATCGAGGAGGTGGAGGCGCTCGGCACCGTGCCGGCGTGGTTCCACGGCGGAAGCAGCGAGGTCACCTGGCTCCGCATCCGCTTCGAGAGGGACAGCCGAATCCGCCGGATCCACTGGCTGGAGGACGGCACCGTGGAGGGCGTGGGGGGCGAGGTGTACCCCGCGCCGCTCACCCTGCGGTGCGCCATGACCGCCCCCGACGCATGCACGGGGTGGCACGAGGGTCTCGAGACGGGCGAGCCCACCGTCTCCTTCTCCCCCGGCTCCCTCACGATCCGGACGCCCGCGGGCGAGGTGAGGGCCCGCCCGATGGAAGCCGGCGGAGGGTGATCCGCACCGCCCGGTCCATCGCCCCGTCGCCTGCCTGACAACCTCTCCGATTGCACCCTGATACCCTCGTTCGTCGGGCCGATCAACCGACGCGTACCGAAGGGAGCGACACCATGCCAGAATCGTGGACGAAGAAGGACGAACGGCAGTACGAGCACGTGAAGGAGAGCGAGATGGAGCGGGGCAAGACCGAGGAGAAGGCCGAGGAGATCGCCGCCCGCACCGTCAACGAGCAGCGCCGCGAGGAGGGGCGGACCGAAAACGAGACGACGGGCGGGACCGGCAACCCGAACGCCCCGCTCGAGGAGCGCACCGTGGAGGAGCTCCGCAACCGCGCCGCCGAGCTGAACGTCGAGGGCAGGAGCGACATGGACAAGGACGAGCTGATCGAGGCGATCCGAAGCCGGCAGTGAGGTGCCTCCGCGCCGGCCTGATCGCCCTCGCCGTGCTCGCCGTCGCGGTGCTCGCCTGGGGCGCGCTCGAGCCCCGCGTCTGGCTGGACGAGCGGGAGATCGAGGCCGGGGTCGCCAACCTCCCGGCCGGCTGGGAGGACGAGGAGGTCGCCGTGATCGCCGACCTCCAGGTCGGCATGTGGCTCTCGAACGACCGGATGGCGGGCCGGATCGTGAGGCGGATCGTGGAGCGGAACCCCCGGGCCGTCCTCGTCGCCGGCGACTTCGTCTACCATCCCGAGAAGGACCTGGCCGAGCAGATCGCGCTGCTGGAGGAGCTCTTCGCCCCCCTGGCGGGGGCGGGCATCCCCGTCTACGGGGTGCTCGGAAACCACGACTGGTCGATCAGCGACCGGAAGAAGAGGGACGCCGAGCCCGCGATCGCCCGGAAGGTCCGCGAGGGGCTGGAGGGGATCGGCGTGACCGTGCTGCAGAACGAGCGGGCCAACCTCGATCTCGGCGGGGAGCGGCTCGAGCTGATCGGGCTCGACTCCCACTGGGCGGGCCGCGACCGGGTGGAGGAGGCCTTCGCCGGGCTTTCCCCGGACGCTCCCCGGGTGGTGCTCATGCACCACCCCGACTCCTTCGAGTCGATCCCCGCCGGACAGGCGCCCTTCGCGGTGGCCGCCCACACCCACGGTGGCCAGCTCCGGATTCCGTTGCTGCCGCAGTGGAGCTGGCTCACCTTCGTGGTGGACGACGAGGTCCACGCCGACGGGTGGATCGAGGCGGGGTTCGGCGAGGCCGGGAACCGCCTCTACGTCAACCGGGGGATCGGCTTCTCGCGCCTGCCCCTCCGAATCCACTCCCCGCCCGAGCTCACGTTCGTCCGGCTCGGCCGGACGCCGGGCCGCTAGCCTCCGAGTAGCTCCACCAGGACGAGGATCACGATGATGACGAGCAGTAGGTGGATCAGGCCCCCGACGGGTCGGACGAACCCGCCCAGCAGCCACAGGATCAGCAGGATCACGATGATGGTCCAGATCATGGACCGCTCCTCTCTCTCGCGCGCCGCGGCTGGGGTCCCCGGCCGGCCGCGCGAGGGGACCGGGGACGACGGATTGCCACTAGACTACACCCCTCGCGCTCCGGCGCAATACTATCGGCACGGTCAGCGGAAGGAAGACCGATGGATCTGCACCTGAACCGCAAGGTCCTGACGGGGGGCGTGGTCGCGGGGCTCCTCTCGCTTCTCACGCTGTGGCTGGTGGGGCGGATCGGCGGCTACGAGGCGAGGATCCTCCTCGAGTCGAGCCTGCCGACGATCCGCTTCCTCTGCTCCACCACGGCCGCGGCGGCGGCCACCGTGATCGCCCTGATGCTGACGCTGCTGAGCCTGAGCGAATCCCACGAGACCTCCTTCCGGGCCGCGCACTACGGCAGGATCCAGGGCATCGCGCTTCTCTCGACCATCACCCTCGTGGTCTCGATCCTCGTCCTCCTGCTGCTGGTCGTCCCGATTCAGGAATCGGAGAAGATCCCGGCCCGAGCCTACGAGGTTCTCTATTACGTGATCCTGGGCACGGCCGCCCTTCTGGGCGGGCTCATCGTGGCGATCATGCTCATGCTCTATGAGGCGATCGTGGGGCTGGTCCAGTGGGCGCATCCGGAGACGGACAGCCACCTGATCGTTGACGAGGAGGACGAGGAGGAGGATGTGGAGGAGGAGCCTAGCGGCGGGGGCCGGTAAGCCGCTCCATGACGAACAGAAGCGGGCGGCGATCTCCCGGCCTGATGGTTCGCTGGTCTAGGTTGTTGTCCAGGATCACGTAGATCGTCCCGTCGTCGACGGCGAGGCCCTCGCCGCGGCCGAACTCCATCGTCTCGTAGTGGAATCGGGGGTCGTTCTCGATCTCGGCGTAGGACCAGCACTCCTCCTCCCCGAAGCCG
>JAWVZN010000046.1:0-20769 GCA_033722155.1 Gemmatimonadota bacterium | reverse complement strand
GAGGTTCGCGCCGGGGTAGTCGTCGGTCAGACCGAACGCGACGACGAGCGGCTCGCCCCGCTCGTTGGCCCGCTGGACGGCGTACTCGAGGGCGTGGTTGCACTCGGCGCGCTGCGCGCGCTGCATCCAGTAGAGGACCCGTCGGCCCTCCGCGGGCGGGGAGTCGTTGAGGGGGTGGATCCGCTCGGGCTGGATCGTCTTCGTGGCCATCGTGGGTCGAACGGGCAATTTTCACGGGGCAGCCGCCGACGCCAGCCGGGAGCCGACCGTGACGTGCCACCGCCTCCAGACCGAGATTACGCTCGACGCGCCGCTCGAGGAGGTGTTCCGCTTCCACGCCGAGGCGAAGAACCTCGAGACGATCACCCCGCCGTGGATGCGGCTGCGGGTGCTCCACCCCGTCGAGATGGGGGAGGGGGCCGTGATCGACTACCGCCTCCGGGTCCGCGGCGTTCCGCTCCGGTGGAGGAGCGAGGTGACGACCTGGGATCCGCCGAACCGGTTCGTGGACGAGCAGCGCCGGGGTCCCTTCCGCCTCTGGATCCACGAGCACGACTTCGCCGCCAGCGACGGGCGCACCCGGTCCCGGGACCGGGTCACCTACGCCGCGCCGGGGGGCGAGCTCGCGAACCGTCTCTTCCTCGAGGCCGATCTGCGGAGGATCTTCCGGTACCGCCACGCGGTGCTGACGGAGCTGTTCGGCCGGGTCGGCCGCGAGCCGAAGATCGAGGTGGCCGAGGTTCCGTAGGGACGGTGGGCTAGTCGGAGCCCTCCCGCACGTAGCGTCCCTCGAAGCCCGTCTTCCACGTCTCCCCGCCGTCGATGGAGACGTCCCACACCTGGCGCACCGAACCGTCGTCCGCGGGGATCCACGTGATCCGGTCCCGGCGCTCCCCCTCGAGCAGGCTCTCCATCACCATCGTTCCGTCCTCCTCGAGCCCCCCCGTCAGGTGGAGGTCGTTGCCGTTGTTCGCGATCCACGTTTGATACCACCGGCCGGTGTCGCGGTCGTAGAAGTTGAGGCTGGTGCCGGCGTGGTCGCCGACGCTCTCCCACTCCTCCCGGAGGGCGCACCCGTCCTGGATCGCGGTGATCGTGTTCTCCCCGACCTTCTCCCCCTCCGGATCGAACACCTCCCACTCGCCGATCCAGAAGTCGAACTGGCGATGCTCGGGGGCGGAGCAGTCGGGAGGAGCCTGGGCGTGCGCCGCGGCGGCGAGGAGAAGCAGAAGGGCGAGCGAGAGGAGCGAAAGGCGGGCCACGGGCGTCTCCGGGTTCGGGTCGTCAGGTGCGGAGGCGGGCGCGCCGGAGCAGCGGATGGGGGCGGCGGCGGTCGAGCCGGAGGCCGAGCTCCCGGCCGATCTCCAGCGCCCGCTCGAACTCCTCGCGGTTCGTCCGCCGTCCCAGCTCGGGGTCGCCGGGCTTCACCTTCCCGGCGGGGCGGTACTGGTCCATCAGGTTGACGTAGGCGTCGCGCCCCAGCTCGGCGGCGATCCACTCCAGGATGGCGCGGGTGTCGTCGAGCGCGCCGGGCATCACCAGATGGCGGATCAGGACCCCGCGCCGGGCGAGCCCGTCGGGACCGATCTCGAGCGGGCCCACCTGCTCGTGCATCGCCCGGATCGCCGCCCGGGCGACCTCGGGGTAATCCTCCGCCATGAGCCACCCCTTCGCCCGCGCGGGCGACCACACCTTGAAGTCGGGCATGTAGATGTCGACGATCCCGTCCATCCACGCGATCGACTCGAGGGCGTCGTAGGCGCTCGTGTTGTACACGATCGGGACCTCGAGGCCGCCCTCGATCGCGATCTCGACCGCCTCGAGGACCTGGGGCACCACGTGCTCGGGGGTGACGAAGTTCACGTTGTGGCACCCGCGCCGCTGGAGCGAGAGCATCATCGAGGCGATCTCCCCGGCCGGCGCGCCCTCCTCGGCGGTCGGCTTCACGCCCTGGGAGATGTCGAAGTTCTGGCAGAACCTGCACCGCAGGTTGCAGTGGGAGAAGAAGATCGTGCCCGAGCCGTTCCACCCCCGCAGGCAATCCTCCTCGCCGAAGTGGGGAAAGTGGCTCGAGACGACCGCGTGGCGGCCGGTCTTGCACGCCGACCACTTGCCGGCCAGCCGGTCCACCCCGCAGTCGCGCGGGCACGCCCGGCAGTCGGCGAGCGCCCCGACCGCACGCTCGACCCGCGCGCGCAGATCGCCGAAGGAGAGGGCGCGGTAGGCGGGGCGGAAGTCACGGGGGCCTTCGATCTTCCGGATCATCCGCCGTCGAATCTACCCGTTCCCTCCGGCGCCCGCGAGCCTCAGGCGAGCACGTTCTCCTCGCCCGCGTCGCGGACGAAGAGGCAGCTCGAGTCGGTCCGGGACACCATCCGCTCGACGAAGTCGAGGTCGGGGGGATCGGGGAGGCCGAAGATCGAGACGTCGGCCTGGGGCGCCTCGGCCAGCGCCTCGTCGAAGGGCCCGCGCAGTACGTGGACGGCGGCGTCGGGGATCCGCGCCAGCTCGATCAGGTTCTCCAGGTACTCGCGGGCCGGGCCCACGTGCTCCACCTGGCCGACCGCGGTGACGACCCGGATCTCGCCCGCCCAGTTCTGCTCCAGCTTGTAGGCGGTCAACAGGGCCAGGTCCAGGTCCCCCAGCTCCATCGAGAGCTCCCAGTCGGGGCTCTGGTCGCGCACCCACACGTTGATCTCCTGGCGCCGGCCGAGCGAGGCCCGGGAGTGGGGGGCGACCAGGAGGATCCCGGTGCCGATCTCCTGCGCCCGCTCCACGATCCGCGCGAGACCGCCCTCCACGTCCTTCACGGACCGGGGGGTGAGGAACAGGATGTTGGGCCGGAAGAAGGAGCCGGAGAAGGCCTGGACGACGAGGATCAGTCCGGAGGCGTACTCGTCGGCCTCGACCACCGTCCAGGTGGCGAAGACCCCCTCGCTCCGGAAGGCCCGGGTGAGGCCGGGCAGCCGCTCCCGCAGCAGCTCCTTCCGGCCGGCGGTGGCGAGCCCCACCAGCTTCACCGAGCCCTGCGGATGGGTGATGTTGCGGACGAGCTGGAAGGTGCCACGCAGCTCGTGGGGATCGTCGACGGGGACCAGCAGGTTCGGCTTCCACGCCCGCTCGGTGGCGGCGGGCAGGTCGGTCACCCGCTGGGCGGCCCACTCCGCCATCGCGGTGAACAGCCCGCTCCGGACGTCGCCGAAGGGGGCGTGGAGGTGGCGGCGCACGAGGATCGCGTAGAACACCACCACGATGACGATCGAGGCGAGGCTGAAGACGGGGGAGATGATGAACATGATGATCAGCGAGCCGGCCAGCCCCGCGAAGGAGACCCAGCGGGGCACCCGGAGCCGGGGCCGGAAGGAGACGAGGTTGAGGCTCTGCTCGATCAACAGCACCCCGCAGATCATCGCGTAGGTCAACAGGAAGAACATCGTGATCAGCGGCGCCACCACGTTCAGCTCGCGGAGCATGATCGTGGCCAGCACGATCGCGCCGGTCACGAGCATGGAGTTCCTCGGTTCCCCCTCCTCGGTGAGCCGCCCGAGCCAGCCCGCCGCCGGCACCACCCGGTGCTCCCCCATCGCCTGGAGGATACGGGCCGAGCCGACCATCGAGGCGAGCGCCGAGGAGAAGGTGGCGCCGAAGAGCCCCGCGATCACCGGTGGGCCCCAGTAGGCCCGGTCCATCATGATCGTGTAGTCGGAGACGAGCTCGTCGACGGTGGCCGAGCGGGCGAGCCAGTAGGCGAGGGCGAGGTAGATCACCAGCGACACCCCGATCGCCGCCAGGGTCCCCACCGGGATCGCCCGCCGCGGCTTTTTCAAATCCCCGCTCATGTTGGCGCCCGCCATGATCCCGGTGGCGGCGGGGAAGAAGACGGCGAAGACGTGCCAGAAGCTCGTCCCCTGGAAGCCCCCCTCGGGCTCGCCGGGGTAGGTGCCCCACAGGGTGACGCTCTCCACCGGCTGCACCATCGAGCCCTTCGCCGCCGCCACCGCGACCGAGATCAGGGCGAGCCCGATGATCCCCATGATCACGAACTGGACCCGGATCGCGAGGTCGGCGCTCTTGTAGGCGATCCCCCAGAGCGCGAGGAAGACGACCAGGTCCACCACGATCGCGGAGTGGCCTGGGAAGACCCAGATCCACCCCTCCCGCAGCCCGAAGACGTACATCGTGATCGCCAGCGCCTGGGAGATGTAGCGGGGGATCCCGAGCGCCCCGCCGATCTCGAGGCCGAGCGACTGGGAGACGATCGCGTACGCCCCGCCGGCGCCGATCCGGATGTTGGTGACGATCGACGACATGGCGAGCGCGGTGAACACGGTGACACCGAAGGCGATCGCGATGATCGCCAGGGTACCGAAGACGCCGGCGTTGCCCACCACCCAGCCGAGCCGGAGGAACATGATGACGCCGAGGATCGTGAGGAGGGTGGGCGTGAAGACCCCGCCGAATGCGCCGAACTGCTTGCGCCGCCGCTCGCGGCTCTCCTCCACCTGCTCCTGGAGGGTGTCGCTGGTGTCGGTGATCCGGGCGTCGCGCGGCTGGGCGCCGCCCGTCTCGACGACCTCGGCGTCGGGGTCGGCGGGCTCTACGACCTCCGCCGCGGCAGGGGTGGGCTGCTGCTCTCGCTCCTCCGCCATGCGCCTCACGATAACCCCCCCCGGCCGGATCGCACGCACCGGTCGGGTGGACGGAGCCCGGGCCCGCGCCACATGATGGGGCGTCGTGGAGCAGACGGAAGCGCAGAAGGGCGGCCGGTGGGGACCCGGCTGGATCGTGGCGGCCGCGTTCATCGGCCCCGGCACGGTGACGACCGCGACGGTGGCGGGGGCGCGCTTCGGAACCGCGCTGCTGTGGGCGCTCGCCTTCTCGGCCGTGGCGACCGCCGCGCTCCAGGAGATGGCGGCCCGGCTCGGCCTGGTGACCGGCAGCGGGCTGGGCGAGGCGGTGCGGGCACGCTTCGCGGAGGGAGCGGCCCGGTGGATCGCGGCGGGGCTCGTGGTGGCCGCGATCGGGGCGGGCAACGCGGCGTATCAGACCGGCAATCTGCTGGGCGCCGCGCTCGGGCTCGAGGGGTTGGCCGGCGGCCCGCCCCGGCTGTGGGCCCTGGCGATCTCGGCGATCGCCTTCGGCCTGCTGTGGAGCGGCAGCTACCGGGCGCTCGAGCGGATCCTGATGGGGATGGTGGCGACGATGGGGATCGTCTTCCTCGCCACCGCCGCCGCGGTGGCCCCGTCGCCGGCGGCGATCCTCGAGGGGCTCGCCCTGCCGTCTCTCCCCTCCGAGGCCACCCTCACCGCGATCGCGCTGGTCGGCACCACGGTGGTGCCCTACAACCTCTTCCTCCACGCCGCCGCGGTGACCGAGAAGTGGAAGGGGGTGGCCGACCTCCCCTCGGCGCGGCTCGACCTGGTGGTGTCGATCGCGCTCGGCACGGTGGTGGGGATGGCGATCGTGGTCACCTCGGCAGGCACGATCCACGGCACCGGCCCGGCGGTGGAGAGCGCGGCCGACATGGCGGCGCAGCTCGAGCCCACCCTGGGGCGGTGGGCCGGCGCCTTCTTCGCGCTCGGCCTCTTCGCCGCCGGGCTCACCTCGGCGATCACCGCGCCGCTGGCCGCCGCCTGGGCGGTGGCGGGGGCGCTCGGCTGGCGCCGCGAGCTCGACGCCCCCGGCGTCCGCGCCGTCTGGGCGGCGGTGCTGCTGGTGGGAACCGCCTTCGCGGCGGCCGGCGCCCGTCCGGTCCCCGCCATCCTGTTCGCCCAGGCCGCCAACGGGATCCTGCTTCCCGGGGTGGCCCTCTTCCTGCTCGTCGTCGTCAACGACCGCGGCCGGATGGGATCACGGGCGAACGGGTGGGCGGCGAACCTGCTCGGCGCGGGCGTGGTCGTCGTGGCCGCGGGTCTGGGGCTCCGCGCGCTGGCCGGCGCCCTCGGCCTGCTGTGAACCCGCCTCAGCGAACCAGCCGGATCCCCGCCTGGAGGGTCCGGGGCAGACCCGGTCGCGCTCCCGCCGGGCGCCGCGCCACGACGTAGACCTCGTCGGTCAGGTTCTCCACCCCCACCTGGAGCTTCGCCCAGGGAGTGACGGCGTAGCCGGCCGCCAGGCTCCACACCCCGAAGGCGTCGGTGCCCTGGCCCTCGGGAATCGGGCCCTGGCCGGCCACGGTGCGCATCGCCGAGGACGCCTGCAGCACGAGCCGCCCGTCCCACCGGCCGTGCTCGACCCCCACGCTGGCGTGGAGCTGGTGCTCGGGGAGATACGGGAGCTCGTCCCCGGGTTCCACCGTGCCCCAGGGATCGAAGTCGCTCTCGAAACCGGTTTCGAACTCGGCGGTGGTCCAGGTGTAGGCGATCCGCATCGGAAGACCGAACCCGGCCGCGGCCAGCCGGCCGGGGTCGACGTCGGCGGAGACCTCGAGCCCCGTCACCTCCACCGCCCCGCCGTTGAAGATCTCCCCCGCTCCGGTCGGATCCCCGATCGCGAGGGTGGCCCTTCCGAGAATGTTCTCGTAGTCGCTGTAGAAGCCTACGACCTGGGCGCGCAACGCCTCGCGGTCGATCTTGGCTCCGAGCTCCCAGTTCACGCTCTTCTCGGCCTCGGTCGCCTCGTCCGCGCCCGGTCCCGGCGGCCCGAACCCCCGGTGCACGCCGCCGAAGAGGCGGACGTCCTTCCGCGGGGCCCAGGCGAGACCCACCCCGGGAATCCACTCCGAGACCTCGTTCTCCCGGATCCGCGTGGGGGAGGTTCGCCCCGGATCGTCGGTGGCGAAGTCGGTACGGGTGAAGTCGATCGTCTCGTAGCGCACGCCCGGGCTCACGGTGAGCCGGCCGATCCGGATCTCGTCCTGGACGAAGAGCGAGAGCGCCGTCGCCTCGCTCACGCGGTTGGACTGGCTGCCCGGCGCGCCGGAGCTGGTCCGTACCATCCGGCCGTTCGTCATCCGGAAGCCGTCTTCGTGCTGGAACCGGTCCATCTCGTCGCGGTGATAGCGGACGCCGAGCTGCGCCTCGTGACCGCCGAGCCCGTCGAACCGGACGCCGAGGATCGACTGGACGCCCGCGGCCCAGTACTCGCGGTTGTTCGCTCGAAGGACGAGGGCGTCCGCCTCGCTGTCGGCGCCCCGGAGAACCGCCATCGCCTCCGGGAACGCTCCGGGCTCCTCGAGGACGGTGGCGATCCCCTCCCCCAGAACCTTGCCGAGCTTGAACCAGTTGCGGGCGAAGTCGTTGCGGTACGCCACCGTGGTCAGGTCGATCGCCGGGGTCGGCCGCAGGAAGTGGCGGAGTTGCACCTGGGTCTGGTCGGCGTCCATCACGTCCTTCTGCGAGGCGGCGTAGCGGCGGAACGGGTCGGTCTCGAAATCGGCCTCGGTCAGGCCGAGATACGTCTCGTTGGAGATTTCGTCGTACCGGTGGAGCTTCAGCTGGAGCTCCTGGTACACCTCCGCGTCCGGGGCGGTGCGCACGCGACCCTTCACGAGATAGTCCTGGATCTCGAAGCCGGTGTCGCCTCCGCCTTCGAGCCGCTTGAATCCGCCGGTCCGTGCCTGGTAGGTCTCCGCCAGCCACCCGAAGTGCTCGCCGGAGTCGCCCGCCTTCAGCCACGCCTTTCCGGTCTCCTCGGAACCTCCCTGGATCTCGGCGCTCCACGAGAGGGCTTCGGGGATCGTGCTCGAGATCAGGTTGATCGCCCCGCCGATCGTGCGCGGGCCGTACTGGATCTGGCTCGATCCCTTCCGGACCTCGACCGCCTCCATCCGGCCGACGACGGGGAAGTAGTACGCGGAGGGGGCGGCGTAGGGAGCCGGCGCGATCAGCACCCCGTCCTCCATCAGGGTGATCTTGCCGCTTCTCTCCGAACCGGTGCCCCGGAGCCCCACGTTGGGACGCAGCCCGTACCCCTCCTCCTCCTGGACGTACACGCCGGGGACGGTGCGGAGGACGTCGTGCACGTCGTCGAAGACGGTGGGAAGCTCCACGAGCTCTTCGGGGCCGATGTAATGGGCGGCTCCCGCGATCCGTGTTTCGCGGGCGTGGCTTCCGACGGTCCGGAGCCGATCGAGGACGACGCGGATCTCGGGGGCCTCCACGGTGCGCGGGGCGAGCGAGACCTCCAGGTCGGCCGACTCCCCCGCCTGCAGCGTCACCTTCCTCTCCTCGACGACCTCGCCGAGCGAGACGATCTCGAGCGTGTACGACCCGGCGGGGAGGTCGGTGAAGCGGAAGCGGCCGCGATCGTCGGTGGCGACCGACCGGTCGATCTCCACGACCCGGACGGCGATCCCGGCAAGCGGCTCCTCCGTGTCGATCGCGTGAACCGACCCCTCGAGGTCACCGGAGGGTTGCTGGGCCAGGCCGGGGACGGCGAGGACGAGAACGGCGAGCAGGGACACCAGGACGCGACGCATTCGTGACCTCCGGAGATCGGGAGCAATTCTCGCTTGAGAATCGACACTGATAATTGAGACTCAGTCTCAATCACGCCGCTAAGCATACCGCGGAATCCGGACCCGTCAAGTAGGGAATACCCGCAGAAGGGTGTGGGGACTTCCCCTTCGCGCCGACGGAACGCCGGGTCAGCCGCCCGCGATCAGCATCGCGACCCGGGGCGCCGCGTGGGCGAGCAATCCCCCCAGCAGGAGGAGCTGGCCGGCCCCGCCGAGCGCCCCGGTGGCGAGCCGGCGCGGGTTCGTGCTCCGGTAGCGGGTGGTGGCCTGGAGGAGGGCGTCGGCGAGCGCGGGGACCAGAAGCGCCGCGCCGGCGAGCGTCCACCCGAGGGTGGGGAGCCCGAGCAGGAGGAACGAGGCGAGGCCGGCGACGTTGCCGACGAGAAAGCCGAGACACCGGGCGCAGATCGGCGCTCGGCGCCCGGCGAGGGTCGGGCACCGGTCGGGGTTGCCGTGGCATCCCAGCACCACCGCCGCCCGCGGCCGCAGCCGGGGGGGAAACGCGACGATCGGCGGGCGCTCGGGCATCCCCCGCGCTCCCATCTCAGAAGTGCATGACGGAGCCGGTCAGCGAGAGCCCGATGACGAACAGGAAGTAGAGGCTCCACCCGACCAGCGCGACGAGGGCCGGGATCCAGGTCCAGGTGCACACCTCGCTGGCGGTCCGCGGCTTGTCCTCGCGGATGATCAGCCACCACACGAGCCCCACGATCGGGGTGAAGCACAGGTTGAGGAAGAAGAGCAGCACCTTCACGCCCGGATCGAGCCCGGTGTCCGTCGGCCCCGCCGCCGGGCCCCCGGTGGGGGGCGGGACGGTCGGCGGCGGACCGGGCCGTGCCCCGGCCGCGGGCTCCTCGCCGACCACGAGCTCGCGGCCGCACTGGCACTCGAACCGGTGGCCCTCCGGGTACTCGGTGACGTCGTAGACCGTTCCGCACTTCGGGCAGGTGAGGTGCATGGGGCCTTCCTGTTGGCGGAGATGCTCGCGGGCGAACGATCGTCGGATAGATAGCCGCCCCTCCCGGCATCCGCTAGGCCGGAGCCGCGTCCGGCGGGCTCAGCCCGCCTCGAGGTCCTCGAAGGCTCGCGAGATCTCGGCGTGGCTTCCGACCAGCACCATGGTGTCGCCCGGCTCGACCCGGAAGTCGGAGCCGGGGTTCGGGTGGGGGGTGTCGGCGCGGACGATCGCGATCACCGTCGCACCGGTCCGTCGGCGCAGATTCAGCTCGGACAGCGTCCGCCCCGCCGCCGGGCTCGACTCCCGCACGTAGAAGACCGCGGTGGTCCCCTCGGCCAGCAGGTCGAGCACCGCCTCGGAGACCCGGCCCGCGCCCCGCGGCCCCCGCAGCGACCGGTAGGCGTCGCCCCGCAGGACCTTCGCCTGGGCCTCGACGACGTTGGTGGGGACGTGGTAGCGCTCGAGCACGCGGGTGAAGATCTCGATGGAGGTCTCGAACTCCTCGGCCACCACCTCGTCGGCGCCGATGGTCGTCAGCTCCTCGATCTCCGTCACCCGCCGGGCGCGGACGATCACGTGGAGCCCGGGGTTCATCTCCCGCGCCAGCCGGACCCCCCGCCGGACCGCGTCGGGGTCGGGGATGGCGAAGACCGCCACCGAGGCGTCCTCGATCGCGCACGCCTCCAGGACGTCGCGGCGGGTGGTGTCGCCGAAGACGACCGGCCGGCCCTCGGCCCGTGCCCCACGAACGACCTCCCCGTTCAGATCGAGCGCCACCCACGGGATTCCCACCCGGTCGAGCACCCGGCCGAGGTTGCGGCCGTTCACGCCGTAGCCCACCACCACGACGTGGTTCTCCACCGGCTCCTCCGACGGGGTCGGCGGCGGCTCGGGGGAGGGGAGGAAGGGGAGTCTCCCCACTCGCTCGCCGAGCCCCGGCGCGGCTCGCACGAGGAACGGGGTCGCCATCATCGTGAGGATCGCGGCCGCGAGGAACACCTGGTAGGCCGCCGGCGGGATCAGCCCCGCCTCGAGGCCCACCAGCGCGAGGACGAAGGAGAACTCCCCCACCTGGGCCAGCCCCAGCGCGGCGAGCGTCGCGGTGCGGATCGGATGGCCGAGCGAGAGGGCGAGCCCGCCGACGATCGCGGCCTTCAGGAGGAACACGACGGCCACCACGACCGCGATCGTCCCCAGGTTCGCCACGGCCGCCTCCAGGTCGAGCAGCATCCCGATGGAGACGAAGAAGAGGCTCGTGAACAGGTCGCGGAACGGCGCCATCTCGGCGACGATCTGGTGGCTGTAGGGGGACTCGGCGATCAGGATCCCGGCGAGGAAGGCGCCCAGGGCGAGCGAGAAGCCGAGCGACTCGGTGGCGAGCGCCAGGCCGAGCCCGGCCAGCAGCGCCCCGAGGACCAACAGCTCGCGGACCCGGGTCCGGACGACGGCGTGGAGGAGGCGGGGCATCGCGGTCCGGGCGAGCAGGAAGACCCCTCCCGCCGCCACCGCGCCTCCCCCGAGGCGCAGGATCACCTCCCGCGCGGTGGCCTCGACCGCGCCACCCAGGACCGGGGTGAGGACGATGAGGGGGACGATCAGGAAGTCCTGGAAGAGGAGGATCCCGATCGTCAGCCGGCCGTGGGGGGCGTCGAGCTCGCGGCGGTCGGCGTACAGCTTGAGCACGATCGCGGTGCTGCTGAGCGCCGCCAGGAAGCCGTAGAAGAGGGCCCGCTCGGGGGGGCGGCCGGCGAGGGCGACCAGCGCGGTCACCACGCCGATCGTGAGCATCGTCTGGAGGCTCCCCCCGACGAAAAAGGCCCGGCCCACCCGGCGCAGCCGCTGGAGCGAGAACTCCAGCCCGATGGTGAACAGCAGCAGCACCACCCCGACCTCGGCGAACACCTCCACGATCGCCTCCTCGCGGATCAGGTGGAGGCCGTGAGGACCGATCAGCAGGCCGGTGAGCAGAAAGCCGACCACGGCGGGCAGCCGGATCGCGTGGCTGAGGAGCAGCACGACCACCGAGGCGGCGAGCACGACCACGAAGTCGTCGAGGAACGGGATCGCGGGCATGGCCCCGCCAAGATAGCTCTACGCCCCCTTCGCGCCCGACGGCCGACGGGCTAACTTCCCGGCCGTGAGCGAGGCCGCCGCACAGATCGCCCTCGGGGTGGTGGTGCGCGCGGGGCGCTTCCTGGTCCAGCCGAGAACCGGCGACCCCGCGCTCTCCGGCCTGTGGGAGCTGCCCGGGGGGAAGATCGAGCCGGGCGAGGATCCGCGGGCCGCGCTGGCCCGGGAGGTCGCCGAGGAGACCGGCCTCACCGTGCGGGTCGGCGAGCTCGTAGCCGCCCTCTGCCACCGCTATCCCGATCGGCGGGTGGTCCTGTGGGCGTACCGGTGCGAGCCGGTCGGCGGGGAAGCGCCCGAGTGGGCCCGGTGGGTGCGGCCCGGGGCGTACCTCGACATGCCGATCCCGGAGGCCAACGGCCCGATCGCGCGCGTGC
The DNA here is from genome assembly GCA_033722155.1 of Gemmatimonadota bacterium. Taxonomy (GTDB): domain Bacteria; phylum Gemmatimonadota; class Gemmatimonadetes; order JACCXV01; family JAHWKZ01; genus JAWVZN01. Next base: position 8,849 of record JAWVZN010000046.1, on the reverse strand, counting down.
TCGAGCGAGCGCCCCCTTGACCGGAATAGTTCGAGGGCGTACCAATAGAGCCGTGGCGGAGAGATTCGAGCTGGGAGAGCTGTTCGACCGGTGCGCGGAGCGGTGGCGCGCCCGGCTGGTGCAGGGGTGCCGGCGGGCCGGCTTCTCCGAGGTGTCGGCCACCACCTGCCAGGTGCTGCGCCCCCTGTTCGAGGAGGACGGGCTGCCGATCAGCGAGGTGGGCGCCCGCGCCGGCCTCGCCAAGAGCTCGATGACGACGATCGTCCGCGGTCTGGTCGACGACGGGCTGGTCCGGGTCGAGCAGGACGGGGAGGACCACCGCGTCAAGCGCCTCCGGCTCACCGCCCGGGGGCGCGACCTGGAGCGGGCCCTCGACGACGGCGCGACCCGGCTCCAGCACCGCGTGACCGCGACCCTCGGCCCCCAGGGCCGCCACCAGCTGTTCCGAACCCTCGAACGCCTTCTCGATTCCCTGTGAGTGTGAGGACACGGATTCCATGAACGACAAGGTCCACGACATCGCGATCCTGGGCGGCGGCCCCACCGGCCTCTTCGCCGCCTTCTACGCCGGCATGCGCCACATGAGCACCCTGATCGTCGACTCGATGGCCGAGCTCGGCGGGCAGCTCGCGGCGCTCTACCCGGAGAAGTACGTGTACGACGTCGGCGGCTTCCCGAAGGTGCTCGCCAAGGAGCTCGCGAAGGGGCTGGTGGAGCAGGCGACGCAGTTCCACCCCGACGTCGCCCTGGAGGAGACCGCGCGGAGCCTGGAGCAGGGCCCCGACGACACCTGGATCGTCGGCACCGACAAGCGGGAGCACCGCGCCCGCACCGTGGTGATCTCGGCCGGGATCGGCGCGTTCGAGCCCCGCCGGCTGAAGGCCCCGGGGGTCGAGCGGCTCACGGGCCACGGGGTGCAGTACCTGGTGCGCGACAAGATGGGCTTCTCCGGACAGCGGGTGATGATCGTCGGCGGCGGGGACTCGGCGTGCGACTGGGCGGTGAACCTGCAGGGGATCGCCGACTCCCTCACCCTGGTGCACCGGCGCGAGGGGTTCCGGGCCCACGAGGGGACGGTGAAGGAGATCAAGGAGAGCGACCAGATCGAGGTCCTCACCCACTGGGAGGTCCGCTCGGTCGCCGGCGACGGGGACCTCGAGTCCGTCACCATCTACGACAACCGGACCGACGAGGAGCAGACCCGCGAGGTCGACACCCTGCTGATCAACATCGGGTTCAAGGCCGACCTCGGGCCGATCAAGGAGTGGGGGATCGAGATGTCGCGCCGCAAGATCTTCGTGAACGAGAAGATGGAGACGAACCTGCCCGGGGTGTACGCCGCCGGGGACGTCACCGAGCACGAGGCGAAGCTCGACCTGATCGCAACCGGCTTCGGGGAGGCCGCGATCGCGGTGAACTTCGCCAAGACCCGGATCGATCCCGACGCCCGCGCCTTCCCCGGCCACTCGACCGAGGAGAAGTGGAAGGAGGAGTAGCCCCGGAGAGGCCGCGCACCGCGGCGGTCCTCGTCGTCGGCGACGAGATCCTCTCCGGCGAGGTGGTCGACCGCAACGCCCCGTTCCTCACGCGCCGGCTGTGGGAGCTGGGGATCCGGGTCGACCGGATCGTGGTCCTCGGCGACGACCGCGAGGCGCTGGCCGGCGAGATCGCCGCGATGGCGGAAGGCCACGACTACGTGCTCGTGACCGGCGGGATGGGCCCCACCCACGACGACGTGACCCGCGAGGCGGTCGCCGACGCCCTCGACCGGCGGCTGGTGCGCCATCCCGGCGCCCGCGACATGCTCGCCGACGACTACGGCGAGCGCCTCACCCCCGCCGAGGCGAGGATGGCCGAGCTGCCGGAGGGGGCCCGCGTGCTCCGTGGCCGCCGGGAGCTCGCCTACGCGTTCCGGGTCGAGACCGTGTTCGCCTTCCCCGGCGTTCCGATCCTGCTCCGGGACATCTTCGAGATCGCCGCCGAGGAGCTCCTCTCCACCCCCTTCTACAAGGAGACGGTGTGGGTGAAGGGGAAGGAGGGCGACTTCTCGGAGACCCTCGCCGAGGTGGACGCCGCCCACCCGGAGGTGGGGATCGGCTCCTACCCCGTCCTCCTCGACGGGCGGTACCGGTGCAAGGTGGTGCTCCGCTCCCGCGACGAGGCGGCGTTGCGGGCCGCCGTCGCCGACGTCGAGGCCGCCCTCGAGCTCGACGCCCCGCCGGAGTCCGCCTGAGCGTTACGGGGCCCTCCCGGGCCGCACGCGCGGCGGCCGCCGCGGCCGGTCTCGCGCTCGCCCTCGCCCTCCCGCGTCCCGCCGTCTCCCAGAGCCCCACCCGCCCGTGGACCGAATGGCGGACGATCGAGACCGCCCACTTCGACGTCCACTACCCCGAGGAGCTCGCGGCGTGGTCGCGGTCGACGGCGGCGCGGCTCGAGTCGATCCACGAGGCGGTGACGGCGTACGTCGGCTACGAGCCCGAGGAGCGGGTGACGGTGATCGTCGACGACCCGGTGAGCACCCCGGGGGGCTCGGCGTGGCCCGGGCCCGTGGTGCTGCTCCACCCCACCCCGCCCGAGCCCTCCTCCGTGATCGGCACCTACCGCGGATGGGGGGAGCTGGTCACCGTCCACGAGATGGCCCACGTGGCCCACATCGCCCGCCCCTCGAGAAATCCCCGCCTCCGGTGGCTCGTCCGTCTCGTCCAGATCCCGATCGTGATCCCGTATCCCCGATGGGCCCTGGAGGGGTACGCCACCCTGATCGAGGGGCGGCTGACCGGGGGCGGGCGACCCCACGGGGTGTGGCGACCGGCCGTCCTGCGGACCTGGGCGCTCGAGGGGGCCCTGCCCGACTACGGGGAGCTGGACGGGCTCGAGGGATTCATGGGCGGCCACATGGCGTATCTCGCCGGCTCGGCGTACCTGGAGTGGCTGGTGGATCGCAGCGGCGAGGAGAGCCTGCCGAAGGTGTGGCGCCGGGCCACCGCGCGCCGTCGCCGGTCGTTCGCCGAGGCGTTCGCCGGGGTGCTGGGCGCTCCGCCGTCCGAGCTGTACGGGGAGTTCACGGTGGACGTGACCGAGCGCGCCCTGGCGGTCGAGGACGCCGTGCAGGGGGCGGGGATCGAGCGGGGGGAGTGGATCCAGCGGCTGGTCGGCTGGAGCGCGGACCCGGCCGTCTCCCCCGACGGGGAGCACCTCGCGATCGTCCGGCGTCCCGCCGCGGACGAGGCGGCCGAGGTGGTCGTGTGGAGCACCGCCCCGGACACCCTCGCCGCCGAGGAGCGGGAGGAGCGGGAACGCGCCCTCGAGCTCGACCCCGAGGACGTCCCCGCGGTCCAGTGGCGCCCCCGCCCGAAGGAGGCGGTGGCGCGGCTCGGCCCCGTCGGGGGGCGCGGCCACTCGGTGCCCCGGTGGCTCCCGGGCGGGAACTCGCTGCTGGTCGTCCGGTGGGAGGGCCTCGGCGACGGTCGTCTACGGCCCGACCTCTTCGAGTGGCGGTGGCGCGACGGATCGCTCCGCCGGGTGACCCGGGGGGAGGCGGTCCGGGAGGCCGACCCCGATCCCGACGGGCGGACCGCTGTCGGGACCCGGTGCGCCGGCGGGACGTGCGACCTGGTGCGGATCGACCTGGTGAGCGGCGAGGTGGCCCTCCTCGCAGCCGGGGAGGTGGGCGGGCCCTCCTACCACGGAGCGCGGGTGGGGCCCGGCGGCCGGATCGCGGTGTCGGTGTTCGAGGAGGGGGCCTGGCGTCTCGCGCTCCTCCACCCGGAGGGACGCGAGCTCCGCGCGCTGGTGCCCGCGGGCGCGCCCGTCCGCTTCGACGCGGAATGGGCCGGAGCGGACGCGGTCGTGGCCGTCTCCGAGGCCGGCGGGATCCACGACCTCGAGCGGATCGACGTCGCGACGGGAGCGACCCGGCGGCTCACCCGGGTGGTGACGGCGGCGCTCTCGCCCGCGCCCGCTCCCGACGGCGGCGTCTTCTTCCTCCACCTGACGAGCCGGGGGATGGACGTGCGGCGGGTGGACGGGGCGCCTCTGGAGGAGGGCGCTCCCGCGATCGACCCCGGGCTCGTCCCGGCCCGCCCGGCGGTGCCGACGGAGGCGCCGGAGCTTTCCCGCCGGGAGCTCCCCCCGGCACGGCCCTACCGGCCGGGGTGGCCGGCGCCCCTCGTCCTGCCGGCCGGCACCGTGGGCCCCGCCGGCTGGAACGGCGGGCTCACCCTCCACGGGAGCGACCCGATCGGCCGGCTGCGGTGGGCGGCTGACGCGGTGTGGGGGAGCGAGAGCGCGTGGCGCGGAGGCGCGGCGGCGGTGGCCTGGCACGGCTGGCGCCCCGAGGTCACGGCCCACGCGTTCCGGGCCCGGCAGCGGCCCTCCGAGCAGGACCTCGACGGGCCACCCCCCGCCGGGCTCGACGTCGAGCTCACCGGCGGGCTCCTCCAGGCGAGGCTGCGATGGGCGTACGGGGCGAGCCGCCGGAGCCTCCGTGCGGGGGCCGCGGTGGTTCGTCTGGAGACCCCGTCGCTGGTGGGCGCCGCCCGCGGGCACGGCTTCGCCGAGGCCGCCGGAGCGTGGCTCCAGACGATCGGCGGATGGCGGCTCGTCGAACGGGCGCGGCTCCACGCCGCCCTCGGGGAGACGGACGGCGAGGGGTGGGCCCGCGGCCTGGCCCGTATCGGGCTCGAGATCGGCCGCGGAGAGTACGCTCTCGTCGTGGACGCGCTCTACGGGATCGCCGACGCGGGGCCGGACGGGTTCGAGGCCTTCGCCTTCGGCGGGAGCGCCCCGCCCCACCTGGATTCGGCGCTCCTCTCCCAGCGGCTCCACGATCCCGCCCTGCCGGCGGGGTGGGGGATCGGGACCCGGGCCGCCTCCGTCCGCCTCGCCTGGCGCTCGGGCTTCGGCGAGACGTACTTCCGGTGGACCAGCGCCGGCGAGTCGATCGGGTCCTGGAAGCGGGCGATGGGCTCGGAGGTGTCGCTCGGCTCCTCGCCCGTCCCGTTCCTGTCGATCCCGGAGATCGACTTCGCCCTCGGCGTGGCCCGGCTGCTCGACCCCCCGCTCGACGGCGAGACCCGCCTCTACGGGTCGCTCCGCTACCGCCCGTGACCCGACCGATCCGGGAGCAGTCCGGGTTTCCCCGCCGGAGGGGATTCGCTTGACAAGAATATTTTTCAACACTACGCTCGGGACGATGGACGACTCGCCGACCCCGGAGATCTCGGTCCTCGAGCCTCCGGCCGCCCGCAGCGCGCTCGACCCCTTGCGCCGCCGGCTCGTGGGGGCGCTGCGGGAGCGGCCCGACTCCGCCTCCGGCCTGGCGCGGCGGCTGGGAGAGTCCCGCCAGCGCCTCAACTACCACCTCCGGGCGCTCGAAGAGGCGGGGGTCGTGGAGCTCTCCGAGGAGCGTCCCCGCGGCAACTTCGTCGAGCGGGTGCTGCGGCCCACCGCCCGGCACTTCCTGGTCGATCCCACCCTCCTCGGGTCGCTCTCCCCGGAACCGGCCGACGTCCAGGATCGTTTCTCGGCGAGCTACCTGACCGCTCTCGCCGCGCGGACGGTGGGCGAGGTGGGCCGGCTCCGGGAGCGGGCGGACGCCACCGGGAAGCGACTCGCCACCGTCGCGATGGAGAGCGAGGTCGCGCTCGCCCGGCCCGCGGACCTGGAGTCGTTCGCGAACGACCTCGCGAAGGCCATCGCGGGGGTGATCGCCGACCACCACGACCCCGACGCCGCCGGCGCCCGCCCGTTCCGGCTGGTGGTCGGCGCCTACCCCGCCCGGAAGGACGAATCCGAGAGAGGAGAGGAGCGATGAGCGACGCGAACGAGAAGCGGCCGACCCGCTCGGTCGAGCACGAGGTCGAGATCGACGCCCCGATCGAGCGGGTGTGGCGCGCCCTGACCGAGGCGGACGAGCTCGAGCGGTGGTTTCCGCTCGAGGCCGAGGTCGAGCCCGGCGAGGGCGGGTCGATCCGGATGTCGTGGAGGAACGAGTTCGAAGGGACCTCCGAGATCGTGGAGTGGGACCCGCCGCGCCACCTCCGGACGACGTGGGGTCCGCCGCCCGATGACGAGGACGCGCCGGCGATGTTCACCGACTACACCCTGGAGGCGAAGGGCGGGAGCACCGTCCTCCGCGTCGTCACCTCGGGCTTCCCTGCCGACGAATCGTGGGACGACTGGGTGGAGGGGACCCGGAGGGGGTGGCGGTACGAGCTGTACAGCCTGAAGCACTACCTCGAGCGGCACGCCGACGAGGATCGGCGGGTGGTGTACCTGCGCCACCGCACGTCGCTCCCCCGTGAGGAGGCGTGGGAGCGGCTCACCGGGCCGGAGGGGTTCGGCGGCGGCCCGCCGCTCGGCGGCGCGCCGTTCGACGAGCGGCCCCCCCGGCAGTGGGCGGCGGTGCTCGCCGAGCCCGAGGACGCGCTTCTCCGCGTCTCCGTCGAGCCGACCGGACCCGGCCTCGACGCCCGCGACGCGACGCTCTTCCTGGCCGTTTGGGGCGAGGCCGCCGACGAGCGTCTGGAGACGCTCGAGAGGGAGTGGGCCGCCACCCTGGAGCGCCTCTTCCCGGAGGGCGAGACCCTCTGATCCCGACCCTTTCCGGGCCGAGCGGCCGGGCCTAGGTTGACCGGCATGGCGCGCGCCGGCCCCATCGACCGCATCCCCCTACCGCTGGGCCTGTTCCGTGATTTCGTCCGGCTCGAGGCGTCGGGCAGCATCGTCCTGCTCGCCGCCACGGTGGTCGCCTTCGGGTGGGCGAACTCGCCGTGGACCGAGGCGTACACCGCGTTGTGGGAGACGAAGATCCGGATCGGGGCCGAGAACTTCGCCCTCACCGAGTCGCTGCTCCACTGGATCAACGACGGCCTGATGGCGGTCTTCTTCTTCGTGGTGGGGCTGGAGATCAAGCGCGAGCTCGTGGCCGGCGAGCTCTCCTCGCCCCGGAAGGCGGCGCTTCCCATCGTCGCGGCGATCGGCGGGATGGTGGTCCCGGCGCTGATCTACGTCGCCTTCAACGCCGGCACCGAGCAGGCCTCGGGTTGGGGGATTCCGATGGCCACCGACATCGCCTTCGCGCTGGCGGTCCTCACCGCGCTCGGGCGCCGCGCCCCGACCCAGCTCAAGGTGTTCCTCGCCGCGCTGGCGATCATCGACGACCTGGGGGCGATCCTGGTGATCGCGCTCTTCTACTCCCACGGTGTCTCCGTGGACTGGCTGCTGATCGGGGGCGGCTTCCTCGTCGTCCTGATCGCGTTCAACGCGCTCCACGTCCGCAGCCCGCTCGCCTACGCGATCCCCGGGATCGCGCTGTGGTTCGCCTTCCTCGAGTCGGGGGTCCACGCCACCGTCGCCGGGGTGCTGGCCGCGATGACGATCCCCGCCCGCCGGCGGATCGCCTCGGAGGAGTTCCTCGACCGCGCGAAGGGGATCCTCGACCGGTTCGAGGACGCGAGCGAGTTCCAGTCCCGTCGCCTCATGAACGCGGGCCAGCAGGAGGCGGTCCACGACCTGGAGGCGGTTTCGGAGCACGTCGCCACCCCCCTCACCCGGATGGAGCACGGGCTGCTCCCCTGGGTGTCGTTCGTCATCCTGCCGCTCTTCGCGCTGGCGAACGCGGGGGTGCAGGTGGGAGGGGAGGGAGCGTCGCTCTCGCTGGGGCCCCTCACCCTGGGGATCGTGCTCGGCCTGATCGTCGGCAAGCAGGTGGGGATCACGCTCTTCTCGTGGATCGCGGTGCGGCTGGGATGGGCGGCGCTGCCGAGCGGCACCGGCTGGATGCGGGTGTGGGGCACCTCGTGGCTCGCCGGGATCGGCTTCACCATGTCGCTCTTCATCGCCGGTCTCGCCTTCGGCGAGGGGACCGACCTGCTCGCAAACTCCAAGCTGGCGATCCTCGTCGCCTCGCTGATCTCGGGGGTGGTGGGCTATCTTCTGTTGATGCGGTCGACCCCCCCACCGGCGGTCGCCGAGCCCGAGGCCGCGCCCGCCGGGCCCGAGCCCGGGCCCGGGCCCTCCGGGGCCGGCGCCCGCCCCTCCGCTGGGGAGTAGCTCAACCGGCAGAGCGCCGCGCTGTTAACGCGGAGGTTGCAGGTTCGACTCCTGCCTCCCCAGCGGAGGGCGCCTACCGGGTCGACTCCCCCTCCACCGGCATCCACTCGTGGATCCACAGCCCCGAGTTGAAGTCGGCAGAGTAGATCAACCCCTCGTGGAGCATGGCCCCCCAGTTCATGGGGGCGTTGGGGACCTTCACCCCCTCGGCGGCGCGGGTGAGGTCGTGGTCGATCTCGCGGCCCTGCTCGTACAGATCGCCCCGCAGCTCCCCCGAGACGTCCACCGCCCGGAGGCCGGCGTTGTAGTAGCCCACGTACAGGACCTCCTCGTCGTCCTCGATCCACAGGTTGTGGGCGCCCGCCTCCGGGACCTCGTACTTCGCGACCTCGACCGGGTTCTCGATGTCGGTGACGTCGAAGACGTGGACGTACCCCTCCGGGGAGAACGGGACGTCCGGGTCCCAGTCGGCCGGGAAGATCTCGTCGCCCACGAACACGTAGTCGCGCCAGCGCCACGCCACGTGGGTGTTGCCCTCCGGGTAGTAGACGTGCGAGACGAGGACCGGCTCGGTGGGCGTGCCGCCCTTGCCCGCGCCGCCGAGGTCGAGGATCACCAGCCCGTCGTCCCAGTAGGAGAGGTAGGCGACCCCCTCCTTGACGAAGATGTCGTGGAGGACCCGGTTGGGGTTCTCCAGCCCCCACCGGCCCACCTCCTCCGGGTTCTCCCGGTCGGAGACGTCGATGACGTGCATGTCGCGGGTGCCGTTGTGCACGGCGTACACGAGGTCGCCG
>JAWVZN010000045.1:0-21006 GCA_033722155.1 Gemmatimonadota bacterium | reverse complement strand
CCCGGATCGATCACCGTTCGGCTCTTCCCCGTGTCCAGCTCCATCAGGACCCGGCGGCCCCCGACCCGGCCGTGGACCAGGAGCAGGTCGGGGTGGCGCTCCGATCGGACGAGGGGAACGCCCCCGGGCGGGCGGTCGGCGGGATCGGCGGGCTCCTCGCTCATCCCGAGCACTCCCGCATCGTAGTCGAGGGTGAACCGCCTGCCGCGCAGGAACCGCGGGCCCACGAGGCCCGGCAGCCGGGGGTGGGACCACTCGTAGACCCGGGACGGGAGCTCCACCCCGAAAACGCTCACGGATTCCGCCCGGTGAACCCCGTAGCGGCCGACGACGGAGCGATCGGAGGCGAGCCGGGTCCATTCGCCGATCCGGGGGAGGTCCAGCTCCTCCAGCTTCTCCGCGGTAAGGCTGACCCCGACCATGTTGCCGGTGTCGAACATCAGCTCCACCGTGTCGCCGTCGATCGCGACGGGCACGAAGGGGAACCCGTTGGCCCCGATCCGGACCTCGTGCACCTCGGCCGGGTCGAACCCGTGCTCCGCCGCCCACTCGCCGACGTCGCCGGAGCAGGCCCCGACCGTGAACGCCGCGCACAGGAGGAACGCGCCCGGGGCCCGGAATCCTCTCATCGATCGGGCCCGGGTCCTTTCCCGGCCGGTATGGCGAGCCGTCCCCCGAGGAGGACCCCAAGGATCCCGAGGAGCGCGACCAGGTACGGATACCAGGCGGGCCCGCCGGAAGGGGCCGCGGGCTCGCCGCCACCGATCGAGCCCGCCAGGGTGACCACGGCGAGGAGGACCGCCAGGGCGACCGCGTGTGCGAAGGGCGAACGATTCGCGATCCACGCGGCCACCCAACCCCCGACCAGGGCCGCCATGAGCGAGTAGACGAGGTTCAGGACGAGCCAGGTCGCGGAGGGCTCCACCGGCGCGTCCATCGGCCGGCCCGGATACAGGAGCGCGGAGAGGGCGAACGTGAAGGCGATCACGACCGCCGTGATCACGACGAACCCCGCCACAACGGCGACAACGCTCCGGAGCATCGACCCTCCTCCCGGAAGACGGGTCAACTTCCTCCTGACGCTATCGTGGGACATCTGGACGATCAAGCCGGCACGGGGCGTTCTCGGTGCCGCCGCGACAAGGACGAGAGTGTCCCCGGAGTGCGATCCGCCGACAGAATTCGGCATTGACAGGTACCTTGTTATATGATATACATGGTGTCGTGACAGACCGATTCTTCGACAACTGGACGACCCAGCTCCGCAAGGGCGTTCTCGAGCTCGCCGTACTGAACGCCCTGGCCGACGAACCCCTGTACGGATACGACCTGGTGCGGGCGCTCGGCCGGGTCGAGGGGCTCGGGATCAGCGAGGGGACGATCTATCCCCTTCTGAGCCGTCTGAAGCGGGAGGGGCTGGTCGAGACGTACCTGGTTGACTCCTCCGAGGGGCCGGCCCGGAAGTACTACCGGCTGACCGAATCCGGCCGGACGATGCTCGAGGCGATGAACGAACACTGGACGGCGGTCCGCGGGGCCGTCGAATCGATGCGAAAGGAGATCGAGAACCGATGATCCGGATGACCGACCAGGCCCGGGAGCGGGTCGACGGATACGTGGCGAACGTCCGCCGCGCCCTGCGCCCCCACCCCGAAGTGGACGCCGACGAGGTGGCTTCCGACGTCCGGGCCCACATCGAGGAGGCCCTGCGCGGATCCGACGAGCCGGCCCGGGAGGACGAGGTGATCGCGGTCCTCGACCGGCTGGGAAGCCCCGGGCGATGGGTGCCGGAGGAGGAGCTCGGCGGACTCCACGGGATCATCGCGCGGATCCGCCGGGGCCCCGACGACTGGCGGCTCGCCTACCTCTGCCTCGGGCTCACCGTCCTGGGGATCCTCGCCGCCCCCGTCGGCGGGGCGCTGCTTCTCCTGCCCGCGTTCGTGCTGGCCCGGGGCGCGCTCACCGTGGCCGACGAGCGCGGCGAGCCGATGCACGCCCAGCGATGGCTCGTCTACCCGGCGCTCGTGCTCGTCTACGTGCCCGTGTCGCTGGTCCTGCTGCTGCTCCCGGTCGCGCTCTCGCCCGCCATGTTCGCCACCGGCGGACTCGTCGAGTACCTCGACCGGTCCTATCCGGCTCCGGGCACGCCCGGGCACTTCGTCACGTCCGTCGGGTGGACGGTCGTCGCGACCGGCGCCTGGTGGGCGGTGCTCGGCGGGATCGCCGCGGTCCGTCCGGGGCTCGTCCGCACCCTCCTCCGCCCCTTCGCCGACCGGTTCCGCCGCGCCGCCGCGTGGATCCCGGTCCTGGTCGGCGTCGCCGTCTCCGTCGCGGGCATCGTCGTGATCTCCCAGGCCTGAGGCGTCCGCGCCGTATCCGCCCTTCCGGAAGGAGGCTCGTCTTGCCCTCGATCCTGTGGTCCCTCTGCGTGCTGGTCCCCCTCTGGCTCGTCACTGCACCACCGATCGGGGCACAGGAGACGGCCCTGTCCAGGCTCGACGAGGTCGTCCAACCGGCTCTGGAGCGGGTTCCCGGCCTCGCCGTGGCCGTGGGCGAGGGCGGCGAGATCGTCCACTCCCGGGCATACGGCAGGGCCACCCTCGACCCGTTCCGACCAATGACCCCCGAAACACGGTTGCGGGTCTACAGCGTTTCGAAGCCGTGGACCGTCGCGGCCGCGCTCCGCCTGGTGGAGGAGGGACGGCTGAATCCGGCCTCTTCGATCGGATCGATCCTCCCCGAACTGCCCGAGCACCTGGCTTCGATCACCCCCGAGCAGCTCGCCACCCACGCCTCCGGGATCCGTCACTACGAGGGGGAGGAGGCGTCCATGGATCGCCGGTGCGACACCGTCGAGGACGCCTTGGGGATCTTCGTCGACGATCCGCTCCTCTTTCCCCCCGGCACCGACCGCGCCTACTCCACCTGGGGGTTCGTCCTCCTGGGTGCGGTGATCGAGGAGGCCGCGGGCGAGCCGTTCGCCGGGGTGGTGAGGGCCCAGGTCCTGGAGCCCGCCGGGATGGACGCCACCGTCCACGCCGCTTCCGCCGGCGACGAGGCGATCGCCCGGGCCTACGAGCGGGACGGGGAGGGCTTCGAGGACGTCAGCGGGACGACCGACCCCTCGTGCAAGTGGGGCGGGGGCGGCTACCTCGCGACCGCCGAGGACCTCGCCCGGTTCCCGATGGCGGTGACGGAGGGCCTGCTGCCGCCCGATTTCGCCCGGCTCCTGTTCGAACGGCAGGAGGGATCCGTGAACCGGGCCGGAGGCAGCGGGCCGGGCGGCTCCTCGTTCGTGCGCACGGACCTCGAGTCCGGGCTGGTGGTGGCGCTGGCAGCCAACGCGGGGGGCGCGCTCGAGGAGCTACGCCAGGTCGCTGACGCGATCGCCGCCGTGTACGCGGAGGAGTAGCCCGGAGAGTCCGCCACTCCCGCCGTGGGATGCCGCATGGCCAACCTGATGGCTCCCGTCGCGATCAGCGCGACCGCCCGCAGGAGGGATTCCTCGCTGCAGACGCGTGACGGCCCCGGCGGGGAGACCCGTCACTCCGCCGGGATGGCCGTGCGCTCGATCACCTGGCCCGACGGCTCCCTCCTCCCCGAGACGATCCGGCCGGTGTCGTCGATCCGGTAGGTCGTGACCACGTCCTCCCATCCCGAGATCCGGACCGTGTGGGGATCGACGAACTCGTACGTGGCCTCCCACGTGCGACCCTTCCCCTCCCCCCCGTACGGCGTCCACATCGGGATCTCGACCGAGCCGTCGCCCTCGGCCTCCTCGAGCGCGTGGAGGATCACCTGCTCGATGAACGCCACGCTCGGGCCCACGTAGGGGTAGGTCCCGGGCTCGATCCGTCGAACGGGCGCCAGATCGTCGCCCTCCTCCGTGTAGAGCACCCCGGCGAGCGGGCGGAAGGTCGCGTCGAGCGCCGGCTCGTCCTCCACGGTGCGGTCCCACGGCCACACGACCACGTGGAGCCGGTGGAGGGAGGCGTTCTTCAGCAGATCGGCCTCGATCAGGAACCGCGCCCGCTGGAGGCTGGTGACCCGGGAGACGAGCCGATCGTCGGTCCGGACCATGCTGTCGACCACGATCAGCGAGTCGTCGATCGACACCGTGAAGACGGCGCGCTCGGGCCCGCTCGATGGCTCCTGGGCCGGCGCGGAGAGGGGGGTCAGAAGCAGCAGGGCACACAGCGGAAGGATCTCGCGCACGGAAACCTCCAGGGCTCGAGGCGGAGTGGGCCGTCGCCTCCAACCTCGCCGCCCGGCGGCCGTCGCGCTATCGGCCCCCGGATCGACGAGGAGAGTCCGCTTCCTGCAACTTCGGCACGCGCATCTCCTCCGACCCGAGCCGCAGCAGCAGGTCGGTCACGGCGCCGGTCTCGTCCCGCACCGGCTCGATCCCGACCCCGGCCACCACGCGAACCGTGATCGTGCCGTCGGGCGTGGCGAAGAGCTCGGCCTCCCCCCGGCCCGGCACGAAGATGAAGGGCCGCCCCTCGTGCACGAACACCCGGCCCAACGCGTCCGGCCCGAACGCGTACTCACCGAGGAGGTCGCGGACGGCCTCCGGTTCGAGGGGTAGAAGCTCCGGCGGCTCCCAGCGTGGCATCGCGCCCTGGAGCGGGCGCGTCTCGACCGGTTCCAGGACGGGCTCCTCCACCGGCCCGCCGGTCCGGGCGCCGAGGATCCGGTCGAGGATCGTCCACACGGCGGGACCGCTCACCTCGCGACCGCGGTCGGTGTCCGCCCGGTGGACCACCACCATGTCCGCCTCCGGGATCACGTAGAGCGCCTGTCCGCCGGTTCCCCGGGCCTGCACGACGTCGTATCGGCTCGCGGTCGGATATCGATCCGCCGGGATCGTCCCGGCCGGATACACCCACCACATGAGGCCGTACCCCTGACCGGATCCGATCTCGGAGACGAGCCGCGTGCTCCCCTCGACCCATTCCGTGGGTACGATCTGGCGGCCGGCCCACCGTCCGTCCTGCAGATAGAGCTGGCCGAAGCGCGCCAGGTCTCGGGCCGAGATCCGGAAGGTGTGGGCCGGATGGTCCGACTTCGACGGCTCGAGGGCGTCGAAGCCGGCATCCGGATCGAACTCCCCCATCCCGAGGGGCTCGGCGATCCATTCCTCGAACGCCTCCCGGACGTGGAGGCCGGTCTCCCGCCCGAAGATCACCCCGGCGGTGTTGAAGTCCCAGTTGTTGTAGTACCAGAACGTCCCCGGCGCGTGACTGCCCCGCTCGGGAAGGCCCTCCTCCATGCTCTGCGGGGAGTAGGCGGCGGGGTGGTACACGCCGGACCGGGCAGCGAGGAGGTCCGCGACCCGGGCCGTCCGCTCGATCTCGGTGAGCCCCTCCCGGTCGTCGATCCCGAGCTCGGCCAGCGTGGCGTCGAGGTCGATCAGGCCCTGCTCGACCGCGATCCCGTAGAGCGCGGAGACGAGGCTCTTGCGGACCGAGTGGGCCTCGAAGGGACGGTCGACGCCCCCCCACGCGACGACCACGCGGCCGTCGCGGACGGCGAAGACGGCGGCCGATCCCGCGCTGTCCGCCAGGTGGTAGGCGTGCTCCAGCTCCTCGGTCGAGAACCCGCCTTCCGACGGTGTCGCGTACCGGAGCCACGCCCCTTCGGACCCGAGGGCGGGGCTCTGGGCGAGGGCCGGCGACGAGGCGAGGAGGGCGACCGAGAACAGGAGGGTCAGGGGGTGGAACGACCTTCGGCTCATCGCTTCCTCCACGGGGACGGGGAGATCCACTGTACGCGGTCGCCGTGGAGTACGTGGCGGCGCGGAAGGAGGTTTCAGGAAACGACGGTGGTGGCCCCAACGGGATTCGAACCCGTGTCTCAGCCTTGAGAGGGCTGTGTCCTAGGCCTCTAGACGATGGGGCCGGGAAGGAATCGTGAGGCTGAGAAGATAACCGCCCTCGCCTCGCCCGCCAAGAGAGGGCTCACCTCTGGCTCGCCCTCTCCTCCTTGTCCTCGTACATCGATCGGTCGGCCTCGCGAAGCTTCCGGTCGATGTCCTCCCCGGGCTCGCGCACGGAGAGACCCACGGAGACCTCGAGGTCCCACTCCTCTTCCACGGAATCGGACGAGCGGAACCTCTCCAGCGCCGCACGGCGGATCCGCTCGCACGCCGCCTCCGCCCCCTCCTCGCCGGTCTCGAGAAGGAGCACCAGGAACTCGTCCCCGCCGTAGCGGATCACCGGGTCGATTTTCCGCACCGTGTCCCGCAGCGCGTCGGCGAACGCCTGGAGCACGCGATCGCCCCGGGAGTGGCCGTAGCGGTCGTTGATCTGCTTGAAGTCGTCGATGTCGAAGAGGAGGATGCCGAAGGGGTGCTCGAACCGCTCGGAGCGCTCTTTCTCGCTGGGGAGGAGCCGCTGAAGGTAGCGGCGGTTGTACACCCCGGTCAGGGGATCGGTGATGGAGAGCCGATCGAGCTCCGCCCGGGTCCGGTTCAGCTCCAGGGCCACCGCCATCTGGCTGGCGAGCGCCTGGAGAAGCATCGCTTCGTCGCGGTCGAAGGCGTCGATCTCGTCGCTCTCCACGTTGAGCACGCCGATCGTCCGGTCCTGGATCTCGATCGGCACCGCCAGCTCGGTTCGGGCCCCCGGTACCCCGGGGACGTAGCGGTCGTCCTCGCGGACGTCGGGCACGTAGACCCGCTGCCCGTGCTCGGCCACCCACGTGGAGATCCCGCGACCGGTCCCGAGCGGAAGCCGGATCCCGCGGGTCTCGGGGGGATATCCCCGCTCGGCCACCATGACGAGCTCGTCGGTCTCCTCGTCGATCAGGAGCACCCCGCAATTGGTGAAGTCGAGGACCTTTCGGGCGACCTCGAGCACCACGCGGTAGATCTCGTGCTCCCGCTCGACCAGCGCCATCTCCTGGGCGAGCGCGCAGAGGGCCTGGAACCGGTCGGTCCGGCTCGCTTCCGACCCCTCGTCCTCTCGGATCATTCCGCGGCGATCGGCTCGGAGAAGTCCGCCTGCACGGGTTCGGCCAGTCTCTCGAAGTCGGGGTAGGCCATCCGGATCGTGTCCTCGTGGGTGCCTGCGTTGAAGGTGATCCGCTCGTCCTGGCGGAGCGACTGGTCCACGAACACCGGGACGTCGTACAGGTTGCCGAACGGCGCCATCGCGCCGGTCTCGCAGCCGGGGAAGAGGTCCTCGAACTCCTCCTCCTCCGCGAGTCGCAACTCCGGGTTGCCGGCGGCGCTACGGATCTTCTCGAGGTTCACCTTCCTGGGGGCGGGCAGGACGGCCAGATAGAATTCGTCGCCGTCGGTGAGGACCACGCTCTTGGCGAACTCGCGGCCGGGAACGTGCTCGGCCGCGGCCACCTCCTGGGCGGTGTAGGCGGCGTCGTGCTGGTGATGTTCGTAGTCGACATCGTGCTCGTCGAGGAACTCCTTGACGCGATTGGCGATACTCATATCGGTCTCTCCGGGTGCGGGTCGGGGACGTCTCCCCGGTAAGTATCACTGCCGGGAAACGGCGATGCAACGCGGCCCTGGGGGGCTCGGCCTACGGTTCGGGCGTGCCGTGGAGGCGCAGGAAGGAGAGGATCCGGTCCCTCTCCCGGTCGGTGAGGGGCTCCAGCCCCATCACCGCCATGTTCGCGCTCATCCGCGACACCACCTGCCGCCATTCGGGCAGGGTATGGGCGCCCGGATCCGGGGGTTCGTGGCACACCGCGCACTCACGCAGGAAGAGCTCCACGTCCTCCCCGTCGCCGAGCTCGGCGGGATCGACCGCGGGCATGGCATGGGCCTGCAGATAGCCGAGCATGGTGTCGACATGCGCGGGCGAGGGAATCTCCGCGCTCGCCATGCCGGAGAGCAGGAACTCCCCGACCAGCCCCTCCGTCACCGGGCCGCCCATCCTCTCGCGCAACGTCCGCGCGCGCAGGATCATCCTCCGCATCAGCACGGGCCACTCCTCCGCCGCGTGCATCCGGGGGGCCGGGATCCAGTGGCACTGCACGCAGTACGCCTGCAGCAGCTGGGCACCGCGGGAGTCGGGCTCGGGCAGGTCCTCCCTCTCGAACGCCGGCGGCGGAAGCCCGGCGCCGATCGAGCTGATCATCCGCCACCGCTGCCCGCGCCCCATCTCGGTCGCGGGCTCGCCACCCAGCTCCATCAGGACGGAATCGACCTCGGCCAGGATCTCCCTCCGCTCCTCTTCCGGCCGGGACGCCTGCTCTTCTCCGGCCTCGTCGGCGCACCCCGCCGCGAGGACCCCGACCACGAGACACGAGATTCCCAGGATCGAGCCGAACCGAACGGTACCGGACATCCTCCCTCCTCGGATGAAGTCGGGCGCGGGGGCCTCGAGAAGCCGATCGCCTCACTATACCAGCGAGAGTATATCACGCGCGGGGCGACATCGACGTGGGAGAAGCCCGGATTCCCGTGTGGGAGAATTTCTCGGACGCGTCCGGTTACGGGAGCGGGACGGTTCCGCCACCCACCGCCAGGCCCGACACCGAGGTCCGCGCCATCTCGATCCACTCGCCAGGGAAGACCCCGAGGCCCAGTACCCCGGCGACGGCGATCAGGATCGCGATCGTCGCGCTCGCCCCGACCCGTGCCGTGGCCGGCCCCCGCTCGGAGCTCGTCATGTACATCGCGACGACCACCTTGAGGTAGTAGTACGCGGAGATGACCGAGGCGATCACCAGCAGCACGGCCAGCGGCGCGTGCCCGGCGTCCACCGCCGCGGAGATGATGATGAACTTGCCGACGAAGCCCGCGGTCGGGGGGATCCCGGTGAGGCTGAACATGAAGACCGCCATCGCCGCCCCGAGCATCGGATAGCGGTACGCGAGCCCGGCGTAGTCCTCGGAGATCGAGGTGTGCTCGTCGCCCCGCTCGGAGAGAACCACCACCACCCCGAATGCGCCCACGGTCATCAGGGTGTAGGCGGCGAGGTAGTAGAGGAAGGACGCCGCCCCGAGCGGGTTGTGGGCGACCAGCGCGACCACCAGGTAGCCGGCGTGGGCGATCGACGAGTAGGCGAGCATCCGCTTGATGTCGTCCTGCCGGATGGCGGCCACGTTGCCCACGAACATCGTGAGGACCGCCAGCACCCACAGCACCGGCACCCACTCGTCGGCGAGCGCGTCGAACGTGGACATCAGCACCCGCACGAACGCCGCGAAGCCCGCCGCCTTCACCCCGGTGGCCATGAAGCCGGTGATCGGCGGCGGCGCCCCCTCGTAGACGTCGGGCGACCACATGTGGAAGGGCACCAGCGCCACCTTGAAACCGAACCCCACGATCAGCAGCCCCACCCCGGCCAGCAGCATCGCGGAGGGGGGCCCCGCGAGGATCCGCTGGCCGATCTCGGCGAGGTCCATCGAGCCGGTGGCGCCGTAGGTGAGCGCGATGCCGTAGACGAAGAAGCCGGTGGAGAAGGCCCCCATCACGAAGTACTTCAGCGCCCCCTCGACCGAGCGCAGCCGGGTGCGCCGGAAGCCGGTCAGGATGTACACCCCCACCGACATCAGCTCCAGCCCGAGGAAGATCATCACGAGGTGGGCGCCCTGGACCAGCAGCAGCATGCCGATCGAGGACATCAGGATCAGGTGGTAGTACTCGGCGAGCTGGATGGAGTGGCGGGCGCAGTACCGGATCGTGAGCAGCAGCGTGAGGATCGTGGCGACGACCACGACACCGGAGAGGAAGACGCCGAAGCCGTCCAGCGCGATCGCACCGTTGAAGTAGCTCCCCGCGACGGCTTCGAGGCGCGTCGCCTGCCACACCACCGCGCCGAGCCCCAGGAGAGCGCCGACCAGTGCCAGCCACGGGGCCACGATGTTTCGCCCCTCCTCCCCCTCGGCGGCGCCCCGGGTGGTGCCGAGCTCGAAGAGGTCGGCGAGCAGCACGATCGCCGCGGTGATCGCCATCACCAGCGCGGGCAGCACGGCGAAGACGCTTGGCCGAACCATGCGATGGGCCTCGAGCAGGGTCTGGATCTCGGGGCTCACCGCGCCTCCTCCTCGAGCGCCTCGTCCGTCCCGGCGAGGAGGTCACCGGCCGGCTCCGCGTCCACCCTCACCTCGGCCAGCAGCCGGTCCACCGAGGGAGCGGTCCGCTCCAGGAAGGGCTTCGGATAGACGCCGATCCACACGATCAGGGCCACGAGCGGCACCAGGATCGCCAGCTCGCGCCGGTCGAGGTCGGGCAGCCCCTCGCTCTCCTCCCCCACGGGTCCGAACATCACCCGCCCGAACATCCGGAGCATGTAGTAGGCGGCGAGGATCACGCCGATCGTCGCCAGCCCGGCCAGCCACGGATGCGAGCCGAAGACACCCACCAGGATGAGGAACTCGCCCACGAAGCCGTTGAGGCCCGGCAGCCCGATCGAGCTGAGGGTGACGATCATGAAGATCGTCGCGAACACCGGCATCGAGGCCGAAAGCCCGCCGAAGCGGTCGATCTCGTAGGTGTGGGCCCGCTCGTACAGCATACCGCAGATGAAGAAGAGGGCCCCCGTAGAGATCCCGTGGTTGATCATCTGGATGACCGAGCCCTGGATTCCGGTCGCCGTGTAGGCGAACAGCCCCAGCATGACGAAGCCGAGGTGGGAGACCGACGAGTAGGCCACGAGCTTCTTCACGTTCGGCTGCACCAGCGCCACCATCGCCCCGTACAGGATCCCGATCACCGCCAGCACCGCGATCACGGGCAGAAAGGTTCGGGTCGCCTCCGGGAAGAGCGGCATCGCGAAGCGGTAGAAGCCGTACGTGCCCATCTTCAGCAGCACCCCCGCCAGGATCACGCTGCCGGCCGCCGGGGCCTGCACGTGGGCGTCGGGAAGCCAGGTGTGGAAGGGAAACATCGGTACCTTGATCGCGAAGGCGAGCGCGAAGGCGAGGAAGAGCCACGTCTGGAGCCCGCCGGGAACGTCGAGCGCGACCAGGTCGACGAGCGAGGTGGAGAATGTCCCGGTCGCCTGCTCGTGGTAGAAGTAGAGCGCCAGGATCCCGACGAGCATGATCAGCCCGCCGACGAAGGTGTAGAGGAAGAATTTCACCGCCGCGTAGATCCGCCGCTCCCCGCCCCAGATCCCGATGATGAAGTACATCGGGACGAGCATCAGCTCCCAGAAGACGTAGAAGACGAACAGGTCCACCGCGAAGAAGACACCCAGCATGCCGGTGGTGAGGACCAGCAACAGGACGTGGAACTCCTTGACGTGCTCCTGGATGTAGCGCCACGACCCCAGCACGGCGAGGGGCATCACGAGCAGGGTGAGCAGCGTCAGCAGGACGCTCACCCCGTCGACGCCGAGGTGGTATTCGATCCCGTAGGCCTCCACCCACGGCACCCGCTCCACGAACTGGTAGGCGGCGCCCTCCGGCTCGTAGATCCACCACAGCGGCAGCGCCAGCAGCAGGTGGAGGGTCGTCACCGCGAGGGTGGATTGCCGGATCGCCATTCGCCGATCGCCCGGGATCCCGGCGATCATCGCCGCGCCGACGAGCGGCAGGAACAGGATCGCGCTCAGGTAGGGAACGTCCACCGGCTATCCCAGCAGATAGTAGGCGAGCACCGCCAGCGCGCCTCCGAAGAAGACCAGCACGTAGCTCGTCACGTAGCCGGTCTCCCACCGGCTCGCCACGCCGCTGCCGAACTCCACCAGCCGTCCGGTGCCGCGGACGGCGAGCCCGTCGATCAGCCCGTCGTCGACGACCCGCCAGGCGAATCGGCTGAGCGCCCGGTAGGGGCGGACCACGAGGAAGTCGTAGATCTCGTCCACCCAGTACTTGCCGCGCAGCAGCTCGTAGAGGGCCCGGAAGCGGAGCGAGAGGCGTTCGGGGAGCTTCGGATCCCGCACGTAGGCCCACCACGCCCCCAGCAGCCCCAGGGTGGCGATCGCCACCGAGGCGGCCATCAGCCCGTACTCGATCGGCGGAATCGCGTGCTCGGCCGCCGCCCCGTGCACCTCCGCCTCGAAGACGGGCGCCAGCCACCCCTCGAAGGCGTTCCCGATCCCTCCGAGGGGCTCGCCGATCGCCGCGGGGATCCCGATCCACCCGCCGACCACCGAGAGGACGCCCAGCACGATCAGCGGCACCCCCATCGACGGGGGGGACTCGTGGACGTTCTCCGCCTCCTCGTCGCTTCCCCGGAACTCCCCGTGGAAGGTGAGATAGAAGAGGCGGAACATGTAGAGCGCGGTCAGACCCGCGGTGACGAACCCGATCGCCCACAGCACGGGATGGCCCGCGTCCCACGTCTTCCACAGGATCTTGTCCTTCGAGAAGAAGCCGGCGAGGGGCGGGATCCCGGAGATCGCCAGGGTCGCGGCCAGCATCGTCCAGTAGGTGATCGGCATCCCCATCCTCGACAGCCCGCCCATCCGGCGCATGTCCTGCTCGCCGTGCAGCGCGTGGATCACGCTGCCGGCGCCCAGGAACAGGAGCGCCTTGAAGAAGGCGTGGGTCACCAGGTGGAAGATCCCCGCCGTGAACGCCGCCACGCCTACGCCGAGGAACATGTAGCCGAGCTGGGAGATCGTGGAGTAGGCGAGCACCTTCTTGATGTCGGTCTGGACCAGCCCGATCGTGGCCGCGAAGAGCGCGGTCGCGGCCCCGATCCCGGCCACGATCGCCAGCGCCGCCGGCGCGAGCTCGTAGAGCGCGTGGGTTCGGGCCACCATGTAGACGCCGGCGGTCACCATGGTGGCGGCGTGGATCAGCGCGCTGACCGGGGTGGGGCCCGCCATGGCGTCGGGAAGCCACACGTAGAGGGGGATCTGCGCGCTCTTGCCGACGGCGCCGACGAACAGGAAGAGGCAGATCCAGAAGGCGAGCGGACCGCCCGGTGTCAGGGTGGCCGCCGCATCCGGCAGCACGTCGGCGAAGGCGACCGAGCCGAAGGACCAGAAGACGAGAAAGATCCCGATCAGGAAACCGAAGTCGCCGATCCGGTTGACGATGAACGCCTTCTTGCCCGCTTCGGCATTGTCCCGGTCGGAGAACCAGAAGCCGATCAGCAGGTAGCTGCACAGCCCCACCCCCTCCCAGCCGACGAACAGGAGCAGGAGGTTGTCCCCCATCACCAGCAGCAGCATGGCGAACGTGAAGAGGTTCAGGTAGGTGAAGTAGCGGGCGAAGCCGGCCGCGTCCTCGCCCTCCATGTAGCCGACGCTGTAGACGTGGATCAGGAACCCGACGCCGGTGACGACGAGCATCATCGTCGCCGACAACGGATCGACGAGGAATCCGATCTCGGCGGAGAAGTCGCCCGCGGCGAGCCAGGTGTAGACCGTCTGGTGCAGGGCGCGCTCGCCGTTCGGCAGCCCCGTCAGGGCGAAGAAGGTCGCGGCGACGACGGCGAAGGAGGCGCCCACCACGCCGGGCCCCACCCACGAGACGACGCCCTTGCCGGCCCTCCGGCCGAGCAGCCCGTTGAACAGCACGCCCGCCAGCGGCAGCGCGGGCACGAGCCAGAGGAGGCGCTCCATCGCTCCCTAGCCCCGCATCAGGTTGAAGGCCTCGACGTTCACCGTCTCCCGGTGGCGGAACATCGCCACGATGATCGCCAGGCCCACCGCCGCCTCGGCGGCGGCCACCGCGATCACGAGCAGCACCATCACCTGGCCGGCGAGGTCCCCCATCGTGGTCGCGATCGTGGCGAACGCGAGGTTGGCCGCGTTCATCATGATCTCGATCGCCATGAAGACGATGATGGCGTTCTTCCGGGTCAGCACCCCGACCACGCCGACCGTGAACAGGATCGCCGAGAGCGTCAGGAAGTGGCCGGGCCCGATCACCGCTCCCTCCGGGCCAGCACCACCGCGCCCACCATGGCGACCAGCAGCAGCAGGGCGGTGGTGAGGAAGGGGAGATAGTAGGCGGTGTAGAGGGCGGAACCGATCGCCTCGACCGAGCCCGCCACGTCGCGGGGGATCGCGGCGGCCGGGCCCTCGGCGGCGGGCGCGAACTGCGGCAGGCCGCCGACCACGAGCACGCCCACGAAGGCGGCGCCGAGCGCGACGGCGACCACGACGAGCGGGGTCGGTGCGACCTCGAACCAGCGGGGCCCGCCCAGGTTGAGGAGCATCACGACGAACAGGAACAGCACCATGATCGCCCCCGCGTAGACGAGCACCTGGATCACCGCGAGGAAGTGGGCGTGGAGAAGCACGAACAGGCCCGCCTGTGCGAAGAAGGTCACCACGAGCAGGATCACGCTCCACACGGGATTCCGGTGGACGATCACCGCCACGCTCGCGACGACGGCGAGCGCCGCGAGGATCCAGAAGGCGAGGTCGACCGGGCTCACCGAGCGTCCCGGCTCACAGCGTGCCCCGGCTCATCCGGTACTTGCTCACCTCGTCCTCGTAGGGCTGATACCCGTCCTCGACCTCCTTCTCGTCCCGCCAGTTGAGCAGGTACTCCTTGTCCCAGATGAAGTCCTCCCGGTCGTAGGAGGCCCACTCGTACTCCTTGGTCATCGCGATGGCGTCCTCGGGGCAGGCGTCCACGCAGTAGCCGCACATGATGCACCGCAGCCCGTCGATGTCGAAGCGGACGGGATACTTCTCGATCGCCGGATCGGGGTGCTCGCCTCCGACGATGTAGATGCAATCGGCCGGGCAGGCGGTCGCGCACATCATGCACGCCACGCAGCGCGGCTGGCCGTCGGGCCGCTTCTTGAGATAGTGCCGCCCCCGGAAGCGGTGGCCGTAGTCCCGCCGCTCGTCGGGGTACTCGATCGTCGGCAGCCCGCTCCGGTCGAACAGGTTTCGGAGGAAGTTCCTGATCGTCGTGGCGAGCCCCACCGCGATCGCCGGCAGGTAGATCTTCTTCCACCAGGTGTCGGGGTTCTCCTCGCGCACGAAGTCCTCGGCGTCGAGGACCAGGACGTCCTTCGGATCCACCTTCATCTCGCTCACTCCCCGGCCCGCGCGGGGCGGGCCATCGAATTCGACGCTCTCACACCAGGTACAGAACCAGACCGGTCACGAAGAGGTTCGCCAACGCCAGTGGCAGGACTCCCTTCCACCCCAGGTGCATCAGCTGATCGTAGCGGAACCGCGGCAGCGTCCACCGGACCCAGATGAACAACCACAGCAGGCCCAGGGTCTTCGCTCCGAACGAGGCCACCTGGAGCAGCGCCGCCGGGATCGGTCCCACCGCGGCGCGCAGCGCCTCCGAGCCCACCCACGGGATCTGCCAGCCGCCCAGGAACAGGGTCACGATCAGCATCGACCCGGTCACCATCGCCATGTACTCGGCCATGAAGAAGAGCGCGAACTTCATGCTCGAGTACTCGGTGTGGTAGCCGACCACGAGCTCGTTCTCCGCCTCCGGGAGGTCGAAGGGAAGCCGGTTGGCCTCGGCGAACATCGCCACCGTGAACAGGAGGAAGGCGAGCGGCTGGGTGACCGCGCCCCACTTGGGCAGCCAGCCCCACAGGAGCTCGCCCTGGCCGCGGACGATCTCGTCGAGCTCCACCGCCCCGTAGATCATCAGGATCCCGATCACCGAGAGCCCCAGGGCCAGCTCGTAGCTGATCATCTGGGCGCTCGACCGGATCCCGCCGAGAAGCGAGTACTTGTTGTTCGAGGCCCACCCGGCCAGCACGATCCCGTAGACCGAGAGCGAGGCGACCGCGAAGATGTACAGGATCCCCACGTTCAGGTCGGCCACCACGAGGTTGATCGTCCGGTCGCCCACCACGAGCACGTCGCCGAACGGGATCACCGCGAAGGTCATCGTGGCCGGGACGAGCAGCATCGCCGGCGCCAGCAGGTAGAGCGTCCGCTCGGCGTGCGCCGGGACGTAGTCCTCCTTCCAGACGAACTTCACGACGTCGGCGAGCGGCTGCACGAGCCCGATCAGGGAGAACCCCGCGATGTTCACCCGGTTGGGCCCCAGCCGGTGCTGGATGAACGCGCTTCCGCGCCGCTCGGCCCACACCAGCACGGGCACGAGGTTCAGCACCGCCAGGAAGACGACGAGCGCCTTGGCGATGGAGATGCCGATCCCGGTCCAGTCGATCATCCGATGTTGGGGGCCTTCACCCCCGGCTTCGGGTCGTATCCCACCGGGGGAGTCTCCTCCTTCTCCCAGCCGGCGAGCCAGACCCCCTGATCGCCGATCGCGTCCCAGGAGAGCCCCCCGAACGGCTCCGACACGCCGGCCAGCTCCGCGAACGCCGCGGCCACGGATTCCGGGGCGCCCTCGTCGCCGAGCGCCGCCCGGATCTCCGCCAGGGCCCTCCACGCCGGGCGGCTCTCCTCGTGGGGCGTGACCGCGGGCCAGAAGCGCTGGACCCGTCCCGCGTGGTTCGTGAACGACCCCTCGCGCTCCACGTGGACGGAGGTCGGGAGCGCCAGGTCGACGTGCTCGAACGCCGCGCTCTTCCGCGGCCCCACGAAGCACACCCATTCCGCCGCCTCCAGCGCCTTCTCCCCCTCCTCGCCAAGGAGGGCCGGGTCCCAGCCGCACAGGATCAGTCCGCGGAGCATCCCGCTCGCGAGCTCGGTGAGAATCGCGGGGACGCCGCTCCGGTCGGTGTCGGCGAGATCGAGGATCTCGAGGGCGCCGCGAGTGTTCGGGTTCGGGTCCTCGCGGATCAGGATCCCGTCCATCAGCTCGTCGACCTTCTCCCAGGAGTCGTCCGCCCGGAAGTCGATGCGGTCGCCGCCCGCCGCCTCCAGGAGGGCGCGGAGCTGGCCCAGGTCCTCGTTGCTCATCCGCGGGTGGGCGATCGCCGCCACCGATCCCTCGAGCGCCTCCAGGGCCTCCGAGGCGCGCGCGAGGGCCTCCTCCCAGCCGATCGCGACAAACCCGTCCTCCCCACGGGCGAGGGGCTCGTCGAGCCGGTCGGTCGTGTCGGCGAGCTTCGCGTAGGAGAGGCGGCCCGGGTCGCACATCCAGGAGTCGTTCACGGCGTCGTTGTGGCGGGGACGGTAGCGGTACAGGACGTCCTCCGACTGCTCCGCGTAGATGTTGCAGCCGGTCGAGCACTCCGGGCACACGGACTTCGCGGTCGACAGGTAGTACACCCGCTTGCGGAACCGGAAGTCGTTCGAGGTGAGCGCACCCACCGGGCAGATGTCGGTGTAGTTGAGCGCGTAGGGGGTGTCGATCGGCCGGTTCTCGAACGTCATGATCTCGGAGTGGTCGCCCCGGTTGGCGATCACGAAATCGGCGGTGCCGGCGATCTCCTCGCCGAACCGCACGCAGCGCGAGCACAGCACGCACCGCTCGGCGTCCAGCGTGATCGGGCCGAGGTCCTTCACCTTGTCCTTGTGGACCCGCTCGATCGGGTCGGGGACGTACTTGCCCACCTCCAGGTAGTACTTCTGGAGGTAGCACTCCCCCACCTGGTCGCACACCGGGCAGTCGAGGGGGTGGTTCTTGAACTCGAACTCCATCACGCCCTCGATCGCCTCCTTCACGCCCGGCGAGTCGAACTTCACCACCATGCCGTCGGCCGCGGTGGCGGTGCAGGAGGGCTGGAGCTTCCCCTGGTCCTCCACCTCGCACAGGCACATCCGGCAGTTCGCCGGGATCGAGAGGTCGCGGTGGTAGCAGAAGTGGGGCGGGGTGTAGCCCGCCTGCTCGGCGGCCTGGAAGATGGTGGAGCCCTCCGGGACCTTCACCGTGACGCCGTCCACGGTGACCGCGATCAGGCCCGCCTCCTCCGGGGCGGCCTCGAGCCGCGCCTCGGGGGTCTCCTCCTTCGCGCGCTCCGGCGGGACCTCCTCCGGCTTCCGCTCCGCGGGCAGCGGGGTCTCCGGGGGGAGGATCGAGTCGAGGTCCTCCGGCTTGCGGCGCGCGCCCCCGTAGGGGGTGTCCTTCTCGGTTCCGACGTTCCGGCGCACCGCTCCCTCCCTCCTACGCGGCCGGCAGGACGTGGACGTGCCGGGAGAGCGCCTCGTCGAGTGCCTCGAGGTCTACCGGGCCGGTGCACAGGTCGAGGAACTCCTGCGGGAACTTCTTCACGTAGCTCACCGCCGGCCACGCCATCGCGTCGGCCAGCGCGCAGATCGTGTTGCCGCCCGCCATGTTGTCTGCCAGCCGCAGGATCCGCTCGACGTCGCCCTGGGTACCCCTCCCGTCCAGGAGCTTCCGGCACAGCTGCTCGATCCAGCCGCACCCCTCGCGGCACGGCGTGCACTGGCCGCACGACTCGTGGGCGTAGAAGTGGGCGAGGTTCATCAGCGCCGCCGGCACCGAAACGTTGTCGCCGATCACCATGAAGCCTCCCGAGCCGACCATGCTGCCCCGCTGCTGGAGACCCTCGTAGGAGAGCTTCGCGCCGTCGCACTCCTCGGGCGTCATGATCGGCACCGAGGAGCCGCCGGGGACCACCGCCTTCAGGGCGACCCCCTCCATCATCCCGCCCAGCTCCCCCTCGAGGAACTCCATCATGTCCACGCCCATCTCCACCTCGTACACGCCGGGCGCGTTCACGGGGCCCGAGCACGACCACATCTTCGTGCCGCTCGACTCCTCGGTGCCGAGCGCCGCGTAGGCGTCGCCGCCGTTCTCGAGGATCCACGGCAGCGCGGCCAGGGTCTCGGTGTTGTTGATCACGGTGGGACACCGGAACAGCCCCTCGATCGCCGGGAAGGGCGGCTTGTTGCGCGGCATCGCCTTCTTCCCCTCCAGCGACTCCAGCATGCCGGTCTCCTCGCCGGCGATGTAGGCGCCGGCGCCGAAGTGGGTCACGAGGTCCAGGTCGTAGTCGGAGTCGAAGATCCCCTTCCCCAGGTACCCCTTCGCGTACGCCTCGTCCACGGCCGCCTGGAACCGCTTCAGCGGGTGGCTGAACTCGCCCCGGAAGTAGTTGAACATCAGGTGGCAGTCGATCGCGATCGCGCAGATCATCATCCCCTCGATCACCAGGTGGGGATCCTTCTCCAGGAGCCACCGGTCCTTGAAGGTCCCCGGCTCCGACTCGTCGGAGTTGCACACGAGGTACTTCGGCTTCTCGGAGTCGCGGGGGATGAACGACCACTTCGTCCCGGTCGGGAAGCCCGCCCCTCCGCGGCCGCGCAGCCCCGAGGCCTTCACCACGTCCACGATCGCGTCGGGGTCCATCCCGAGCGCCTTCCGGACCGAGCGGTACCCGCCCGCCGCCTCGTAGGCATCGAGCGTGTGGCTCGTCTCCGGGTTCTCGAGCCCCCGCCGCATCAGGATCTTCGGGGCCGCCACCCTCACCCTACATCGCCTCCGTCTCGGCCCCGCCCGTCTCCTCGCGCACGAGCTCGGCGTCGTAGCGGGGGAACAGCTCCCGGTACGTCTCGTCGTCGGGGCGGTCGAAGATCACCGGCTCGACGTCCTCCCACTCGGGTTCGCGGGAGCGGAGCTCCTCGAGCAGCGCGTCGATCCTCTCGGGGGTGAGGTGCTCGTAGTACTTCAGGTTGCACTGCATCATGGGCGCGGTGCCGCAGGAGGCGAGACACTCCACCTCCTGGAGGGTGAACGTCCCGTCCTCGGTGGTCTCGCCGGGCTCGATCCCGAGCCGCTCGCGGAGATGGTCGACGATCGTGCGCGCCCCCATCAGCTCGCAGGAGAGAGTCCGGCACACCTGCAGCTTGTACGTCCCCACCGGGCGGTCGTCGAGCATGGTGTAGAAGGTGACCACCGCCTGGACCTTGGCCGGCGAGGTGTCGAGAAATTCGGCCACCCACTCCATCGCCTCCGGCGAGATCCAACCCCGCTCCTCCTGGACCAGCCACAGAACCGGAAGGATCGCGGCGAGCTTTCGCGGATAGCGCTCCACGATCCGCTTCGCCCGCTCCGCCCGATCCTCGCTCAGAACGAACGGGGCGACAGCCTCCGGGCTCATCGGTCCAGCTCCCCGGCGATGATGTTCAGCGAGCCGATGATCGCCACGATGTCGCTCACCATGTGCCCCTCGAGCGTGGGCCCGATGTTCTGGTAGATCGCGAAACACGGCGCCCGGCAGTGGATCCGATACGGCTTGCCGCCTCCGTCGGAGACGATGTAGAAGCCGAGCTCGCCGTTGCCCGCCTCGGTGTAGCCGTACACCTCGCCGGCGGGGACCTGGATCCCCTCGAAGGTCTGCTTGAAGTGGGCGACCATCCCCTCGATGGTGTTGTAGACGTAGTGCTTGGGCGGCGGGGCGATCGCCCAGTCGTCCACGTTGACCGGGCCGTCGGGGAGCTCGTCGATCGCCTGCTCGACGATCGAGAGGCTCTGGCGCATCTCCTCCATCCGCACCAGGTAGCGGTCGTACACGTCGCCGGTGGTCCCCACCGGCACCTTCCAGTCGTACCGGTCGTAGCCGTGGTAGGGGTGGATCTTGCGGACGTCGTACGGGACCCCGGTCGCCCGAAGGCACGGTCCCGTCCATCCCCACTCCACCGCCTCCTCCGCGCTGATCGCGTGGATCCCGCGGGCGCGGTCGATGAAGATCCGGTTGTTCGTGATCAGCTTGTCGACGTCGTCGATGTAGCGGGGCAGCGTCTCGAGCAGGCCGCGCACCTCCTCCTCGAAGCCGTCGTGGACGTCGCGCATGAGCCCGCCGACCCGGCCGTACGCCACCATCATCCGGGCGCCGGAGACGTGCTCGAGGAGCGAGTAGATCTCCTCGCGGCCGCGGAAGAGGTACCAGAAGTTCGTGAGCGCCCCCAGGTCCACCAGATTGGTGCCGACCGCGACCATGTGGTCCATGATCCGCGAGAGCTCCCCCAGGATCACCCGGATCACCTGGGCGCGCTCGGGAACCTCGATGTCGAGCAGCTTCTCCACCGCCATGGCGTAGCCGACGTTGTTGAGGAACGGGCTCATGTAGTTGAGCCGGTCGGTGTACGGGAACACCTGCTGCCAGGGATGGGTCTCGCTCATCTTCTCGAAGCAGCGGTGGAGGTAGCCGATCTCGGGGATCGCCTTGACGATCGTCTCCCCGTCGAGCCAGCACTTGATCCGGAAGGTGCCGTGCATCGCGGGGTGGGAGGGCCCGATGTTGATCACCATCAGGTCCTCGGCGAGGGG
>JAWVZN010000044.1:0-21139 GCA_033722155.1 Gemmatimonadota bacterium | reverse complement strand
GTGGCGGCCGGCCGGGGCCCCCGCTCCGGCGCCCCCATCCCCGGCGAGCGCCCCCCCCCCGACCGGATCCGGACCGCCATGCCCTGGGTGGAACGGATGCGGTTCGTCAGCTCGGGGACCGAGGCGACGATGAGCGCGGTCCGGCTGGCCCGCGCCCACACCGGGCGGGAGAGGATCGTGAAGTTCGCCGGGTGCTACCACGGCCACGGCGACGCCCTGCTGGCGGAGGCGGGCTCGGGGGTCGCCACCCTGGGCCTTCCCGGCTCGGCCGGGGTAACGGCCGGATCGGCCCGGGACACGCTTGTGATCCCCTACAACGACGTCGACGCGGTGGTGGCGGCGTTCGAGGAGCACGGCGGCGAGATCGCGGCGGTGATCGTCGAGCCGGTCGCGGCCAACATGGGTGTGGTCCCGCCCGCCGAGGGGTATCTGGAGGCGCTCCGGGAGATCGCCTCCGACCACGGCGCCCTCCTCGTCTTCGACGAGGTGATCACGGGCTTCCGGGTGGGACCGGGCGGCGCGCAGGCCCGGTGGGGCGTGCGGCCGGATCTCACCTGCCTCGGCAAGATCGTCGGCGGGGGGCTGCCCGTCGGGGTGTTCGGGGGACGCGCCGAGGTGATGGCGGACGTCGCGCCCGAGGGGCCGATGTATCAGGCGGGAACCCTGTCGGGCAACCCGCTGGCGATGGCCGCGGGGGCGACGGCGCTCGCCCGCCTCGCCGACCCGGAGGTGTACGAGACCCTGGAGGCTCGGGGCCGCCGCCTCGCGGAGGGGCTCGCCGACGCCGGGGGAGCCGGGGTCTCGGTGGCCCGGGTGGGATCGCTGCTGACGGTCTTCTTCGCCCCGGAGCCCCCCGTCGATTACGCGACCGCGAAGGCCGCCGACGCCGACGCCTACGCCCGGTTCTTCCACGGGATGCTCGAGCGGGGGGTGATGCTTCCTCCCTCGCCTTTCGAGGCGTGGTTCCTCACCCTCGCGCACGACGAGGAGGCGATCGGGGCGACGGTGGCCGCGGCCCGCGAGGCGTTCCACGGGGCCGCCGGACGATGAGGGATCGTTTCCTCCGCGCCTGCCGCCGCGCGCCGGTCGACGCCACCCCGGTGTGGTTCATGCGCCAGGCCGGGCGCGCCCTGTCCGAGTACCGGAAGATCCGGGAGCGGCTCACCCTGCCCCAGATCGTGGAGAGACCCGAGGTGTGCGCCGAGGTGACGCTCCAGCCGGTGGGGCGCCTCGGGGTCGACGCGGCGATCCTCTTCGCCGACATCACGACCCCGCTCGCGGGCATCGGGATCGACTGCGAGATCCGCTCCGGCGTGGGGCCGGTGATCGACGACCCGGTCGACGCGCCGGAGGACGTGGAGCGGCTCCGACCGCTCGACCCGGAGGAGGCGGTCGGCCCGCTGCTCGAGGCGATCGGTCTGATCCGGGCCGAGAGCCCGGTGCCGCTGATCGGCTTCGCCGGCGCCCCGTTCACCCTCGCCTCCTACCTCGTCGAGGGGCGCCCCACCCGGAAGTTCGTCCGCGTCAAGGGGTTCATGCACGAGGAGGCGGAGGCGTGGGATCGCCTGATGGAGCGCCTCGTCGACGCCACCGTCGCCTACCTCGCCGCCCAGGTGGAGGCGGGCGTCCAGGCGGTCCAGCTGTTCGACTCGTGGGTGGGACACCTCTCCCCGATCGACTATCGGGAGCGGGTGATGCCGCACGTGGAGCGGCTGTTCGCCGCCCTCCCCGACGGCGTGCCCGCGATCCACTTCGGCACCGGCACCGCGGGCCTGCTCCCGTGGATGGCGGAGGCCGGAGGCGACGTGGTGGGGGTGGACTGGAGGATCGACCTCGACCGCGCCTGGGGGCTGATCGGCGAACGGGCGATCCAGGGGAACCTCGACTCCACCGTGGCGGCCGGCTCGTGGCCGGCCGCCGAGCGGCAGGCCCGGACGATCCTCGATGCCGTCGGCGGCCGTCCCGGGCACGTCTTCAACCTCGGGCACGGGGTTCTCCCCCACACCCCTGTCGACCATCTCCGCCGGTTGGTGGATCTGGTCCACGAGCACCATGCGTGAGGCGGTCCTCGCCATGGCGTACGGCACGCCGGAGCGGCTCGAGGACGTCGAGGCCTACTACACGCACATCCGGCGCGGCAGCCCGCCACCGGAGCCGCTTCTCGACGAGCTGGTCGAGCGGTACCGGGAGGTGGGCGGACCCACCGCGCTCAACCGGATCACCCGCCGGCAGGCGCAGAGCCTCGAGGAGGAGCTGGGGCGGAGGGGGAGGGAGCTGCCCGTCTACGTGGGCTTCAAGCACCATCCCCCGTTCGTGGGCGAGGTGGTGGGGGAGATGGCGGATGACGGGATCGAGCGCGCCGTGGGGCTCGTGCTCGCTCCCCACTATTCGCTCCGCTCCATCGCCGAGTACGAGGAGTACGCGGAGGCGGCCCGGCCCGAGGGGATGGAGATCGACACGATCCGCTCCTGGCACGACGACCCCGCCTTCGTCGACTTCCTCGTCGAACGGCTCGAGGAGGCCCTCGGCCGGGTGGAAGCGGAGCCGATGGTGCTCTTCACCGCCCATTCGGTCCCCTCCGCCGTGCTCGAGCGGGGCGACCCCTACCCCGAGCAGCTCCGCGAGAGCGCCGGGGCGATCGCCTCCCGCGCCGGGGTGGAGCGGTGGAGGCTCGCCTACCAGAGCGCCGGTCGAACCCCCGAGCCGTGGCTCGAACCCGACATTCTCGACGTGATCGAGGACCTCGCCGAGGAAGGCGAGGAGGCGGTGGTGGTGCAACCGGTGGGCTTTGTCAGCGACCACCTCGAGGTGCTCTACGACATCGACATCGAGGCGCGCGAGGCGGCGGAATCGAGAGGGATGGCGTTCGCCAGGACCGGGATGCCCAACGACCATCCGGACTTCGTCGCGGCGCTCGCCGACGTGGTCGAGCGCGCCCTCTGAAGCGCCGCCCTCCGGTGTCGGCGAGCGGCGGATATCTTACAGCCGCCTCCGTCCGGCGGCTGTTATCCTCGAGCCAAGATCGAAGGTCGCCCGGGAGAGCACCACGTCCGGGCGTCCCGGACCATGAACACGTGTTGCTGAGAGAACGATCCCAAGGAGGCGAAAATCCCATGAGGAAGTTGCTGACGGCATTCACGGGGGTGGCCATGATGGCCCTCTTCGCCACGCCCCTGGCGGCCCAGGAGGCCGAGGAGGAGAAGCCCGAGCCCGACAGGAAGTTCGATCTGGTGGCGACGGAGGACGTTCCGGACGCCGAGGGCGAGGTGTGGGTCTTCGACAACGAGATGGGCGAGGACCGGGTGGTCGTGAAGGTGAAGAACCTGCCGGATCCCGCCGATTTCGGTGAGACCACGACCGACTACACCGTCTGGATCGTGGCCGATCGCGACAAGCTCGACGAGGCGCGGCTGGTCGGTACCCTCGACGCCGACGAAACGGGCCACGCCAAGTTCGAGACCACCACGCCGCTCGACAACTTTGGCGTGCTCGTGATGGGCTCCGAGGAGGCGCCGGAGACGGTCACCGGCGTCGCCGTGCTCACCGGCATGCCCGCCAACGTCGGTCCCCCCGCGGTCGAGCAGGCGGCCGGCGAGGCGGGTCAGGCGCCCGCCGCCGGTGCCGACGTCGAGGAGGCCGAGGAGCGCAGGGTCGGCGAGCGCGAAGCCATAGAGGCCGAGGATCAGGAGCAGGCCCCGCAGTAAGCGCCCTCGAGTAGCACGAAGGGGAGCCGTCGAGCGACGGCTCCCCTTTTTTTTGACGGGTGGACCGGGTGAGGGAGCGATCGATGCTGGGATGGATCAAGAAGGTCGTCGTCGGACGATGGCTGGCGCGCTGGCTCCTTCGGGGCGGGCCGTGGTCGGTGGCGGCGAAGCTGCTCCTGGTGGCGGTGTGGAGCGCCTGGCGGTGGAGGCGGTCACGGGAGGTCGAGGCGGGGTCCGGGGGGCCCGGCGAGATTCCCGCCGACTACGAGGTCCTCGAGACGGAGGGACCCGGGCGGGAAACTCCGGGGAAGGAACCCGCTTCGGGACCTCGGGGTAGCGAGACCGGGGCGACGGAACCGGAGCGCGCTCCGCGAACGAATGCCGACCCTGCGAGCGATACCCGAAGATCCGAGATACGACCGCTTCCCGATGAGGAGGACGAATGAGCGACCGCACCCACTGGTGGGCCGTCGTCGTCGCGGCCCCGCTCCTGGCCCTGGCCTCGCCCGCCGCGGCCCAGCAGGCGGAGACCCCGCCGGACACGACCGAGGAGGTCGCCCCCGAGGCGGCCGAGGAGGAGACTCCCGAGGGCGCCGACGCGCCGGCCGAGGAGACCGCCGGACAGGGCGTCGAGCAGGCGCCCGGAGAGGCCGGCGAGGATGACGCCGGGCAGGCCGCGGAGAACGACGGAGAGGAGGCCCCGCCGACCCACGACTGGGAGTTCGCCCTCAGCGCCACGGAGAACGCCCCCGAGGCGAGCGGCCTCGTGAAGGTCACCGAGGGCGAGGGGGAGAACTCTTTCGTCATCGAGGTGAGCGCGTTGCCGATCGTCGACAGCCTCGACACCGACGCGCGAGACGTCAACGCCTACACGGTGTGGATCGTCCCCGACAAGCAGCGTGTCCCCGAATCGGAGCTCGCCGGCGTGCTGACGCGCGATCCGGAGGCCGACACGGCCCGGTTCGAGGGAACGACGGGCCTCGGCCACTTCGGAATCGTGGTCACCGCCACGCCCGACGCCGCTCCGGAGGCGATCACCGGGCTCCCGGTCCTGACCGGCATTCCGGTCCAGCCGGAGGAGCCTCCGGCGGAGGAGGAGCCGGCCGGGGAGCAGCCCGCGGTGGAGGAGGAGCCCGCGGAGGATCAGCCCACGGAGGATCAGCCCGCGGAGGATCAGCCCGCGGAGGATCAGCCCGCGGAGGATCAGCCCGCGGAGGAGGAGCCTCCCACGGAGGAGGAGCCGGCCGGGGAAGAGGAGGCGCCTTCGAACGAACGCCGCTAGCGCCATCGGGCGCGCTGCGAGGCGTGTCCGGATGAAGAGAAGGAATGATCGCCCGCTCCCTCTCCGGGGGGAGCGGGTTTTTTTTCGTGGCCGCCTTGACACGGGGATGGGATCGAATCTATGATGGTGGGGCGAAGTGGGATAGAGTGGGATAAAATGGTGAGCCAGGAGGCTCGTTGAACGTTCGGCTGCGAGGTCGCCACGACGTTTCTGGGGGAGTTCAGCCACTCGCTCGACGCGAAGGGCCGGGTCAGCCTGCCGGCGAGGTTCCGCTCCGGTGAGGCGGGGGAGACCTTCGTCGCCACCCGCGGGCTGGGACCGTGCCTCTTTCTCTATCCGGAGGAGGAGTGGCAGAAGGTGCTCGACCGGCTCGAGAGGAGACGCGCCCGGGTCGACCGCGACCAGCGACGCCACTTCCTCCGGCTCATGCGCCACACGGCCGAGGCGACGGTGGACGCACAGGGCCGGATCTCGGTTCCCGAGCGCCTGGCGGAGTACGCCGGTATCGAGAAGGAGATCGTCTTCGTCGGGGCGGGCGACGTCATCGAGATGTGGAACCCGGAGAGCTACCGGAAGTACGTCGCCGGCGCCGAGGAAGATTTCGACGGTTGGCTGGCGGACTTCCTGTGAGAAAAGAGATGACAGGATGGCGGAAGAGCGGTATCACCGTCCGGTTCTGCTCGAGGAGACGATCGCCTTGCTGGCGCCGGTGAGCGGAGGCCTCTACCTCGACGGCACCGTGGGGGACGGCGGCCACGCCGAGGGCATCCTCGAGGCGTCGTCGCCGGACGGCCGGCTGATCGGCCTCGATCGCGACCCCGACGCGATCGCCCGGGCGGGCGAGCGGCTCGCCCGCTTCGGCGATCGACTCGCGTTGCATCGGGTGAATTTCGCCGAGCTCGACACGGTTCCGGCGCTCCGGGACACGCGCCTTCACGGAGCCCTGCTCGACCTCGGCCTCTCTTCCGGACAGATCGACGAAATGGCGCGCGGCTTCAGTTACCGACAGGATGCTCCGCTGGATATGCGGATGGGGCCCAGGGGGGAACCTGCACGGGACTGGTTGTCGCGCGCCGACCTTTCGACCCTCGCCGAGACGTTGCGACGCTACGGCGAGGAGCGCCACGCCCGACGGATCGCGCGTGCGATCGATCGCGAGCGACGTCGGGAGCCCATCGAGACCACCGGCCGGCTCCGCGAGATCGTCGAGTCGGCGGTGCCCCGCAGCGCCCATCCCCTCAAGTCCGTCGCCCGCGTCTTCCAGGCGATCCGCATCGCGGTGAACGACGAGCTGGGCGCACTCGAGGAGGGGTTGCGCAAGATCGTCGACCGGCTCGCCGACGGCGGCCGGCTGGCGGTCATCTCCTACCATTCGCTCGAGGACCGGATCGTGAAGCACTTCTTCCGGGAGCTGGCTTCCGACTGCGTCTGCCCCCCGGACTTTCCGGTCTGTCGATGCGAGAAACACTCCGAGGCGGTCGTCCTGACACCCCGTCCGGTGGGACCGGGCCAGGAGGAAACGGCGGCCAATCCGCGCGCCCGCAGCGCACGCCTGCGGGCGATTGAACGCCGCCGAGCGACATAGGAGATCGGCCGTGAACGCATACGTGCGGGAGTATCGGAAGATCGAGAGGCGGGCCCGCCGGAGGGACAACTTCCTGCTCCGGTACCTGCCGATCGTGCTGATGCTCGCCGGCGTCGTGGTCGTCGGCAAGATCTACCTGCAATCGCTCGCGATCGACTGGTCCCGCCGGACGATGGAGCGGAAGGACGTCGTGCGCGACCTGGAGCTTCGAAACGACGAGCTCCGCCGCACGATCGCCGGCCTCAGCACGCGCGAGAGGCTCACGCGCGAGGCCGGCGAACGCCTCGGGATGGTGTCCTCGACGGAGGAGAGCATCGTGTGGCTCCCCGTCACCGATCGATCCTCCGGAGAGGCCGCCTCCCGCAGCTCACCCGACGAGAGGGCCGGGACCCTCGCGACGGCGACCGTCGCGACCGTTCGCACCTGGCTCGACGCGCTCTGGCAGGAGGAAGCTCTCGCGCTGACCCGTCCGTAGGAGAGGAGTAGCTGGGCATGGAGCCTCGGCGCCTCGCCACCGGTCGTCGCCGCCAGGGGTGGCTGCTGCTGATCCTGCTGCTCTTCGGTGCCCGCCTCGGCTGGTCGCTGATCGACATCCAGATCCTCTCCCACGACAGCTACCTGGAGGCGGCCCAGCGCCAGCAGAAGAAGCGGGTGGTGATCCCTCCCGAGCGGGGCCTCTTCTACGACCGCAACGGCGTCCCCCTCGGGGTGAACCGCGAGCGGTACGAGATATACCTCGTTCCCCGCCACATCGCCGACGTCGACCGCTTCGTGGAGCGGTTCCTCGAGATCGTGCCGTACGAGGAGGACGAGTTGCGCGAGGCGATCGCCCGGGGAGGGTGGTACGTGCGGATTCTGCGGGGGGTTTCGAGGGAGATCGTAGACCGGCTGGAGGCCGCCCGCCTCGACGGGGTCGGGATCGAGACGTACCGGGTCCGCCACTATCCCTACGGGTCGCTGGCCGCGGAGCTTCTCGGGCGGGTCGACATCGACAACAACGGCATCGCGGGCCTCGAGCTCCAGTACGAGGACGCTCTGGGAGGGGAGCCGGGATGGGCGATTCACCAGCGGGACGCCCTGGGTCGGGAATACCCCAACTTCGCCTATCCCGTGGATCCCCCGGTGGACGGATCCGACGTCCACCTCACCCTCGATATCGGTCTGCAGGAGATCGTCGAGGGAGCCCTCGACGAGGCGATCGAGAAGACCCGGGCGAAGGCCGCAAGCATCGTCGTCGTCGATCCCGGCAACGGCGAGATCCTGGCACTGGCGAACCGCGACTCGGGGAAGGAGGGCTCCGACCGCAACCGCGCGGTGCTCGACCAGTTCGAGCCCGGTTCGACGTTCAAGATCGTGACCCTGGCGGGGCTCTACGAGGAGGGGCTGGTGGCCCCGGGAGACTCGCTCTTCTGCGAGAATGGTCGCTGGAGCAACGAGGGACGGGTGCTGCGGGACGTGCATCCCGACGGGTGGCTCACGGTGGAGGAGGTGATCGAGGAGTCGTCCAACATCTGCACCGCGAAACTGGCGAACCGGCTCGGCGAGGAGAGGATGTACGAGTACGCCCGGAGGTTCGGATTCGGCCTCCCGACGGGCCTCGACTACCCGGGCGAGCCGCGTGGCTTCCTGAAGCGCCCCGACCGATGGACCCCCCTCACGGGAGCGTCGATGGCGATGGGATACGAGGTGATGGTGACCTCGATCCAGATGGCGATGGCGTACGCCGCGGTGGCGAACGGCGGGGAACTGCTGCGGCCCTACCTTGTACGGAAGGTGGTGGATCCCTCCGGGGACCTCGTCTACCAGGGGCGCCCCCAACGGGTGCGTCGGGTGATCGAGCCCGAGACCGCGGGGCTCGTCACCCGGGCCCTGGTGCGGGTGGTGGAGATGGGCACGGCCCGAACCGCGCAGATGGACGTGCTGCCCGTGGCGGGCAAGACCGGGACCGCGCTGAAGACCGGCCCCGGAGGGTATGTGCGTGGCAGCTACACCTCGTCGTTCGCCGGGTTCTTTCCGGCAGCCGATCCCCGGTACGTGGTGTTCGTGCGAATCGACGAGCCGGTGGGATCGTTCTTCGGGGGAGCGGTAGCGGCCCCCGTCTTCCGACGCGCGATGGAGAGCAGCCTGCTGACCGAAACGATGCCCGGCGCCCCGACGCTGGTGAGCCGCCTCCGCTCTCCCGAGCGGGTGGTGTGGGCCGTCTCGGACACGAGCGTGGCCCTGCCGAGCTGGTCGGCCGACTCCGCCGCCCCGGTCCGGGTGGATCCTCCCGTCGCGAGGGAGTGGAGCCCGATGGAGGGACCCTCCCGGGTCGACGAGGGTGCGGGGGTGCCGTACGTGGTGGAGGTGGGACGGGAGGTGGAGAGCCCGGAGACTCCGTTCGTGCCGAAGAACCGTGTGAAGGTCCCCGATTTCACCGGGCTGGCGCTGCGCGAGGCGATCGGTCGGGCCTCCCGCCTCGGGATCGAGCTCGACTTCGACGGATCCGGACGGGTGATCGAACAGGCTCCCGAGCCCGGCGAGCTCGTGGCGCGGGGCAGCGTCGTCGAGATCGTCAATCCGTAAGGTGGGACTCGACGGAGCTCCGGCCACGACCCTCGCCGACCTCGCCCGCCGGACGGGGGGACGGGTCGAGGGAGATCCCGGGACCGGAGTGACGGGGATGACCCACGACAGCCGGAGGGTGGAGCCGGGCGATCTGTTCGCCGCGGTGGAGGGGTTCGAGCTCGACGGTCACGACTTCGTCGAGGCCGCGGTCGAGAACGGAGCGCGCGCGGTGATGGTCTCGAGGATCGCGCGAGGCGCGGTGCCCGCACGGTGGCCGGTGCCCGCCCTGGTCGTCGAGAGCGTCCGGGCGGCGATGGGCCCGGCGGCGCACGCCATCTACGCCGATCCGAGCCGCGAGATGACGGTGGTGGGGATCACCGGGACGAACGGAAAGACGACGACCGCGTTCCTCACGGCGGCCGCCCTGGAGACCCGCTGGGAGACGGCGACCCTCGGGACCCTCGGCGTGCGGCGTGGCGAGCGGGCAACGGAGACGGCGTTCACCACGCCCGAGGCTCCCGACCTGGCGCGGCTCCTTCGGGAGCTCGCCGACGACGGGGTGGAGGCGATCTCGATGGAGGTCTCCAGCCACGCGATCGCTCTCGGTCGCGCGGCGGGGATCGCGTTCGACGCCGGTGTGTTCACGAACCTGAGCCCCGAGCATCTCGACTTCCACGGCTCGCTCGAAGCGTACGGCGAGACGAAGCTCGAGCTCTTCCGGCGCCTGAGGCAGCTCGATGCCCTCGGCGTCGTCAACGCGGACGATCCGTGGGGGGAGCGGTTCGTGGAGGAGGGGCCGGAGCGTCTCTGGCGCTTCAGCCTGGAGGACCCCTCCGCGGAGGTCTTCGCCGAGCGCCTCGAGTTGGAGAGGGACGAGACCCGGCTGACGATGCGCACCCCGTCCGGTCGGATCGAGAGCCGGCTCGCCCTCCCCGGCCGGTTCAACGCGGCCAACGCGCTCGCCGCCGCGGCGGTTGGTGTGGGACTCGGAGCCGACCCCGGGGAGGTGGGCGATTCGCTCGGCTCCGTGGAGAGGGTCCCGGGCCGCTTCGAGGTCCGTCGAGGAAACGGCGTCACCGTCGTTGTAGATTACGCCCACACCCCGGTGGCGTTCGAGCGGATCCTCCGGACCGTGCGCGAGGTCGGACCCCGGCGCCTCTTCTGCGTCTTCGGCTGCGGGGGCGAACGGGATCGCCGCAACCGTCCGGAGATGGGACGGATCGCGGGAGAGCTCGCCGAGGTGGTCTTCCTGACCACGGACAACCCCCGGCGGGAGCCGCTCGAGGAGATCATGGCGGACGTGCGGGAGGGGCTGGAGGGAACGTCGGCCCGGTGGGAGCGGATCGACGACCGCCGGACGGCGATCCGTCGGGCGATCCAGGAGGAGGCGGAGCCGGGCGACGTGGTGTGCCTGCTGGGCAAGGGAGACGAGTCGTACCAGTGGATCGGAGAGGAGAAGCTTCCGTGGTCGGACCTCGAGGAGGCGGAGAAGGCGCTGGCGAGCCGGGGGAGAGCGGCGTGAGTGCGTCGTTCACCGTCGCCGACGTCACGACCGCCTTGGGAAGGGAGCCCGCCCAGCTCCCCGATCCCGCCGCGGCGTTCGAGCGGGTCGTGATCGACAGCCGGCGCACCGCCGCGGGCGACCTGTTCGTGGCGATCCGCGGGGACCACTTCGACGGAAACGACTTCCTGGGGGCGGCGGTGGAGGCGGGCGCCACCGGCGCGGTGGGCGAGGATGGCCCGTTCGACGGGAGGGACGGCGTGGCCTTCTGGCCGGTCGAGGACGGACGGGAGGCGCTTCAGAAGCTGGCCGTCCACCATCGGCGGCGGCTCGAGGTCCCCCTCGTCGCGATCACCGGTTCGAACGGGAAGACCACGACGAAGGAGCTCGTGGCGGCGGTGCTCTCGCAGAGATTCCGGACGACCTGGACGCAGGGGAACCTCAACAACCAGATCGGCGTTCCGCTCACCCTGTTCGAGATCGATCCCGAGGACGAATGGGCGGTCGTCGAGCTGGGCACGAACCGATCCGGTGAGATCGCGCGGCTGGCCGAAATCACCGGGCCGGAGGTGGGGATCATCACGAACGTGGCCGCGAGCCACCTCGAGGGGTTGGGCACCGTGGAGAAGGTCGTCGAGGAGAAGATGGCGCTCGGGAGGGCGCTGGGGAGCGGCGAGCTTCTCATCTACTGCGGCGATCAGGAGAGGTTGCGGGAGGCGGCGGCCGGCCTCGCCTGCGACACCCTCTCCTACGGGCTCGAGCCCCACAACGACCTCGCCCCCGAGGGATGGTCGCTCGACGAGGACGGACGCGGCACCTTCCGGCTGGACGGACGCACGTTCCGGCTGCGAATCCCGGGGCGCCACAACCTGGTGAACGCGCTCGCCGCGGTGGCGATGGGGCGCGAGGCGGGGATCGAGGACGGCGCCATCGCCGCCGGGCTGGCGGAGATCGACGGGCTCCCGCTGCGGATGCAGTTGCAGCGGTGGGGCGACGTGACTGCGCTGATAGACTGCTACAACGCCAATCCGGAGAGCGTGCTCTCGGCGGCGTCGACCCTCTCGCGCCTCGGGGGAACCCGGCGGCGCGTCGCGGTGCTCGGAAAGATGCTCGAGCTGGGCCGGCGGAGCCGCGAGCTCCACGCCCGGACCGGGCGCGAGCTGGCCGGCACGGTGGATCTCGTGATCGCGGTCGGCGAGGAGGCCTCGCCGATCGCGGAGGGGGCCGCCGCCGCGGGGCTGGAGAACCGCCGCTTCCCGGGCCGGGAGGCCGCGGCGGAGTGGCTGATCGATCATCTCCGTTCCGGCGACGCGGTGCTGTTCAAGGCGAGCCGGGGGGCCGAGCTCGAGCGGGTGGTGGCCCCGGTCCGCGAGGCGTGCCTGGAGCGATCGGGGCTTCCGGTTCCCGGGGAAGGCGGCTAGATGCTCTACGATCTCCTCGTTCCGCTGGCCGAGCAGCACACCTTCTTCAACCTGTTCCGCTACATCACGTTTCGGAGCGCCTACGCGATGGTCACGGCGCTGGTGATCTCGTTCATCCTGGGGCCGTGGGTGATCGCCAAGCTCCGCTCGCTCCGGGCCGGCCAGACGATTCGCGCCGAGGGGCCGGAGGCCCACCGCCGCAAAGCCGGAACGCCCACGATGGGCGGCGTTCTCATTCTGGTGTCGGTGGTCGTCCCCACGCTGCTGTGGGCCGACCTCCGCGAGCCGTTCGTACAGATCGTGCTGGCGGCCACGGTGTGGATGGGGGGCCTGGGCTTCCTGGACGACTACCTGAAGGTCGTGAAGCGGCGATCGAAGGGCCTGATCGCCGTCCAGAAGATCGTGGGGCAGGTCCTCTTCGGCGTGCTCCTCGGGGCGTGGCTCTACCTCCAGCCCCTCCATGGCGAGCTCACCACGATGACGACGGTCCCCTTCTTCAAGGAGTGGTTCGTCGACTTCCAATGGTTGTACATCCCGTTCATCATCGTGGTGGTGACCGCGTCGACCAACGCGGTCAACCTCACCGACGGGCTCGACGGCCTCGCGATCGGCCTCTCCGGGATCGCGGCCGCCGCCTTCGCCGCCTTCGCCTACGTGATCGGTCGCGCCGACTGGTCGCAGTATCTCCAGATCCCCCACTTCGCGGGCAGCGGCGAGCTCACGGTGTACTGCCTCGCCCTGATGGGGGCGGCGCTCGGGTTCCTCTGGTTCAACGCGCACCCGGCCCAGGTGTTCATGGGGGACACCGGCTCGCTGGCGATCGGCGGGGCCTTCGGGACGCTCGCGATCCTGCTGAAGATCGAGTTCGTGCTGGTTCTGATCGGCGGGGTGTTCGTGCTCGAGGCGCTGAGTGTGATCCTCCAGGTCGTCTCCTTCAAGGCGCGCGGGAAGCGGATCTTCCGGATGAGCCCGCTCCACCACCACTTCGAGCTCTCGGGCTGGCCGGAGGAGAAGATCGTGCTTCGCTTCTACATCCTCGGCGTCATGTTCGCGATGCTCGCCGCCTCCACCCTGAAGCTCCGATGAGCGCCCCGGAGACCGTCGCCGGCGCCCGGGTCGGCGTGATCGGTCTGGGGCGCTCGGGCGGCGCGGTCACGCG
This sequence comes from Gemmatimonadota bacterium, assembly GCA_033722155.1. GTDB lineage: Bacteria > Gemmatimonadota > Gemmatimonadetes > JACCXV01 > JAHWKZ01 > JAWVZN01. The sequence continues at coordinate 7,940 of JAWVZN010000044.1, read as the reverse complement.
GCTGCTGCTGGATGGGGGGGCCCGGGTGTACGCCTCCGACGCCGCCGGCCCCGACGCGGTCGCCGCGGACGTGGCGGAGCTCGAGGCCGCCGGCGCGACGGTCGAGCTGGAGGGCCACGACGTGGACCGGCTGCTCGAGTGCGACTGGATCGTGACCAGCCCCGGCGTTCCCCCCGACGCCCGGCCTCTGCGCGCCGCGGCGGCGGCCGGGGTGGAGGTGTACGGCGAGCTCGAGGTGGCCTCGTGGCACGCCGAAGCGCCGATCGTGGCGATCACCGGCACCAACGGGAAGACGACGACCACGGCGCTGCTCGGAGAGATCGCGCGGGAGGGCGGACTCCGGGCGGTGGTCGCCGGCAACATCGGAAGGGCGTTCTCCGACGCCGTCCGGGAGGAGCCCGGCGCCGGGTGGTACGTGCTCGAGGCGAGCTCCTTCCAGCTCGGCCGGATCGCCACTTTCCGCCCCCGGGTGGCGGTCGTCCTGAACCTCGCCGCCGACCATCTCGACACCTACCCGAGCTTCGAGGCGTACCGGGCCGACAAGGAGCGGATCGCCGAGAACCAGGGGGAGGGCGACCACCTGTGCCTGAGCGCCGAGGATCCGGCGCTGGCAGGCTTCGGCGCCTCGCGCCCGGTGCGGCGGCACTGGTTCCACCGCACCGCCCCGGTCGAGCGGGGCGCGGCCGTCGTCGACGGATGGATCACGCTGGTGGGCGAACCCGCCGCGGGGCGGGTCCTGCCGGCCGACGCCCTCCGGATCCCCGGCGCCCACAACCTCCAGAACGCCCTGGCGGCGACCCTGGCGGCGTCGAGGATGGGGGTGGGGCGCGAGGGGATCGCCGCCGGCCTGCGGAGCTTCCGGGGTGTTCCCCACCGCTTGGAGACGGTCTCGGAGATCGACGGGGTCCGGTGGGTGAACGATTCGAAGGCCACGAACGTGAGCTCGGCCGCCGCGGCACTCGAGGCGTTCGACGCGCCTCTGCTCGCGATCCTCGGCGGCCACCACAAGGGCGCCTCCTACGAGTCGCTGGCGACCCCGCTCTCGGAGCGGGCGAGGCGGGTGCTGGCGATCGGCGAGGCGGCCGACCGGATTTCCGACGAGCTCGGCGGAGTGGTCGAGGTGGAGGTGGCGGGCACCCTCGACCGTGCGGTCGAGCGGGCCCGCGACCTCGCACGGCCCGGCGACGTCGTCCTGCTCGCCCCGGCGTGCAGCTCCTACGACCAGTTCGAGGACTACGAGGCGAGGGGAGAGGCCTTTCGCGCCCTCGTCACCGCCGCTCCCGTGGCCCGGGAGGCGGGCGAGTGAGCCGGCCGACCCCCTCCGAGCCGCGTCCCGGGCCGGTGGACGGCCGGCTGCGGACCCTCGTACCGCTGCTGGTCGGCTTCGGGCTGGTGATGGTGTACAGCGCGAGCTCGGTGCTCTCCTTCATCCATCACGGGACGAGCACCCACTACTTCACCGGCCAGCTCCTCAAGGCGGGGATCGGGATCGTGGCGATGCTCGTCGTGGCCCGGGTCGACTATCGAGCCTGGCGGTTGCTCGCGAAGCCGCTGCTGTGGGGAAGCCTCGTCCTCCTCGCCGTCCTCGTGATTCCGGTCGCCCGCGGCTGGACCGCCGAGATCAACGGAGCGCGCCGCTGGATCGTCCTGCCCGGCTTCAGCTTCCAGCCGCTGGAGGTGGCCAAGCTGGCGCTGGTGGCGTGGATGGCGGCCACGATCGTGAGGAAGAGAGAGAAGCTCGACAGCCCACTGGACGGGCTCGTCCCGCTCGTGGTGGTGCCCTCCGCGATGGCCTTCCTGCTGCTGATCCAGCCCGACTTCAAGGGAGCCGCCCTGATCCTCCTCACCGCGTGGACGCTGCTCCTGCTGGGGGGGGTGCGGTGGCGCTGGCTGCTCGGGCTCTCCGCGGCGGCGGTGCCGGCGGTCGGGTTCGCACTGGTGATCGAGCCGTACCGGATGCGCCGGCTGATGGCGTACCTGCGGCCGGAGCAGGACGTTCAGGGGATCAGCTACCAGATCCACCAGTCGCTGATCAGCCTGGGATCGGGCGGCTGGTTCGGGGTGGGCCTCGGATCGAGCAAGCAGAAATTCGCCTTCCTGCCCGCGGCCCACAACGATTTCATCTTCTCGATCGTGGGCGAAGAGCTGGGGCTGCTCGGCACCCTCGCGCTCCTCGCCGCGTTCCTGTATCTCGGCTGGGTGGGCTTCCGGATCGCCCGTCGGGCGCCCGACGGTTTCGGCTTCCTGCTCGCCTCGGGCGTGACGTTCTTGCTGGTGACGGCGGCGCTGGTGAACGTGGGGGTGGCCACCGCCACCCTTCCCACCACGGGCCTCGCGCTGCCGTTCATCTCCTACGGAGGCACCGCGCTGATCGTCCAGCTCGTGTGCGTAGGGATCCTGATGAGCGTCTCGCGATACGCGACCGAAGATCGAGAGCGGTGAAAGACGATGGTCCCACGGAACGATCGAACGCGGAGGGGGTGGGGGTCGTGATCACCGGCGGTGGAACCGGGGGGCATCTCACCCCGATGCTCGCGCTCGCGCGGGAGCTGCGCGATCGGGGCGCCCGGATCTATCTGGTCGGGGGAGACCGCGGGGCCGACCGGCGGATGCTCGGCGCGTCGGGGTTCGAGCATCGCCTCCTCCGCGCGCCGGCGGTGGAGCGGAAGCGGTGGTGGCGAAACGCCCCGCTTCCCTTTGCCCTCGCCGCGGCCGTCGCGTCGGGCCGGCGGATTCTCGCCGAGCGGCGTCCGGACGTGGTGGCCGGCACGGGCGGATACGCCTCGGTTCCCGTGGTGCTGGCGGCGGCGCTCTCCGGCCTGCCGATCCTGCTCCAGGAGCAGAACCGTGTGCCGGGGCTGGCGACCCGATTCCTGGCGCGATGGGCCGACCGGGTGTGCGTGCAGTTTCCCGAGACCGTCGCGGAGCTCGAGGGGCGGGCCCCGGTGGAGGTGACCGGCAGCCCGATCGCGCCGCCGACGTCGGCAGCGCCCGACTTCGCCGATCGACTCGACCCCGGCCGCCCCACCGTCGGCGTCTTCGGCGGGAGCCAGGGAGCCCGGGCGATCAACGACGCGCTGCTCGCCTGGCTTTGCGAGAGCCCGGCGACGGCCGGGTTCGACCTGGTGTGGCAGACCGGCCCGGGCGACCTCGAGCGCGTCGTCGCCGCGGCCGACTGGCCGGAGGGGTTCGTGATCCGGCCCTTCTTCGACGAGATGGGCGCGGTGTACCCGCTGCTCGATCTCGCGGTCTGCCGGGCGGGGGCGATGACGATCGCCGAGGTGACCGCGTGGGGGGTGCCGTCGATCCTGATCCCGTATCCCCACGCGACGGACGACCATCAGACCGCGAACGCGAAGGCGCTCGCGGACGCGGGGGCCGCAATCCGGCTCCCCGAGGCCGACCTGAGCGGCCGCCGGCTGCGGAACCTCGTCTTGGGGCTGGTGGCCGACCGGGAGCGGCGGGACCGGATGGCGGAGGCCGCGCGGGCCCTGGGACGTCCCGAGGCCGCGGCGACCGTGGCCGACCGTACGCTCGAGATGGCGGAGGCCCGGTGACCCGCGCCTCCGAGGCCCGCGCCGTGACGGAGGAGGGGGGGAAGGTGCACTTCATGGGAATCGGGGGCGCAGGAATGAGCGCGCTGGCGGAGATCCTGATCGACCGTGGCCACGCGGTGAGCGGCTGCGACCTCCGGGAGAGCCCGGAGACCGCCCGGCTCGCGGAGCTCGGGGCCAGGATCCATCCCGGGCACGATCCGGACCACCTCGAACCGGGCTCGGCCGTAGTCGTGAGCTCGGCGATCCCGGCGACGAACGAGGAGGTGGTCCGGGCGAGGGAGCTGGGGTTGCCGGTCGTGCGGCGGGCCGAGCTGCTGGGCGCGCTGATGGCGAGCGCCAGGGGGATCGCGGTGGCCGGCACCCACGGCAAGTCCACCACGACCACCATGGTGGGTGCGGTGACCGAGGCGGGCGGTCTCGATCCCACCGTCGTGGTGGGGGGACGGATCCGCGGACGGGGCGGGAACGTGCGGCTCGGATCGGGCGACTGGATGGTCGCCGAGGCGGACGAGTTCGACCGCTCCTTCCTGGCGCTGGAGCCCGAGATCGCGGTGGTGTGCAACGTCGAGGCGGACCATCTCGACACCTACGCCTCGTTCGACGGAGTTCGGGAAGCCTTCGCGGGGTTTCTGGAGCGCGTGGAGCCGGGAGGCGCGGCGATCCTCGGGACGGACGATCCCGAGGTCCGGCGCCTGGCGCCCCCGCGCCGGGTGGAGGTCCTCACCTTCGGCTTCGACCCCGCCGCCGACGTGCGGGCCGTGGAGGTCGAGGGCCACGGGCTCGAGACCCGCTTCACGCTGCTGCGCGGCGGCGAGCCGGAAACGAGGGTGACCCTCTCGATGCCGGGTCGGCACAACGTGCAGAACGCCCTCGCCGCCGCGGCGGTGGGGTGGACGGCGGGGGTGGGGACGGACGCGATCGCCTCCGGTCTGGCCGCCGTCCGGGGGGTGGGCCGCCGCTTCGAGGTCGTGGCGAGCGGGGGGGCGGTGGCGATCGTGGACGACTACGCCCACCATCCGACCGAGGTCGAGGCGACCCTTCGGGGCGCGCGCCAGGCGTGGCCCGACCGCCGCATCGTGGCCGTCTTCCAGCCCCATCTCTTCTCCCGGACCCGCGACTTCGCGGACGCCTTCGGGGAGGCCCTTCTCTTCGCCGACGTCGTCTTCGTGACCGACGTGTATCCAGCCCGGGAGGAGCCGATCGAAGGCGTGAGTGGCGAGCTCGTGAGCGACGCGGCCCGGGCCGCGGGCGCGGCCGACGTCACCTTCCTCCCCGACGCCGAGGACGCCGGTGCGGTCGCCCACCGGCTCGAGCCGGGCGATGTGGTCGTCACCCTGGGTGCCGGTGACATCCACCGGCTCGCGCGACGCCTCGCCGGGAAGGTCGGGTCGCCTGACGCCGCCGTGGGCGCGGCGGGCAAGGGGGACCGGTGATCGACGTGGCGCCCCCGGCGTGTCGGAGCGACGTCGCGCTCGCCCCGCTCACCTATTGCAAGATCGGGGGGCGGGCGAGGATCCTGTGCGAGGCGGAGAGCGAGGCCGACGTCGCGGCCGCCATCCGGTGGGCGCACGAGAAGGGGGTGGGGCTCGACGACCGGTTCGTCCTCGGCGGGGGCGCCAACGTCCTGATCGACGACCGTCGCGACTACGGACTGGTCCTCACGCTGGACGAGGGGTTCAACGCGATCGAGCTGTCCGGGGACGGACGGACCGCCCGGATCGAAGCGGGCATCTACACCCCCCGCCTGGTCCGCGAGGCGAGCCGTCGCGGCTGGGAGGGGTTCCAGTTCCTGGCCGGAGTCCCGGGTACGCTGGGGGGCGCGGTGGTGATGAACGCCGGGATTCGCGAGCTGTCCACCTGGGACCTCGTCGAGGCGGTGGAGGGGATCGACTGGGGCGGGGAGCGGCGTCGGGTGACCCGCGAGGAGGCCGAGCCCGCCTACCGCAGCGGGGGGTTGCCTGACGATCTGGTGGTGACCGTGGTCGTGTGCCGGATCGCCCCGGGGGATTCCGACCGGATCCACGGGACAGCCCGCGAGCTGGCCGGCGGTCGCCGCGAGACGCAGCCGCTGCGCCACCCCTCCTGGGGCAGCACCTTCAAGAACCCGTCGGGCACCTCCTCGGAGGGGGTCACCGCGGGCGAGCTGATCGATCGCGCCGGGCTGAAGGGCTTCCGGGTCGGCGACGCGCAGATCTCGGAGAAGCACGCGAACTTCGTGGTGAACCTCGGCGAAGCGAGCGCCGCCGACGCGCTCGCCTGCATCCGCCGCGCCCACGAGGAGGTCCTCGATCGCTTCGGGATCGCGCTCGAGCCGGAGGTGAGGCTGATCGGCTTCCCTCCCGAGGAGCTGGAGTTCCTCCGCCGATGAGGTGGGGTGGCAAGGGCCTCCGGGGACGCCGCAACCGCCGGGTCGACCGGCCGCGCCGGGCCGAGCGGAAGCGCCGGCTGCTCGGCATGGCGAAGCTGGCGGTGGTGCTCTTCGGCCTCGGCCTGGCCGGGTGGCACGCGGTGCGCTTCGCCGATGCCCACGACTGGTTCGACGTGTTCCGGGTCCGCGAGGTCCGGGTGGTGGGCGTGGACGTGACGCACCCGACCGTGCTGGTCGCCGAGGCGGGCCTGATGGGGGCGGAGATCCACTGGTGGTCGCCTCTGGGAGCCTACGTGGAGCGGGTCCAGCGCGACCCGATGGTCGCCTCCGCCCGCTTCGAGCGGCGCTTCCCGAACGGGCTCGTCCTGGAGGTCGTCGAGCGGGAGCCGGTTGCGCTGCTCTCGATCGACCGGCTGACTCCCGTCGACTCGGCCGGAGTGGTGCTGCCGGTGACCCCGTATCGGAGCGGCTGGAGTGTGCCGGTGTTGAGCGTGACGTGGCCCTCCGAGCAGGTGGCGAGCTCCGGTCGGGTGCGCCCAGGGCCGGTGCGCGAGGCGTTGTCGTGGCTCGGGGAGGTCACGCGACGCTTTCCGGAGCTGGCCGCCGAAGTCTCCGCGATCGAGCTCGATCGGTCGGGCACGATGGTACTCCACCTGGTCCACGCCCGGGGAGAGGTGGTGCTCGACGGCGAGACTCCGATCGAGAAGCTCGCTCTCGTGGACGATGTCCTCCTGGATCTGCAACGGAAGGGGATCGGATACCGCCTCCTCGATCTCCGCTTCGAGGATCAGATCGTGGTTCGCCGAGGATAGGGAGGGATGATGGCCAGGGAGAACATCATCGTCGGGCTCGACATCGGGACCACCAAGATCGGCTGCATCGTCGCCGAGCTCGACGAGGATCGCAACGTCAAGATCGTGGGGGTGGGCACGAGCCGCTCGGAGGGCCTGCGCCGAGGCGTGGTGGTGAACCTGGAGAAGACGGTCCTGTCGATCGGACGGGCGATCGAGGAGGCCGAGCTGATGGCCGGGGTGGAGGTCCGGAACGTGTACGCCGGGATCGCCGGAGACCACGTGCGGTCCATCAACAGCCACGGGGTGATCGCGGTCTCCCGGGGCGGCGTGGAGATCACCCGGAGCGACATCAACCGGGTCATCGACGCCGCCAAGGCCGTCGCGATACCGATGGACCGCGAGATCCTCCACATCCTTCCCCAGGAGTTCACCGTCGACGACCAGCGCGGCATCAAGGACCCCACCGGGATGGCGGGAGTCCGTCTCGAGGTGGACGTGCACATCGTCACCGGCGCCGTCTCCAGCGCGCAGAACCTGGTGAAGGCGATCCAGAAGGCTGGCTACCAGGTCCGCGATCTCGTCCTCGAGCCTCTCGCCTCCTCCCGGGGCGTGTTGACCGAGGACGAGAAGGAGCTCGGCGTGGGGCTCGTCGACATCGGCGGCGGCACCACCGACATCGCGGTCTTCCACGAGGGTTCGATCCGACACACCTCCGTGATCGGGCTGGGAGGCAACAGCGTCACCAACGACCTGGCGATCGGGCTCCGCACCCCGGCGCGGGACGCCGAGCGTATCAAGGAGCGCTACGGGGTGGCGATGTCCCGCCTGGTGGAGCCCGACGAGGAGATCGTGGTCCCGCGGGTCGCCAGCCAGGGGGAGCGGAAGGTGGGCCGCCAGGTCGTCGCCTCGATCATCCAGCCCCGGATGGAGGAGATTCTCTCTCTCGTGGAGTCGGACATCCAGAAGACCGGATGGTACGACCGGATTCCGGCCGGAATCGTCCTGACGGGCGGAGCGTCGGCGCTGCCCGGGACGGTCGAGCTCGCCGAGCGGCAACTCGACGTCCCGGTCCGGATCGGCTACCCGATCGGCGTCAGCGGCCTCGGGGGCGCCGGGGGCGACCCCCCCGGGGCCCCCCGCGGGGGACACGGGGTGCACCGGCGAGGCCGCGGCCGGGGGGGGGACCCCGTGGTCGCTGGCGGCGCCGAGGGGGTGGGGGCC
>JAWVZN010000043.1:0-21152 GCA_033722155.1 Gemmatimonadota bacterium | reverse complement strand
GTCGACGTCAGCGCCTCGGCCGCCCGCTCCACTCGGAGCCGGCGGGCGTACTCGCCCATCGAGCAGCCGTGGTGGCGGCGGAAGACCCGGGCAAGGTGGACCGGGTGCACGCCCACCTCTTCGGCGATCTCGGCGAGGCCGGGGTCGGCCGGAAAGGCGGCGTGGAGGACCTCGAGCGCCCGGTCGAGCCAGGAGGGGGCCCGCTCCCGCGGACCCTCCGGCGCCCGCAGGACGTCCGCGACCAGGGCCAGGGCAAGCCCCTCGATGGCGAGGTCCGCGGCCGGGTCCTCGGCGACGAACTCCTCGTGCAGGTGGAGGGCCACCCAGTTGGCACGGCGGCGGCGGAAAACGGTCGAGGCGTCGGGAATCGGCCCCGCGTCCTCGGACATCCGCTCCAGCCACGATCCGTTCAGCTCCACGTTGAAGCACCGGCAGGCACGGTCCCCGAACCGGTCGGCGTGGGACGCGCCGGCGGGGTGGAAGACCATCGTGGCCGGACCGCATTCGCGGGTGGAGCGGCCGACGCGCTCGGTGAACCCGCCCCCGACCACCAGACAGAAGTACGCCCGCTCGTGCTCGTGGAGGGGGAGCGCCTCGCCCGCCGGGTAGACGGTCTCCGAAAGCAGGAGCCCGCCCACACGTCGGCGGGCGCGCTCCCGGCCGTACCAGGTGCCTTCGGGAAGGGTGACGCTCATCCATCGGAGTATACGGCCGGAGCGGCCCGTGTGTTTCATCGTCTGGTCGGTCGAGGGTCAGGATCCTTCGCGGTGCACCCGCCAGGCGGTCAGGATTTCCTCCTCCCGACGGGCGATCACCGCGTCGGGCAGCGGTGCGGTGCGGTTCGCACCGCGGTGGAGCAGATAGGCGTCCAAGACTGGGCCGAAGGTCTGCGCGACGCTCCTCGGATGGAGTCCCGCGTTCCGGGCCCTCTCCGCGCTGGCGTAGAAGAACCCCTTCTCCACCTCCCCCCTCCACACCCAGAGCGGGACGTCGGTGAAGGAGCGAAGACCCTGGTCGAGGAGGAACTCCGCCGGCACCCAGTGGAGGCGCACGGGCTCGGGAGAGAGCCGCGCCAACCCTTCCAGAAACTCCCGGAAGGGCGTCCGTCCGCGGCTGACGTTGTAGGTTCCGCACAGGTCCGTCTCGATTGCGTGGACGGTGAACTCGGCGAGATCCCGGACGTCCGTCCATTGCGTGGCGTCCTCCCCATCGCCCGGCGCCAGGACGTCTCCTCCACGGTAAAGCCGAATCGGCCAGTAGGGCACACCCGCCAGCTCGCCCCGTGCATCAGTACCGATGATGGAGTAGGCCCGCAGGATCCCGTGGCGATCGGGAAGCGCTTCGGTGACCGCCGCCTCGCCGAGCTGCTTCCGGACCGGATAGGGGAGTTCGACGTCGAACGAGTCGGGCATCTCCGCGACGGGCAGGGGTGCGCTTTCGTCGAAGCTCGCCTTGCAATAGTTGACGCCCTGGTAGACGGCGATCGAGGAGATGTACACGTAGGCGTCGACCCGGTCCCGGAGCAGCTCCGCCGTCCGCTCCACCGCCAGGGGCGAGCCCTGCCAGGTGTCGATGACCGCGTCCCATCGTCGGTCACCTCGAAGAGCATCCAGACCGGCACCCCTCTCGGGATACCGGTTGCCGACGAGCCGCTCCAGATAGGTGTAGAGCCACGGGTTCGTCACGCCGCGGTTGAACAGTGTCACCTCGTGCCCGCGCTCCAGCGCGACGTCGACGATCGCCGGACCCACGAAGTTGGTGCCCCCGAGAAAGAGGATCCGGATGGAATCGGCCGCCTCGCGGTGGATCTTTCCGGCCCCGGCCCGGACGACGGTCGGCGCCACGAGACCACCGACGGTGGCAGCGATTGACGTGGCGAGGAAGTCCCGGCGTCGCACGGTCGGAGGATACCGGAGCTTCCCCCCACCTCGTCAACGATATTGTGGTGACTCGCGCATGGGCGGGACGAGTGTCGATGTGGCGGGACGAACGTGCCTTCAGAATGTCTCGCCGATTCTCTCCTCGAGCCTCTTCCTGTAGGTGCGGCTGAGGGGCAGGCGGGTGCCGTCGTCGAGCACGATCACGTAGGCCCCCTTGAAGCCGGCTTCGATTCGATCGACGCGGTCCAGGTTTACGATGTGGGAGCGGTGGATCCGGAGGAAGCGCGACGGATCGAGCTGGGCCTCGAGGCTCTTGAGAGTCCGCCGCTCCAGGCAGCTCGCCTCACCGACGTGGATCCTCACGTAGTTTCCTTCGGCGTCGATCCGGTCGATCCGGTCCACCTCGAGGAACCGCTCCCGGTCGTCGCCGCGTCGCACCAGGAGCCGTTCGGCGGACTCCGCGCCGGATCGCCCGGTCGTATCCGGGACCGCGGCGCCAGTGCCCGCTCGCTCCTCCCGGGCCACGGAGCGATGACGGGAGACGACGAGGTGTCCGGCGGCGGCGATCGCGAAATACGTGACGAGGTTCAACGTGTATCGCTTCAGGAAGAGGCCCTCGACGGCTTCGAGGAACGGTGTATCGCCCAAGCCCTCGACCAGCGCCGAGAGGGAGATCCCGAGAGTCGGATGGAGGACCGCCAGCGAAACGGCGGCGAGGAGATGCACGGCCAGGGCCGGAAGCCACCGCTCCCGCGAGACCGGCGCCTTCGACGCGATCCACACGACCAGCGGCGCCATGGCGCCCCACAAGTACCAGCTCTTGAGGCCCCACCAGAGGGCGAGGGGCCACCCGATACGGTGGTAAACCCGGAAGTGGGTGGCGAAGACCAATCCCACGACCGTGCTGACGGCCAGCAGAGCGAGGATCACCCGGCCGCGATCGAAGCCGGCGAGGAGACCGTCCCCGCCCCTCGCCTCGGCGGCGCTATGTCCCAAACCGATCCCCGATCGGAAGCCGGCGGACCCGAACGCCGGAGGCGTCGTGGATGGCGGCGGTCAGCGCCGGGGCCAGGGGTGGCAGCGGTGGTTCGCCCATCCCCTGCGGGGCGTCCGCACCCTCGAGGAAGTGAACCTCGACCTCCGGCATCTCCCCGATCCGGAGCGGCCGGTAGTCGTGGAAGTTGCTCTGGACGACGCGCCCCCCCTCGACCGTGATCTCGCCGTAGAGCGCGGCGCTCAGCCCGTAGACGACGCACCCCTCTACCTGGGCTCGGGCGCCGGCCGGGTTCACGACCCGACCGCAATCGACCGCCGAGACGACACGGTCGACGCTCGCCTCCCCCTCGTCCGACACCGTGACCTCCACGACGTGGGCCACGAAGGAGGAATTGGCGTAGGTGGCCGCGATCCCCCGGCCCCGGCCGGGCGGCAGCGGCTCGCCCCAGCCGGCCCGCTCGGCGGCGGTCTCGAAGACCCGCCGCAGCCGGCCCGAGTCCCAACCGCGGCTCCCCACCGGCCGATCCTCCCCCAGCAACCGGAGCTGGAACGCCAGCGGATCGGCCCCGGCGGCCCCGGCCAACTCGTCGATGAACGCCTGCTGGACGAAGTAGGCGGCCGATGCCTGCACCGCCCGCCACTGGCCCCGGGGCACGACGCTCTCGGCCATGGTGTACTCGTAGCGCAGGTTCGGCACGAAGCCCGCAGGATAGTAGTAGCCCCGGATCTGGCCCTGCTCCTCGGGGGCGTCGCCGCGGCCCAGGTACGCGCTCCGGCCGGCGTTGACGAGGTGCTGGCTCCACGCCACCACGTTGCCGTTCTCGTCCAGCCCCCCGCGGAGGAAGTGGCAGGCCGCGGGCCGGTGGAAGCTGTACTGGACGTCGTCCTCCCGGCTCCACACGACCTGCACGGGGCGGCCCGCCCGCGCCGAGAGGTGGACCGCCTCGGCCACGTAGTCGGCGTAGAAGCGCCGTCCGAATCCGCCCCCGCTCCGCACAACGTGCACCCGGATCGCCTCGGCGGGAAGCCCGGTGACGATCCCGGCCACGTCCCGGGCGTAGCCGGGGTTCTGGGTCGGCGCCCAGATCTCGCACTCGTTCTCCCGGACGTCGGCCACGGCGTTCATCGGCTCCATGGGCGCGTGGGCCAGGAAGGGAACCCGGTACTCGGCCTCCACCACGTTCGCGGCGTCGGCCAGGGCGGCCTCCACCTCGCCGTCCTCGCGGACGAGCAGCTCGCCCCGGCCGCGAGCCCGCCGGGACCACTCCTCGATCTGCTCCGCGGTCGTCTCCTCGACCCCCGATCCGTGGTCCCACTCCACCTCCAGCGCGTCCCGTCCCCGGAACGCCGCCCACGTCGACTCCGCGAGCACGGCCACGCCGTCGGCCGGCTTCGGGTTGTTCGGGGGGAAGTCGGGGAGGCGGTGGGCATCCACGGGGACGACGTCCACGACCCCCTCGACCCGACGGGCGTCCCGGTCGTCGAAGCCCCGCAGCCGACCCCCGTAGACGGGCGCCCGGGAGATCGCCGCCCGGAGCATCCCCGGGACCCGGACGTCCAGGCCGTACGTCATCCGGCCCGCCACGATCTCGCGGACGTCGAGGTTCCTGTGCGGCGTGCCCACGAGCCGGAATTCCTCGGGACTCCTCAGCGGCGGATCCTCGGGGGGATCGAGGCCCGAGGCCGCGCCGGCCAGCTCCCCGTACGGCAGGCTCCGGTCCGAGGCCCGGTGGTCGACCACCCCCCTCGCGGCCCGGCACTCCCCGGCGGGAACGCTCCAGCGCCGAGCGGCCGCGGCGACCAGTACCGCCCGCGCCGCGGCGCCGGCCAGCCTCAGCGGCTCCCATTCGTCGGGCACGCTGTCGCTGCCGCCCGCGTACTGCGGGCCGTAGACGTCCGGATCGAGGTCCGCCTGCTCCACCCGGACCGACTCCCACTCCACGTCCAGCTCCTCGGCAACGACCATGGCGAGGGCGGTCCGGACCCCCTGACCGATCTCCGGCCGGGGGACGGTGACCGTGACGACGCCCTCCGGATCGATCTCCAGGTAGGCGTTCAGGCCCGTGGCCGGACCCGACGAGGGCATCCCCTCGAGAGGCTCCGGCTCCTCCGGGTCGTCAGGCAGACCGCAGCCCGGCAGGGAGACGGAGAGCAACAGCCCTCCCGCGGCCGTCGCGCTCACCTCGAGGAAGCGGCGGCGGTCCAGGTCGGGGCTCATCCTTCCTCCTCCGCCGACCGGCGGACGGCCCGACGGATCCGCAGGTACGTCCCGCACCGGCAGACGTTCCCCTCCATCCCCTCGTGGATCTCCTCCCGCGAGGAGGCGCTCCCCCCGTCCACCAGCGCGGCGGCCTGCATCACCTGGCCCGCCTGGCAGTATCCGCACTGGGGGACGTCCTCCCGGATCCACGCTCGCTGGGCCGGGTGGCCCCCGTTCTCTCCGGCCAGGCCCTCGATCGTGGTGACCGAGCGGCCGGCCGCCTCCGGGATCCGGACCTGGCACGAGCGGACGGCCTCGCCGTCGAGGTGGACCGTGCACGCCCCGCACAACCCCGCCCCGCACCCGAACTTGGTTCCGGTCAGATCCAGCGCGTCCCGGAGCACCCACAGCAGCGGGGTGTCGTCGAGCACGTCGACGGTCTCGCTCCGGCCGTTCACGGTGAGCTCGTAGACGGGCATCTCCCTGCCTCCTGGAGAGGTGCTATAATTTTAGCATCTATCCCCACCCTATCACGACCGACCCGGACGGTCAAGCCCGACGGCTGTCGATCACGAACGTGCCGGGCTCCGGCCGCGGGCGCGTCTCGAACCACGCCAGCGCCGGCGGAACGGCGCCAACGTCTTGACGCCCCCTCCGCTCCCGGGCATCCTCGGAGCCGTGACCCGGATCGTGCGACAGGACGAGGTGCCGGCGCTGCTTCCGATGGAGGAGTGCGTGGAGGCGGTGGAGGCGGCGCTCCGCGCGCTGGCCGGGGGCGACGCGCTCCAGCCCCTTCGGCGGGCGATGCGGCTGCCCGACAGCAGCGGGCTGCTCGGCCTCATGCCGGCCCACCTCGGCCCGCCCCGCGCGGTCGGCGTCAAGGTGGTCACGGTGATGCCGGGCAACCACGGCACCGAGCTCGACGCCCACCAGGGGGCGGTGCTCCTCTTCGAGGCCGAGCGGGGCCGGCTACTCGCCGTCGTAGACGCCAGCTCGATCACCGCGATCCGGACCGGGGCGGCGAGCGCGGTCGCCACCAGGGAACTCGCCCGCGAGGACGCCGGCGACCTGGCGCTTCTGGGCTCCGGGGTGCAGGCGGCCTCCCACCTGGAGGCGATGGGGACGGTCCGGCCGATCCGCCGGGTCCGGGTGTGGAGCCGGACCTTCGAGAACGCCCGCTCGTTCGCGGAGCGGCAGCGCGAGCGCCGGGGCGTCGAGATCGAAGCGGTGGCGAGCGCCCGCGAAGCGGCCGAGGGGGCCGACGTCGTGTGCACCACGACCTCCGCCACCGAGCCGGTCCTGGAGGGGGCGTGGCTCGCCGCCGGCGCCCACGTCAACGCGGTCGGCGCCTGCGTTCCCACGGCCCGCGAGCTCGACACCGAGGCGGTCGCCCGATCCCGCCTCTTCGTCGATCGCCGCGAGAGCGCCCTCGCCGAGGCCGGCGACCTGCTGATCCCCCTGGAGGAGGGCGCCGTCGACGAGGATCACGTCGTGGCCGAGATCGGCGACGTTCTGACGGAAAGCGCACCCGGCAGGGAGTCCGACGAGGAGATCACCGTCTTCGAGTCGCTCGGCCTCGGGATCTACGACCTGGCCGCCGCCCACCGGGTTCTCCGGAACGCGAAGGAGCGGAACGCCGGCACGGCGATCGAGCTCGGGGGGCGCCGTGTCGAGCCCTGAGAGGCGCGCCCTTGCGCCGCCCTCCCTCCAGGAGATCGAGGACGCGCTCGGGCGGATCGCGGACCTCGCCCTCCGCACGCCGCTTCTCCCGCTGAACGACGAGGAGGCCCCGGCGGAGATCGCCCTGAAGCTCGAGAGCCTCCAGCCGATCGGCTCGTTCAAGATCCGGGGAGCGGGAAACGCGATGCGCTCGGCGGATCCGGGCGCGGTGGAGGATGGGGTGTACACCGCCAGCGCCGGCAACATGGCGCAGGGCGTGGCGTGGGTGGCCCGGGAGCTCGGGATCCCCTGCTCGGTGGTGGTGCCCGACCACGCCCCCGAGACGAAGCTCGCCGCTATCGAGCGGCTCGGCGGCTCGGTGGTGAAGATCCCGTTCGAGGAGTGGTGGGAGGTGCTCGTGGAGCACGGCTACGACGGGCTGGACGGCTTCTTCGTCCACCCGGTCGCCGATCCCACCGTGATCGCCGGCAACGGAACGATCGGCCTGGAGATCGTGGAGGACCTTTCCGCCCTCGACGCGGTGGTGGTCCCCTACGGCGGGGGCGGCCTCAGCTGCGGGATCGCCGCCGCGGTGAAGGCGAAGCGTCCCGGCACGAAGGTGTACGCCGCCGAGGTCGCCACCGCCGCCCCCCTCGCCGCCGCCCTCGAGGCCGGCGAGCCCGTGCCGATCGACTACACCGCCTCGTTCGTCGACGGGATCGGGAGCGGACGGGTGCTGGACGAGATGTGGCCGCTCGCCGAGGAGCTGCTCGACGGCGCGATCGTGGTGGGGCTCGACGAGGTCGCCGGGGCGATCCGGCTGCTCGTCGAGCGGAACCGTGTGGTCGCCGAGGGGGCCGGCGCTGCGCCCGTCGCCGCGGCGATGACCGGCGAGGCGGGCTCCGGTCGGGTCGCGTGCGTCGTCTCGGGCGGCAACATCGACGCCGGAAAGCTCGCCCGCATCCTGGAGGGGGAGCGCCCCTAGCCGCCGGCGTTACCCCTCGCCCTCCCCCCCCGCCCGGGCGAACCACTCCGCGGCGCGACGCTTCATCTCCTCCTCGCCCACCTCCTCGATCCGCTGGGCGAGTCCCCACCGATGGCCGAACGGGTCCACGAGGGTGCCGTAGCGATCCCCCCAGAACGCGTTCATCAGCTCCCGGTGGACCTCGGCGCCGGCGTCGAGGGCGCGCTCCCAGGCGGCGTCGACGTCCTCGAAGAAGAGCTGGAGCGTGACGGGGGTGCCGCCGAGCGCCTCCGGGCCGAGGTGCTCCCACTGAGGAAACTCCTCGCTCACCATGACCCGGGAGGGACCGATCGCGATCTCGGCGTGCATCACCTGCCCGTCGGGGGTCTCCATCCGGTGGACCTCCTCGGCGCCGAAGGCCTCCCCGTAGAACGTGATCGCCCGCGCGGCGTCGCGGACGGTGAGGTACGGGGTGACGGTGCGGTACTCCTGGGGGACGGGTTCGACCATGGAGCCGGCCTCCTTTCGGGAGAGGTGGGAGAGAGACGTACAAGAGCGTTGTACCCCGGAACGGCCGGGCGTGTCAATCGCGTGACGGCCGTCCGGCGCGGTGCTATGCTGGGAGATCGATGGACGACGTCCTCTTCCCCGAGCTCCTGCGGCTCTCCGACCTGGCGCTGTTCCTCCTGCGCCTTTGGATCGCCATCATCTTCATCACGAGCGGCTGGTCGCACCTGACGCAACCGCGGGAGCGCGGCGAGAGCCTCGGAATGCCGGCCGCCGCCACCTTCGTCCTGGGAGCGGTGGAGGTGCTCGGCTCGATCCTCCTCGTGGTCGGCCTCTGGACCCAGCTCGCCGCCGCGGCCCTCATCGTCACCATGCTCGGCGCCACCTGGAAGAAGATGTTCGTGTGGAAGACCGGCTTCTGGGGCGAGGAGTCGAACGGGTGGTACTACGACGTCCTGTACCTGATCTGCAACCTGGTCATCCTCGCCACCGGCGGCGGCGCGATCGGTCTGTAGCCGGCCGGGACCCGGCGGGCCGCCGGGCCGATCAGATCCCGAGCCAGTAGGTCGCCTTCACCAGGAAGATGTCGTCCGGCTCGGCCTCGAAGAGCTCGTCGAAGTCCCGCCGGAAGTCGAAGTCACCGCGGAAGATCCGGGAGCGGCGGTCCTGCGTCCACACGAAGAAGAACGTGGAGCCGGGCAGGTACTCCCACCGGAGAACCAGGTTGCCCCGGAGCGAGCGGAAGTTGAAGTCGGGATCGGAAATCGTGAACGCCTCCGCCGGCCCCGTCCCGTCGGGATCGATGACGAAGGCGTCCTCCCCCTCGGGCCGGATCGTCCCCACATCCTCCCCGTACACGCGCTTCTCGAGCCGGCGCGGCGCGGCGAACTCCTTGAACCGGGAGAAGTCGTTGCTCGAGACGAAGGGCTGGGCGAACAGCTCCAGCGAGAGCGTGGGGGTGAAGGTCCAGTCGAGGCGGGTGTCGAAGGAGACGGTGGTCTGCTCGAGGTCCGAGAAGACGTAGCGACGGCCGAAGAAATCCTCCGCCACGGGATCCTCGCGGGAGGTCACGAACTGGTCGGTCGACTCGGAGTGGCTGAAGCGGGGACCCACCGAGAGCGACACGTTGGAGACGGGCCGGACGTCCACGCCGAGCCGCACGCTCCAGTCCCGGGCCCCCTCCTCGTTCCATCCCAGGCTCGGGTTGAGCGTGAAGCTGACCGGCTTCCGCCTGTCGGTCCCCACGAATCCGGCGAGGAAGCCCTTGTCGGGACTCCGGACGACGGGGCCACCGCGGGTGAGCCGGTCGTCCAGCGTGGACGGCCGGACGATCCCGAAGATGTGTGTGTTCCAGTAGAAGGGGGTCTGGAGGAAGACCGAGCCGTGGAACTGCCGGTCGACGAGATCGCCGTCGTAGTTGAACTGCTGCTGGGCCCCGACCGTGGCGTTGAGCTGCCGGAACCACGCCGTCGGCTCGGTCCAGCGGCGCACCACGTTGCCGTTCATCCACACGTAGTCGGTGCGGGTGAGGAAGGCGATGTCGTTGTTCTCGAACCCCGGGCTCCGGCCGCTCACCGCCCCCTCCCACCGCCAGTTCCCGCTCTCCTTCGCGACGCGGCCGTAGAACCCGTATCCGCGCATCGACTCGAGCGTGGGATCGAACCGGTCGGTGAACACCCCGTTGGAGCCGTGGTCGCGGTCGGGACGCTGGAAGTAGCGGGCACTGGAGCGCTGCAGCGCCAGGATCGCCTCCTCGGAGCCCGACACGTTGGTGAACGCCGCGCTCGCTCGGAGGCTGTAGGAGCGATCCCCCCACCACCACTCGGTGTCCACGCCGAGCCCCTCGGAGTGCGCGGGGAGAACGCGCTCGAGCGCCGGATCGTCGAAATTTCGGGCGACCGACGTCGCGATGCCGCCCACCTGGAGGTCGCCGTCGAGCAGGTCGTGCTTCACCCGGCCCACGAAGTAACCGGTCAGCGGCTCCACCTCCTGCTCGAAGACGTTCCCGTCGAGGTCGGCCACCTCCGCCTCCTCCCGCTCGGTGAGCGCCCCGAGGATCCCGACCGAGGTGCCCCCGCGGGTCCGCCCCGTGAGCTTCGCCGCGCCGAGGATCGTGGTGTTGTCGGGGATGTCGACGAAGCGGCCGCGCTCGAACGCCAGCGAGGTGGCCTGGGGCGCGCGTCCGATCCTCCGGGTGAAGAGCATCGAGAGCGGGGAGACGTTGCTGCAGAAGTAGCAGTTGAAGCCCCCGAACGAGAAGAGGCCCCGGTTGGCGATGAAGAACTCCCGCTTCTCCGGGAAGAACGTCTCGAAGGCGCTCAGGTTCACCACCGCCGGGTCCACCTCGACCTGGCCGAAGTCGGGATTGAGCGTGGCGTCGAGCGTGAAGTCCGAGCTCACCAGATACTTCAGGTCCGCGCCGACCCGAAGGGTCGACTCCCGCTCGAGGTCGAAGGGGTCCTCCTCGTCCACCTCTCCCGTCGACTCCGTCTGGGCGACGAGATACGGGAGCAGCTCCAGGCGATCGACGCCCACGGCTGGGGCGGTGATCCCGGTCAGGTGGCCGTAGCGCGAGGGGCCGCCCGACTCGTCGAGCCTCCAGAAGGACCACACCTGGCGCTCGTTCAGGCGGCTCACCTCCCGCTCGATCTGGAGGCCCCATTCCTGGTCGGCCCCCTCGGCGAAGCGGAGCTGGGAGAAGGGGATCGCCAGCTCGGCCGTCCATCCGAGCGAGTCGATCTCGGCCTCCGCGCTCCAGACGGGATCCCACGAGTCGTCGGGGTGCGATCCGGCCGGCCCGTAGGCGTCGCCCCGCACCTCCTGGGGGTTGACCGAGAAGCGGGTCTGCCCGAGGTGGTCGAGGAAGGTGTCGAACCGGAGCGTGAGCCGGTCGCTCTCGGCGCGGGCGTCGCGGCGGACCAGCCGGGAGGTCACCCCCTCGGCCCCCATCTCGTCGTACATCCGTGCCCCGACGTACAGGGTCTCGTCGTCGTAGGCGAAGCGGACCTCGGTCCGCTGGGTGGCGGGCTCGCCCTCGTCGGGCTCCCGCTGGAGGAACCGGGTCGCCGCCGGCGCGGTCCGCCACACCGGCTCGTCCAGCCGCCCGTCGACATCGATCCCGCCCTCGACCCGGACGGCGGCGACGGTGGGGGCCTCCCGCTCGTGCGCGGGCGTTCCGGCGGGCGGGGTGACGAGGTGGTCGAGAGAATCGGGAGGGGCCTCGGTCGCGGAGGAGGTGCCCGGCTCCTGCGCGACAGCCCCGGCGGGCAGAAGCGTCAGGACGGCTGCGAGAGCGAGGACCGTTCGGATCATCGAGAAACCTCCGTGGCGGGCGAAAAGCGGGGAACGGAGACGGCACTTCTTCCGTCCTCGTCCCCTTAGACGATCCTTACTCCCGAAACGTTGACTCGTTCCCGTGCGCGGTCTCGCCGCGCCACGCCCCGTCAGTGGCCGTGGCTGCTCTCGGGCGTGTCCTCCGACCGCGTGAGGCTCGCGTGGACGATCCCGATCCACGTCTCCTCGGAGATGAACTCCCACGCCCACCCCTCCCACTCGGCGGGCAGGCCCTCCGCCCGGATCTCCTCGAGCGAGCTCCCGGCCGCGATCGCGTCGCGCACGAAGCCGGTCGTCTCCACCAGCATCCGGTGGAACTCCCGCAGGTCCTCCACCGTTCCGAGCGGTCCGTGGCCGGGGATGACGGCGGCGTCGGCCGGGATCTTCTCGAGCACCTTCGCCACGTTCGCGGTGAACCCCTCCACGTCGCCGCCGGTCGCCAGGTCGACGAAGGGGAAGATGCCGTTGAAGAACTGATCGCCCATGTGGATCACGTTCGATTCGGTGAACCACACCGCCACGTCGCCGTCGGTGTGACCGCGGGGCAGGTGGATGGCGCGGATCTCCTCGCCGTTGAAGTGGATCGAGAGCGACCGGTCGAAGGTCAATACCGGCAGGCCCTCGGGCGGCATCGCCTCGAAGGTCCGCTCCCCCAGCCGCTGGTCCGTGGAGAGCCTCTTCCGGACGTTGTCGTGGGCCACGATCAGCGCCTCGGGGCCGAACGCCGGGTTCGTGCCGGTGTGGTCGTGGTGCCAGTGGGTGTTCAGGAGGAAGACGAGGAGCTGCTCGGAGACCCCCGCCAGCGCGGCCTGCAGCTCCTCGGCGAGGGGCGCGATCTTGTCGTCCACCATCAGGACCCCGTCCGTCCCGCTCGAGACGCCGACGTTGCCGGCCACCCCCGAGTGGAGCATGACGACGTTGCCGGCCACCGGGACGACCTCGATCGACACGTCCGGCTCCTGTGCCAGCGCCCCGCCGGTAGCCCCCACAGCGAGAAGGACCGCCGCGATCCCTACCGCGCGTAGCGCTCTCATCTTCACCTTCCTCCTCTGGAGGTGTCCGCTCGCCGACCTCGCTCGACGGGTCCAAGGTGTGCCCCCGACCGTGCGCGGGCAACGGCCGCCTCGCCGCCTCCGGCGCGTTCGGATACGTTCAAGCGAGGCCGATGACTGCCGTCGAAAGAGAGATCGAGGCGATGGTGCACCGCGAGACCCGGGCGTGGGACACCCGCGACGCGGAGGCCCTCGTCGACCTCTTCCACCCCGACATGGTGTGGCCGTGGCCGCCCGATCCCGACGCCCACGACCCGATGGAGTGGGTCTTCGGGCTGGGACGCCACGACCGGAAACGGTGGAAGGCGGCGTGGCAGGAGCTCTTCGACACCCACGAGCTGGTCCACAACCGGAGGGAGATCCGCCGGATCGAGGTGACCGACGAGGGCGACGGCGGGCTCGCCGTGGTGGACATCGACACCCTGTGGCGCCGTCTCGAGGACGGCGTGGAGGACCGGTGGCGGGGCCGCACGTGCAAGGTGTACACGAAGGTGGACGGGGCGTGGAAGCTCATCATGCACACCGGCGTGCTCCGGTACTGAGGAGCCGGACCGCGGGGACCCGATGACTCGCGACTTCGCCGACTACGACGCGCGGGGATACCCCACCCTCCCCGTTCGGGCGGGCTACCGTGAGTGGGCGGAGACCTACGAGGCGACCGTACTCGACGAGATGGATCTGCGGCTGCTCGAACGGCTCGAGTCGGTCGAGTGGGGCCGGATCGAGCGGTGCCTCGATCTGGCGTGCGGGACCGGCCGGACCGGGGTGTGGCTCGCGGGCCGGGGCGTGGAGTCGATCGACGGGGTGGACCTGACCGCCGAGATGGCGCAGATCGCCCGGCCGAAGGGGGTGTACGACCGGCTCGTCCTGGGCGACGTGACCGCGCTTCCCTTCCGCGCCGGCCTCTACGGGCTCGCCGTCCAGTCGCTCGCCGACGAGCACCTTTCCGACCTCGCGCCCCTGTATCGCGAGACGGCCCGGGTGACGGGGAAGAGCGGGGCCTTCGTGATCGTCGGCTACCACCCCCAGTTCCTGATGTCGGGCGTCCCCACGCACTTCGACCGTGGTGGCGGCAAACCGGCGGCGATCCGCAGCTGGGTCCATCTCTTCAGCGATCACGTGGCCGCGGCGCGAAGGGCGGGCTGGACGCTCGAGGAGATGGAGGAGCGGCTGATCGACGACGCCTGGGTGGAGCGGAAGCCGAAGTGGGAACGCTACCGGGGCCGGCCGGTCAGCTTCGCGATGGCGTGGCGCAAGGGAGCCCTCAGAAGGCGGGGCGACTCGTCGCCCCGCCGTCCACCACCAGGTTCGCCCCGGTGATCCACCGGGCGGCGTCGGAGGCGAGCACCAGGCAGGCGTCGGCCACGTCGCAGGGCTCGCCGGCCCGGCCGAGCGGGGCCGCCTTCCGCCACCGTTCGAGGCCCTCCGGCCACGCCTCCTCCAGCACGCCCGTGTCGATCAGCCCCGGCGAGACGGCGTTCACCCGGATGCCGCGAGGCCCCAGCTCGAGTGCGGCGGCGCGGGTGTGCATGAGGACGCCCGCCTTGGCGGCGTCGTAGTGGGCGTGGTCCGGCATCGGCTGGAGCCCCTCGATCGAGGCGACGTTCACGACGGCGCCGCCCTCCTCCATTCGGCGGGCGGCGGCCCGGGTGCACAGATGGGTCGCACCGAGGTTCGCCCCGAGGACCCGCTCCCACTCCCCCGCGTCGATCTCCTCGAGGGGCGCGAGCGGATAGATCCCGGCGTTGTTGACGAGGACGTCGAGGCGCCCAGCGGCCCCGAGCGCCTCCTCGAAGAGGCGCTCCACCTCCTCGGGCTCGCGAAGCTCCGCCCGCAGGGCGGTCGCCTCCCCCCCGTCCTCCCGGATCGCCTCCACCACCGCACGGGCGCCCGCCTCGCTGGAGCGGTAGTGCACCAGCAGGGTGGCCCCCGCCTCGGCGAAGCGGCGCGCGATGGCGCGCCCGATTCCCGCCCCCGCGCCGGTCACCAGCGCGGCCCGGCCGGTCAGGTCGAGCAGGCGCTCGACGGGCGGGGTCACGAGGGTTCCCGCACCAGCGAGCGGATCTCCTCGGCCCGGTCGGGCCACCGCTCGACGAGGGGGTCGGCCTCGCCGGCCTCGTAGTCGGAGAAATCGAAGCCGGGCGCCATCGTCGTCCCGAGAAGCGCCCACGCCCCGCCCCCCATCACCCGCGAGCCCTGCCACACGCCGCGGGGGACCACGTGCTGCACCCGCTGCCCGTTCAGGACGTCGGGTCCGAGCACGACGTTCTCGCTTCCCCCGTCCGGGTGGAGCAGGAGCATCTCGACCGGGTCGCCGAGATGGAAGTGGTACACCTCGTCGGTCGGCAGCCGGTGGAGGGCGGAGAAGGAGTCCGGCTCGGAGGTGAGCAGGTACAGGATCGCCGTCCCGAGGGCGCGATCGGTGGAGTAGCGCCCCGGCAGGGCCTCGGCGGGCACCGACTCCGCCGACCGCCACGTCTCCCGGTAGTGGCCCCCCTCGTCCGGCAGGGGGACGAGGCCCAGCCGCTCGATCAGCTCCGCGGCGTCGGGATCCGCGCCCTTGCCTACGGTCCCGATCTCCGCAGCGGCTCGGCGGTGAGCACCCTGGTCCGTCCCGCGCAGTCGTCGTCGATCACCCTCAGCGACAGATCCCTTCCGGGCGACGACCAGCGGTAGGCGGCCACCGGCTCGTCGCAGGCGCCGGGGCCTCCCTCGTCGTGGAGGGTGACCCGGTCGCTCTCCACGGTGTAGCTGCCGAAGACCGCCAGCTGCCCGTCCCGGTGAATCCGGTAGCTCCCGTCCTCCGCCAGAGCGAGCCGCCAGGCGCCGACGAGCGTGGTGTCGCCGGCCACGTCCGACTCGGAGAGATCGGTCGTGAAGGTGCCCGGTCGGAAGGAGGCGGGAACCGCCCCGCGGGGCTCGGCCCCCGGCACGGTGTCGGGCGCGACCATCGCGGTGTCCGCGCTCCGGCCCCGGGCCTCGGGCTCCTCGATGGCGGTCTCGGGTTCGTCTCCGCAGGCCCACGGCAGGGAGAGGGAGAGCGAGAGCGAGAGAAGAAACAGGGGGAGGATCGGAGAAGAGCGGATCACGGCGCACCTCCGGAAGAAGTGGAAGCGGCCCCTCGGAAAAAAGCCCCCGCCGTCGAAACGGCGGGGGCCCGGCTCATTCGGCCGAAGATCGGTCGTTCAGCCCACCTTTCTCACGTTCGCGGCCTGTGGGCCCTTCGGCCCCTCCTCGATATCGAACTCGACCTCGTCGTTCTCGTTCAACGACTTGAACCCCTCCTGCTGGATGGCGGAGAAGTGCACGAAGACGTCCGGGCCTTCCTCCTGCTCGATGAACCCGAATCCCTTGGCGTCGTTGAACCACTTTACCTTGCCTGTAGCCATTTCCTTCTTTCCTTTTCGTTGTGCGTTTCGCACCCGACTTCCTGCCGGGGCCCTTCGGGCCTCGGAGTCCCCGAGACGCCGAAGGCATGGGGATTGTAGAACAACCGCGTCCCGCTGTCCAACTCCGGGGGCCGGCAATCAGGGGGAGACGGCGTACAGCTCCACGTCTCCGGCTTCCTTCTCCGCCTTCTCCAGGGAGTATTCGGTGTCGAACAGCAGGAGCGGGCGGTCGCGATGGTCGTACGCCAGCGCGCGCTGGTAGCTGTCGGCGAGGCGGAGGATCTCCTCCTCCTCCCCCACCACCCAGCGGGCCGCCACGTACGGGAGCGACTCGAGGTTCGCCTCGACCCCGTACTCGTGCTTCAGCCGGTGGAGGAGGACGTCCAGCTGGAGCGGTCCCACCACGCCGACCATCGGACGGGGCGCCCGGCCGGAGCGCCGGTCGAAGAGGACCTGCACCGCGCCCTCCTCGGAGAGCTCCCGCAACCCGCGGTCGAGGTGCTTCCTTCCGAAGGCGTCGCCGGGGTGCACCCGGGCGAAGCGCTCGGGCGAGAAGCGCGGCACCCCCTCGAAGGCGGGCCCCCCGTTTCCGGAGAGGGTGTCGCCGATCCGGAGGTTGCCCCGGTCGAGGATCCCGACGACGTCGCCGGCCACGGCCTCCTCCACCGTCTCCCGGTCCCGCGCCAGGAAGCGCCGCGCCGAGGAGAGGCGGTGCTCGCGGCCCGTCCGCAGGTTCGTGGCCACCGTGCCCGGCACCCATCGGCCCGAGCACACCCGGACGAACGCGATCCGGTCGCGGTGCTTCGGATCCATGTTCGCCTGGATCTTGAACACGAACCCGCGGAAGGTCGGATCGCGGGGATCCACCGTGGTCTCGCCCGCCTCGCGGGGGACCGGAGGCGGGGCGTGGTCGAGGAAGTATCGGAGGAAGGGCTCCACCCCGAAGTTGAGGAGTGCGCTGCCGAAGAAGACGGGGGTCGCCTCCTCGGCCAGCACCGCCTCCTCGTCGGGCGGCGGAGCGAGCGCGTCGAGCAGCGCGATCTCCTCCCGCAGCCGCTCGAGCGAGGCCTCCGGAAAGGCCTCCCGGGCCTCCTCGGATTCGAGCGGCCACGCTGCCCGCGGCCCCGCCGTGGCGCCATGGTCCTCGGTGCGGACGAAGCGGTGGACGAGCCCGCTCTCGCGGTGGTAGACGCCGAGGGCCTCGGTTCCGACCAGCACCGGCCACGTGACCGGCGCGCACCGGATGCCGAGCTCCTCCTCTACACCGTCCACCAGCTCGAGCGGATCGACCCCCGCCCGGTCGCATTTGTTCACGAAGGTGAAGATCGGCAGCCTCCGCAGGCGGCACACGTCGAAGAGCTTGCGGGTCCGCTCCTCCACCCCGCGACGGTTGTCCAGCAGCATGACCGCGCTGTCGGCCGCCGTGAGGGTGCGGTAGGTGTCCTCGGAGAAGTCCTGGTGGCCCGGGGTGTCGAGGAGGTTGAGCCGACGCCCCTCCCAGTCGAACTGGAGCACGCTGGAGCTCACCGAGATGCCCCGCTCCTTCTCCACCTCCATCCAGTCGGAGGTGGTGTGGCGGGCCGCCTTGCGCGCCTTCACGCTCCCCGCGAGCCGGATGGCGCCCCCGTACAGCAGGAGCTTCTCCGTCATCGTGGTCTTCCCGGCGTCCGGGTGGCTGATGATGGCGAAGGTGCGGCGGCGGCCGACTTCGTCCGTCTCTCGCCTGGTGTCGTTCATCTCGATCATCGGGAGCGTCGGGTGCGGGCACAAAAAAGCGCCGCCCTCCCCTCCTCGAGAGACCGGCGCGCGGCTTCGAGCGATTCGATTCACGAATATACGGAGCAGCGGAAGCGCCGGCCAGCAGGGAGAGCACCGGCGCTGCCGTGAATCTACCGGGACTTCAGCTGCCAGCTTCCACGGTGAAGGACGCCCGGTCGGCTTCCTGACCCTCGAGCAGGATCACCACCTCGTACTGGCCGGTGGGCCAGCCGTCCGGCTTGGAAACGTGGAACTCGGTAATCTCGGGACCGTTCGGAGCGATCGTCCGGGTGCTCTCGTTGACGACCTGGCCGTCCTCGTAGCTCCACCGGGCGGCGAGCTCCGCACTCCCGGCCACGCCCACGGTCTCCACCGAGGCGTAGATCGTGTCGGAGGGGGCGAAGGTCTCCGTCTCGGCCGTCACCCGCTTGTTCGGGCCGACGGCCGTGCCCAGCGTCACGCCCGTCACCTCGATCCCCCGCTCCTCGACCGCCGTCGTGTCCGCGGCCCCCGGCTCGTCGCCGGTCTCGCCGCCGCACGCCCCGGCCGCCGTGACCACCGCGATGCCGATCGCGAACAAGGCCGACATCCAGCTGCCGGTGCGCGTCATCGGCTTCCCCCTTCCTCGTCTTCCTCCTCGGCCTCGGGGATCGTGAGCTCCCACCCCGGTTGAATCACGTCGGGATCGTCGATCCGGTCGCGGTTCGCCTCGTGGATCCGAGGCCACTCGCTTCCGTCCCCGTAGTAACGCTCCGCGATCGCCCACAGGGTGTCTCCCTTCTCGACCACGTAGGTGCGGCCTCCCGCCTCCCTCGCCTCGGGGGCGGTGGAGGAGGAGCCGCTCTCCACGCTGGAGAAGTCGGGCTTCTTCCTTTCGTCGTCTCGATCTCCGAGAATTCCCATCTTCGACCTCCTTCGGTCCGGCTGACGTTTCCCCGATATTACCGGTCGAAGAGGGATCCGGTTAGCCGATCTCTTACAACCGGCCGGGGCGGGGTTTCACTCGCAGGCGGCCATGAGCGCTTTCGCGACCTCGACCGCGGCCCGGCGGTTCTCCGCGTCGTCCCCCGAGACGGTGGCGGTGATCTCGAACCTGGTGTCCCCGTGGAGGACGTTGAGGTTGTCGTGGCCCCCGTTCCAGGAGGCGTTGTCTCCCACCCCGTCGACCCGCTCGAAGCTCATCCCGCTCATGACGCTCTCGGCGAGGCCCTTTCCGACCTCCTTCTCGGTCTCGCCGAGGCCCTCCTCTTCGGCCCGCCGCTCGAACCGCTCCTCCATCATCTCGGCCCCCCGCTGGAGCTCCTCCTCCGTCGGCAGGTAGGCCCGCCGGAACCGATCGGCCGCGTTCTCCTCGTAGGTTTCGATCCAGGCCAGCGAGACCTGGTTCGACTCCTCGTACTCGATCGTCCGGTCCATCACCGTCTGCGTCGCCATCCGATCGCTCGGCCAGCTGTAGGAGCACGAGGAGAAGGAGGAGCCGCTGTAGCTGTTCTGCTCGAGCTCCGCCGGCGCGTCCGGGAGGTGCTGTTGGACCAGGTCCGCGGTCAGGAGGTCGCACGGCGTTTCCGCGTACTCCGCCACGCAGGAGCTGCCGGTCGCTCCCTCGCCGGTCGCGACCTCCTCCGTCGCTGCGCCTCCCTCCCCGGTCTCCTCCTGCGCGCCCTCGCCGCAGCCGACGATCAGCGCGATCGTGAGCGCCGCCGCGATCGCGCTTCTCGTCCGGTCCAGTCGAAATTCGCTCATCCTTCCATTCCCTCTCGTTCGAGTCGCGAAGTCTCGCCGGCGATCGTCCCGCCCGGGCGATTCGACCCCCGGACGCTATCGGGCGGCGAGGGCTCGATCAAGAACGGAAGGCGCGCACCTCGTTCCCGACGAGGCTCACGAGGCGCTCCGGTCGGTCCGAAGGAGGTGCCGTGGACGAGCCGGGCGTCGATCCACGGCAGGACGCGGCCGGGGAGACGCTCGCTCATCCGGTTTCTGTGGTCGCCCTCGTACATCTCGTAGACGTGCGCCACCCCGAGAGCCTCCAGCGTGTCGCTGAACGCGCGGGTGCCGACCGGGATGTGCGCGAACTCGTCACCGTACGCCGTATCGAACGCCAGGCCCCGCAGCGCGTGGAGCGCGTCGACGTGCTCGGCCGCGCGGGCCAGCGGGAGCTTTTCCGCCCATCCCTCGAGCGCTCCCGTGCCCACCAGGCGACCTTCCTCCACGCGGTAGGGGGGTTCGAAGTAGAGGGGCGGCTCGTCGACATCGGGCGAGAGGAGGGTTCCGAACCCCGCCAGGATCAGCGGCCAGATGTCGCCCTCCTCCCGGAGCGTCTCCCACATCTCGGCGGCCGACCCGTAGGTCCCCATCCGACGCCACAGCTCGAGATCGGTCGGCAGGTCCCGCGCCAGGCAACAGAGGCAGCACGGGTTCATCCCCCACGCCACGCCGAAGACGTCGGGGTGGAGCATCGCCAGGCGGATCGCGCCGAAGCCGCCCATCGAATGGCCGGTGATCGCCCGGCTCCCGGCCCGCGGGACCGTCCGGTACGTCCCGTCGACGTGGGCCACCACGTCGCTGGCGATGAAGTCCCCCCACCTCCCCGCCACCGGCGAGTTCATGTACCCGCTCGCGCCGAACGCGTTGTGCCCGCTCGGCATCACCACGATCGCGGGGCGGATCTCGCCGACCGCGATCAGGCTGTCCATCACCGCCTGGATCGTCATCCCCTGGTAGACCGGCTCGACCCAGATCGACGGCGAGTCGAGGACTCCGTGGAGGAGGTAGATCGTGGGATATCGGCGTCCCGGCTCCTCCTCGTACCCGGGCGGCAAATAGACGAGCGCGGGCTGGCGCGTCGGGTCGCCCAGGAGGTTGCCGGCGAGCGAAGGGGCGGGGACGGTGTCGGCGACGATCCGGCCCTGGGGCGGAACCGGCTGGGCACGCAGAGGCGCGGCGGACGTCGCCGCGATCGCGGCGACGAAGAGAACGACCGTGGCTCTCATCGGGCTCCTTTCGACTCGGTTCTGCAGACGCCCTCCGTACGGCCGCGCGGGTCGCGGGTTTCACCGGCCCCTCCGGTCATATTACAACGAATCGCCCACGCACCGTGTCCAATCAGGTAGCCCGCCCTTCCGATTCCGGCCGTGGGAGGCCCACCGTGATCCAGCTGCGTCTGGCTCTCGTCGCCGCGATCGCGCTCGCCCCCGGGCCCCCGCCCGAAGAGCCCACCATCGCCTTCGTCGGCGGGCGGTGGTTCGACGGCGAGCGGTTCGTGGAGCGGACCGTGCACGTGCGGGGCGGGTGGTTCGTGCCCGCCGATACGCAGCCCGCCGACTCGGTGGTCGACCTCGCGGGCGCGTGGGTCGTGCCCCCCTTCGGCGAGGCCCACACCCACGCGCTCGGGGGCTCCGGCGCCGAGCGGGCGGC
>JAWVZN010000042.1:0-22097 GCA_033722155.1 Gemmatimonadota bacterium | reverse complement strand
TGTCGGCGCTCCAGCGGCGGATCGCCCGGCGGGTGCGATCGGAGGCGCGCTGCGACGAGGTCGTGAAGTCCGGGACGTCGTGAAGCCCTGACCGAGACGGTCGGCGTCCTCTCGCTGGTGCCGCCGTTGCTGGCGATCGCGCTGGCGATCGCCAGCCGGCAGGTGTACCTCTCGCTGCTGCTCGGGATCTGGAGCGGCTGGTGGATCCTCGCCTCGTGGAATCCTCTCGCGGGCGCTCGCGACACCCTGGAGGCGATCGCGGCGGTGGTCGCCGATCCCGGCAACGCCAAGCTGTTCCTTTTCGCGCTGGCGATCGGCGCGGTGCTGACCCTCTCCCAGCGCTCGGGCGGGGTCGAGGGGTTCATCGGGGCGCTGCGGCGGATCGGGATCGGCGAGACCCGCCGGTCCGCGGGGTGGCTCGCCGCCTCGATCGGGACCGTCGTCTTCGTGGAGTCGAACATCACCTCCCTGGTGACCGGGACGGTGGCGCGCCCGCTGTTCGACCGGCTCCGGATCTCCCGCGCCAA
This sequence comes from Gemmatimonadota bacterium, assembly GCA_033722155.1. Classification (GTDB taxonomy): domain Bacteria; phylum Gemmatimonadota; class Gemmatimonadetes; order JACCXV01; family JAHWKZ01; genus JAWVZN01. The sequence continues at coordinate 21,570 of JAWVZN010000042.1, read as the reverse complement.
GCTCGCCTACGTGTGCGACTCCACCTCCGCCCCGGTGTGCATCCTGGTGGCGATGAACGCCTGGGGGGCCTTCGTGATCGGTCTGCTCGAGGCGCAGGAGGTCGGCAACCCGGTGGGGACGTTCGTCGGGTCGATCCCGTTCAACTTCTACGCGATCCTCGCCCTCGCCCTGGTGTGGTTCGTGGTCACCGTCGACTGGAACGTCGGCCCGATGCGCCGGGAGGAGGAGGAGACCGCCGAGCGGGGGCCGGCCGCGTCCGAGGGCCCCTCGATGCCGGCCGAGGAGGACTCGCTCCTCGAGGTCGACCCGAAGCCCGGCGCCCCTCCCCGGGCGGTCAACCTGATCGTCCCGGTCCTGGTGCTGGTGGCCACGATGATCGCCGGGCTGCTGATCACCGGGGGCGGCAGCCTCCTCGAGGGCGACGGCAACACCGCCGTCTTCTGGGCGGTCTCGGCCACCATCCTGACGATGGCGGCGATGTACCGGGTGCAGGGGATCCTCGGGCTGGAGGAGTCGACGGAGTACACCATCCGCGGCTTCTCCGGGCTCGTGCCGCTGGTGCTGGTCCTCGTCCTCGCGATCGCGCTCGGGGAGACGACCGCGGCGATGGGGACCGGGGCGTACGTGGCGGAGCTGGTACAGCGCTTCCTCACCCCGGCGCTGGTGCCGGCCCTGCTCTTCCTCGCGGGAGGGGTGATCTCCTTCTCCACCGGCACCTCCTGGGGGACCTTCGCGATCATGGTCGCGATCGGGGTGCCGATGGCCGGGCCGATCGGGATGCCGCTTCCCCTGATCCTGGGGGCGATCCTGTCGGGTGGGATCTTCGGCGACCACTGCTCCCCGATCAGCGACACCACCATCGTCGCCTCGCTGGCGTCGGCGTGCGACCACATCACCCACGTGCGCACCCAGCTCCCGTACGCGCTGATGGCGGGCGGGGCGGCGGCGACCCTGTTCCTGATCGCCGGAGTGGCGGCGTCGGGCTAGGAGTCTCTCCCGGTAACGGTGCTCCCGGGCCGGGAATAATTCCCGCGGCGACGCGTCCTATGGGATGCACATGCGATGCGACACGCTCCAGGAACGGATCCACCCCTACCTCGACGACGAGCTCGATCCCGCGATCGCGTCCGCGATCGACGCGCACCTCGGGACGTGCCGGCGGTGCGCCGGACGGGTCGCCGCGGAGCGCGCGCTCCTGAGGAAGGTGTCCGGGGTCGCCCGGGAGCGGGCGCCCGCCCCGCTGCGGGCGCGCGTCTCCCGGCTGCTGGACGGGGTGCGCCCGCCGCAGCGGGCTCGGGAGGTCCGTCCCCGGGCGTTCGGATGGAGGAGACTGGTGCCGCTGGCGGCGGCGGTCGGCGCGATCCTGCTGATCGGGCCGGGGAGCGAGGCCCCCGACCCCCTCTCGGCCGCCGGCTTCGCCGCCGACCACGCGGCGCACGCCGCCTCCGCCCCCTCGCGGGTCCCCTTCGACGCCGGGATCGAACTGCCTCCGCCCCCGGCGCTCGGAGAGGCCCGCCTGCAGGGGCTCAGCCGGTGCGTGATCGACGGCGTGGCCTACGCCCACTACGCGTACACGATGGACGGCCGGGCGCTGTCGGTATACCTCCCGGTCCGGAACACGGGGCGGGCGTTCGACCCCGAGAGGACGGGGGCGGGCGACACCGCGGTCCTCTCCGTCCAGGGGACGGGGGGACGCACTGCCGTTCTCGTGTCCGGGTCGCTCTCCGTCGAGGAGCTCGCCCGGCTGATCCCCGGCGGGTGATCCCGGGGCGGCTCCGTCCGCCCGCGAACCGCTCGGCCCCGCCCCCGGGAACGTGACGCCCCCCGTGCCCCCTCCTATATTTTCGCGTCCATGACGGAGGAGCGGCGCGACATCCCGATCGAGGAGCAGGAAGTGGAGGAGGCCCCCGCCGACGAGGCGGTCGCCACCGAGGAGCGGGAGACCCGCTCGCTCGAGGAGGACCTGGAGTCGGAGATCGAGAGCCTCCAGGATCGCCTGCTTCGGCTCCAGGCCGAGTTCGACAACTACCGCAAGCGCGAGGCGCGGGAGCGCGCCGCCGCCTGGGGTCGCGCCAAGGCGGATCTCGTCCAGAAGCTGCTGGGAGCCATCGACGACCTCCAGCGGGTCGCGGGGCTGGATCCCGACGAGACCGCCGCCGAGTCGGTGATCGAGGGGGTGGGCCTGGTCGAGCGGAAGCTCCTCGAGATCCTGGAGCGGGAGGGGCTCGAGCCCGTCGGCGAGGTGGGCGAGCGGTTCGATCCGGAGGAGCACGAGGCGATCGGGGTGTGGCCCGCCGAGGACCCCGAGGCCGACGGCACCGTCGCCGCCGTGGTGGAGCGAGGATATCGCTTCGGCGAACAGCTGCTTCGTCCCGCCCGGGTCCAGGTGTACGCCCACCGCCCCGAGGAGGCCGACGCCACCCCGGCGTAGGCCGTCCCCATGGCGGGCAAGGATTACTACGAGACCCTCGGCCTCTCCGAAGGAGCGAGCGCCGGGGAGATCAAGAAGGCGTACCGCGAGCTCGCCCGCCGGTACCACCCCGACGCGAATCCCGACGATCCCGACGCCGAGGAGCGGTTCAAGGAGATCTCCGAGGCGTACCAGATCCTCTCCGACCCCGAGAAACGACAGCAGTACGACCGGATGCGGAAGGCGGGGGCCGGCTTCGGCCGTGGCGGCTTCGGTGGCGGGCCCGCCGGCGGCGGAGCCCGGCCGGGAGGTGGAGCGGGATGGCAGGAGGTCGACCTCGAGGACCTCGAGGATCTCGGCGGGATGGGGGGGCTCGGCGACCTCTTCTCTTCGATCTTCGGCCAGCGGCGACCGCGGGGGGAGCGCGCGCCGCAGCCCCGTCGCGGGGCGGATCGCCGCGTCGACGTCCGGGTCTCCTTCGACGTCGCCGCGCGGGGCGGCGAGGTGACGCTGCCGGTCCCGATGGAGGAGGAGTGCCCGCGGTGCGAGGGGCGCGGGAACGAGCCCGGCACCCCGGTCCAGAACTGTCCCCGGTGCGGCGGTACCGGCCAGGTCTCGCTCATGCAGGGCGGCTTCGCGGTCCAGCGGCCGTGCCCCCGCTGCTACGGGCGCGGCACCCTCGTCCAGACGCCGTGCCGGGAGTGCGGCGGGGACGGCTCGGTGCGGCGGCGCAAGCGGATCAAGGTCCGGATCCCCGCCGGCACCAGCGACGGAGACCGGATCCGGCTGCGTGGCAAGGGCGAGCCGGGAACCGCCGGCGGCCCCCCGGGAGACTTGTTCCTCACCGTCCGGGTGAAGGGCGACCGGTTCTTCCGCCGCGACGGCCTCGACGTCCACTGCACGGTCCCGATCAACGTGGTGCAGGCGATGCTGGGGGCGAAGATCCGGGTGCGGACGGTGCACGGGCAGAAGGCCGAGCTCTCGATCCCCCCGGGAACCCAGGGAGGCACCCGGTTCCGGCTGCGGGGCCAGGGCGTGCGCAGGGACGACGAGGTGGGAGACCAGATCGTGGAGATCCAGATCGAGGTCCCCGAAGAGCTCTCCGACGAGGAGCGGGTGCTGGTCGAGGAGCTGGCGCGCAGCCGGAGCTTCCGGAAGTAGTGGCCGAGGAGATCGGGATCGTGGGCTTCGGCCGGTGCGGCCGGCTGGCCGCCGACCTGCTGAGCGAGCGCGGCCGCGTCCTCGTGACGGACATCCGCGACCTCTCCCGCGAGGCGGAGAGCATCGGGGTGGAGTGGGCGTCACTCGATTCGGTGGCGTCCCGCCCGAGCGTCGTCCTCGCGGTCCCCATCCGGACGATCCCCGACGCGCTCGAGGCGATCCGGCCTCATCTGCGCGACGGAGCCCTGGTCGTGGACCTCGCCTCGGTGAAGGTGCGCCCGATGGCGTGGATGGCGGAGCGGCTCCCCGGGCGGGTCGCGTGGGCGGGGACCCACCCGCTGTTCGGACCCGACACCGTTCGCGAGCAGGGGGTCGCCGGTCAGAGGATCGTGGTGTGCCCCGCTCCCGGGGGCGCCGAGACGGCCGACCGCGTCGTCGAGCTCGCCCGGGCTCTCGGCCTCGAGCCCACGCTCGCCTCCGCCGAGGAGCACGACCGCCGGATGGCGCGATCGCAGGCGCTCGTCTTTCTCGCCTCCCGGGCGCTCCGGCGGGCGGGGATCGACGAGGTGGAGCCGGGGACGCCGTCGGAGCGGCGGGTGGTGGCGGCGCTGCGGTTGCTCGAGGCCGACACCGACGTGCTGTACGAGGACATCCTTCGGCTCAACCCGTACGCGCCGGAGCGGGCCCGGGAGCTGCGGGACGCGGTCGAGCGGGAGATCGCCCGGCTCGGCATCGAGGGGTGAAACGCGAACGGGCCGGCGGCGCGCCGCCGGCCCGTATCGGGTTCACGCCGTCGGCCGGAGCTCAGCCGCCGGCCTCGTCGAAGCGCCGCTGCACCTCGGGCCAGTTCACCACGTTCCACCACGCGTCGATGTAGTCGCCGCGCTTGTTCTGATAGTTCAGATAGTAGGCGTGCTCCCACACGTCGATTCCGAGGATCGGGGTGTCGCCACCCATGAGGGGGCTGTCCTGGTTCGGGGTGCTGTACACCTCGAGCCCGCCGTTCGAGCCCACCACGAGCCATCCCCAGCCGCTGCCGAAGCGCCCGCTCGCGGCGTCCGAGAGGGATTCGCGGAACGCGCCGAAGTCCCCGAAGGCGTCGTCGATCGCCGAACGGAGGGAGCCGGCCGGCTCGCCGCCTCCGTCGGGCGACATGATCGGCCAGAACAGCGAGTGGTTGGCGTGTCCTCCGCCGTTGTTGCGGACCGCGGTGCGGATGTCGTCGGGCACCGCGTCGATGTCCCGCAGCAGGTCCTCGACGCTCTTCTCCTGCAGATCGGCGTGGCCCTCCAGGGCGGCGTTCAGCTTCTTCACGTAGCCGGCGTGATGCCGGTCGTGATGGATCTCCATCGTGCGGGCGTCGATATGGGGCTCGAGCGCGTCGAAGGAATACGGGAGCGGGGGGAGTTCGTGCGCCATGCGACCCTCCTCGTCGGGCGAATTCGAACGTCGGATTCGGCGCCTCCGGAACGCGGAGGCGGGACTCTCGATTCTCGGGACGACGATACAGGAGGCGGAATCCCCCGACCGTCACCCGTCGAACAAGGGAGGTGGTGGGGCTGACGGGATTCGAACCCGCGATCTCGGGCTTGAAAGGCCCGCGTGTTAACCGACTACACTACAGCCCCACGCCGTGGAGAAGGTCGCTGCTGTCCGGCCGACCCCGCAAGGGGCGCGCTGTGGAAGCCGGGCTCCGGAGCGTATCTTGTCCGGAAGCGCACGGGAGACCACGCGACGGAAGGAGACGATGGCAGAGGCGACGGGAACGATCGGGATCCTCACCGGTGGCGGCGACGTACCCGGGCTCAACCCGGCGATCCGTGCGGTCACGGTGCGGGCCGTCCGCGAGGGTTACCGGGTGATCGGGATCCGCCGCGGCTGGGCCGGGCTCGTGGACTTCGTGCCCGAGCCCCGAGCCGACAACAGCCACTGCGTCCAGGATCTCACCGAGGATCGGGTGAACCGGGCCGCCCGGACCGGCGGCACCTTCCTCCACACCTCGCGCACCAAGCCGAGCGCGCTGCCCCGGGAGGCGGTTCCCGAGCACCTGCGGGACGAGTACTCCGAGGAGGTGAACGACGTCACCCCGGCGGTGCTCCGCCACCTCGAGTTCCTGGGCGTCGACACCCTGATCCCGATCGGGGGCGACGACACGCTCGGCTACGGGGCCCGGCTCCACGACGAGGGGGTCCGGATCGTCGGGATTCCGAAGACGATGGACAACGACGTTCCCGGCACCGACTACTGCATCGGGTTCAGCACCTGTGTGACCCGGACGATCGAGCTGACCCGGGGGCTCCGCACCTCGGCGGGCTCCCACGAGCGCTTCCTCGTCATCGAGGTGTTCGGCCGCTACGCCGGCTTCACCGCCCTGCTGCCCACGATGGCCGGCGCGGCCGACCGGTGCGTGATCCCCGAGCACCCCTTCGATCCGGGGCTCCTCACCGAGCTGCTCCTGTACGACCGCCGCCGCAATCCGAGCAACTACGCGGTCGTCCTCGTGAGCGAGGGCGCGGTGATGGAGGGCGAGGAGGAGATGACCTTCCGGAGCGAGGAGACCGACATGTTCGGGCACAAGAAGCTGGGCGGGATCGGGGAGAAGGTGTCGGAGCGACTGAAGGAGCTCTCCCCGGCCCTCGGCGGCGGGCGCGGGGTGAACGTGATCAACCAGCGCCTCGGCTACCTGGTCCGCTCCGGCGCGCCGGACGCCCTCGACTCGATCGTGCCGATGGCGTTCGGAAACCTCGCGCTCGACCAGATCCTGGCGGGCCGCTCGGGGCTGCTGATCTGCGTCCGCGACGGGGTGTACGACCACGTGCCGATCGACGTGGTGGTGGGCACCCAGAAGACGGTCGACATCGAGACCCAGTACAACGTCGACCGGCTGAGGCCGATCTACGACTTCCACCACCAGCCGCTCCTGATCACGACCGGGATCGGGCCGCGCGAGTATTGACGGGCGCGGGCGGGACGATCGGGGTCGAGACGGTGGAGGCGGCGCGCGAGACCGTGGCCGGCCGGGTGCGGCGCACCCCCCTGATGCGATCCGCCTCGCTGGGCGAGGAGCTCGGGTTCGACCTCGCCTTCAAGGTGGAGGCGTTCCAGAGGACGGGTTCGTTCAAGGTGCGCGGGGTGGCGAACCGGCTCGCCGGCCTCGCCCCGGAGGAGCGGGCGCGGGGGGTGGTTACGCTCTCGGCCGGCAACCACGCGCAGGCGCTCGCCTGGGCCGCCTCCGCGGAGGGGATCGCCTCGGTGGTGGTGATGCCGGAGGGGGCGGTCCGGGGCAAGGTGGAGGCGACCCGGGCATACGGCGGGGAGGTGGTGTTGACGGGGAACGGCCTGCTCGAGACGGCGCTCGAGATCCAGCGCCAGCGGGACCTGGTGCTGGTCCACCCCTTCGACGATCCCGACGTCATCGCCGGACAGGGGACGGTGGGCCTCGAGATCGTGGAGGACGAGCCGGGCGTCGACGCGGTGTTCGTGCCGGTCGGCGGAGGCGGGCTGATCGCGGGGATCTCCACCGCGGTGAAGGCGAAGCGCCCGGAGGCGCGGGTCGTCGGCGTCGAGCCGGATGGCGCCGCGGCGATGAGCGAGAGCCTCGCCGCGGGCGAGCCGGTGCGGCTGGAGACCCTCGACACGGTGGCCGACGGTCTCGCCGCTCCCTTCGCGGGACGCCACACGCTGGCCCATGTGCGCGAGCGGGTGGACGAGATGGTCGTGGTGTCGGACGAAGAGATCCTCGCGGCGATGCGACTCCTGCTCGAGCGGCTCAAGGTGGTGGCGGAGCCGGCGGCCGCGGCGAGCCTGGCCGGATTTCTGGGCGGCGCCGTCGAGCTGCCCCCGGGGTCGAGCGTGGTGTGCGTCGTGAGCGGCGGCAACGTCGACGCCGACCGGCTCGGGGAGCTGCTGGCGTGAGGGGGGTCACAGCGGCTCCCACGCCTCGCCGCGCCACCCGAAATCGAACGCGTCGGGGTGGAGGATCTCGGCGAGGATCTCGAGGGTCTCCGCCAGCCGGGGCCCCGGCCGGTTGAACCAGGCGACGCCGTCGGCGAGCGCCACCCGCCCCTGCCGGACCGCCCGCAGCTCTTCCCATCCGTCTCGATCCGTCAGCGCGGGCATCTCCGAGCGCGTCTTCTCGAGGTCGAAGCCGCACGGGGAGACGAGCACCACCTCCGGATCGGCCGCCGCAAGATCCTCCCACGCCAGCGCCGGGGCGTGCTCGCCCGCCTCGCCGAAGACGCTCTCGCCCGCGGCCATCTCCACCAGCTCGGGGGTCCAGTTGCCGGCCGCCATCAGCGGCTCGATCCACTCCACGCAGGCGACCGACGGCCGGCGCTCCAGGGTCGCCGCCCGCTCGGCCACCGTGCGCATCCGGCCCGCCAGCTCGGCCACCAGCGCCTCTCCGCGATGCGGCGCGCCGAGCGCCACCGCCACGCGGCGGACGTCGTCCCATACGTCGGCGAGCGCGTCGGGCTCGAGCGAGACGACGCGGGGGCGCTCGCCGGTCCAGTCGGCCAGCGCGCGCTCGACGTCCGAGAGGCTCACCGCGCACACCTCGCACTGGGCCTGGGTTACGACCAGGTCGGGCTCGAGCGCGGCGAGGGCGTCGGCGTCGACCCGGTAGACCGAGAGCGCCTCGGCCACCAGCGCCCGAACCCGCTGGTCGATCGCGTAGCTGGTGCCGTCGGTGGGGAAGGCGGGCTCGGTCACCGCCGGCAGATCCTCGACCCCCGGCGGCCAGTCGCATTCGTGGGACCGCGCCACGAGCGCCTCCCGGAAGCCGAGCGCGCACACGATCTCGGTGGCGCTGGCGATCAGCGAGACGACGCGCATGGCGATCGGCTCCGCAACTCGTAACTTGGGCGCGTCATTCTCGACGACATCGGAAGTCGAAGATAAGGTTCGGGCACCCGGAGCCGCCCGCTTCCCTTCTCATCCGGAGGAGCTCATGACCCGCCGACTCGCCCTGGCCCTCGCGCTTCTCCTCGGCGCCGTCTCGCTCGCTCCCGCCCAGGAGGCGGTGGAGCGGCGCGAGGTCCTTGACGGAACGGTGCTCCTGGAGGACGTCCCGGCGATCCCCGAGCGGATCGCGGACGCGCTGAACCGCTACCAGAACGTCCGCAGCGCCGGCGTGATCGACTGGACCGCCGACGGGAGCGGGCTGTTCGTGCAGACCCGCTTCGGCGACGTCTCCCAGATCCACAAGGTCGAGATGCCTGCGGGGGCCCGACGGCAGCTCACCTACTTCGAGGAGCCCGCCTCCGGCTTGTCGCGCCGTCCCGAGTCGCCCGACGTCCTCTTCTCGATGGACGTGGGCGGCAGCGAGTTCTACCAGCTCTACCTGCTCGATCCGGCCGCCGGAGACGTCCGTCGGCTCACGGACGGGGCCTCCCGCAACTCGCTCGCCACGTGGGGCCCGGAGGGCGAGCGGCTCGCCTTCACCTCCACCCGCCGGAACGGCCGATCGAACGACGTGTGGGTGATGAGCGTGGCCGACACCGCCTCGGCGGAGATGGCGCTGGAGGCCCCGGACGGCACCTACTGGGGCGCCTCCGACTGGGATCCGACGGGCGAGCGGCTGCTGATCGTCAACTACGTCTCGATCACCGACTCCCGGGTCCACCTGCTCGACCTCGGGACCGGAGAGATGGAGCGGCTGGTCGGAGGCGACGAGGATCCCGCGAACTGGGTCGGGATCGGACCCGAGTTCACCCCCGACGGCGACGGGGTCTTCCTCGCCACCGACGCCGAGGGGGAGTTCCAGCGGCTGGTCCGCCTCGACCTCGCGACCGGCGAGATCGAGACGATCACCGAGGATATCCCGTGGAACGTCAACGGCTTCTCGATGAACGAGCAGGGCACGGTCGCCGCCTTCACCGTGAACGAGGGCGGGATCGAGCGGCTCTACCTGATGGACCCGGCGACCCTGGAGCACGCCCGGGTCGAGGCGATTCCGACCGGCCTGATCGGCGGGCTCGAGTTCAGCCCCGACGGTCGCCGGCTGGCGCTCACCCTGAACACCCCGAAAACGCCGAGCGACGCGTTCGTCCTGGATCTGGGAGAGGCGCCGACCGAGGCGGGGGAGCTCACCCGCTGGACGTACAGCGAGGTGGGCGGGCTCGACACCGAGGGGTTCGTGGAGCCCGAGCTCGTCCATTACGAGAGCTTCGACGGCCGCGAGATCCCCGCCTTCGTCTACACCCCGGACACGGAAGGCCCCCACCCGGTGATCGTGTACATCCACGGCGGCCCCGAGAGCCAGTACCGCCCCGGCTTCTCGAGCACCTTCCAGATGTGGATCGACGTCCTGGGCGCGGCGGTGGTGGCGCCGAACGTCCGCGGGTCGTCGGGATACGGAAAGACGTACGTGCAGCTCGACAACGGGAGGAACCGCGAGGACTCGGTCCGCGACATCGGGGCGCTGCTCGACTGGATCGCGACCCGTCCCGATCTCGACGCCGGCCGGATCGCCGTCTACGGAGGCAGCTACGGTGGCTACATGGTGCTCGCCAGCCTGGTGCACTACAGCGACCGGCTCCGCGCCGGGGTCGACTACGTGGGCATCAGCAACTTCGTCACCTTCCTCGAGAACACCGAGGATTACCGGCGCGACCTCCGGCGTCCCGAGTACGGGGACGAGCGCGACCCCGAGATGCGGGCCTTCCTCCAGGAGATCAGTCCCAGCAACCACGCCGACGAGATCACCGCCGCCCTGTTCGTCGCCCAGGGGGCGAACGACCCCCGGGTGCCGGCCAGCGAGTCGGAGCAGATCGTCCGCGAGGTGCGGGAGAACGGCCACGACGTGTGGTACATGCTGGCGAGGAACGAGGGCCACGGCTTCGCGAAGAAGCCGAACCGGGACCTGTTCCGCGAGATCACGACGCTCTTCTTCGAGCGTCACGTCCTGGGCCCCGGGGCCGACGTGGCGCGATGAGGGGTGTTCGATCCCTGACGGACCCCGGGAGCGGGGCGGGCTTAGACTTCAACAACGTTTCCACGAAGGGCCGCGCGGTGAACGTCACGAACGAGGCCATCCATGTACGACGAGCTCAGGAACCGAGTCGGAAAGCGACTGCAGGAGATCCGGGGCCACCGCGACCAGCGGAGCTTCGCCGAGGCCGTGGATTCCGTCCAGCAGACGATCAGCAAGTACGAGCGGGGGGAGATTCCCCGCTCGTGGCTCTTCCTGGCGCGGCTCGCCAGGGAGGAGGACGTGGACCTGAACCGGCTGCTGCTCGGCGAGGCCCAGGGAGAGGGCCCGTCCTCGAACGGCTCCTCGAGCCGGGAGGACCGGCCGCGCGAGCGGGAGCTCACCCGCCCGAAGAAGCGCTGAGCGAGCCGGCGCGCGAGGCCCTCCCCGGCCGCTCGCCTCCCCGCGCACGCCCCCGCCCGGACGCGCTCGCCTTCCGCCGGCGCTCCGGCACCGTCACGTCGAAAGCCCGTTCCAGTCGCCCCTTCGGTCAGGAGGATGGATGAACCCCGCCTCACGGGTGCTCCGGATGTTCGTGGACATCGAGAAGCGCGAGGTCGAGCCCGCGCTCCTCTTCTTCTTCTTCTGGTTTCTCATCATCGTCGTCTTCTGGGTGCTGAAGCCCCTGAAGACGGGCCTGTTCATCGAGCACCTCGGCGCCCGGACCGAGCTGTACGCCAAGCTCGCCAACATCGGGGTGGCGATCGTGGCGGTGGCGGTGTTCAGCTGGCTCTACGACAAGCTCGGCTCCTGGCGGCTGATCCTCGCGCTGGTGACGGGGTTCACGGCGGCGCTGCTCGGCTTCGCCTCCATCCTGGGACAGGTGGGAGCGCCTCCGGAGACCACGAACTGGGCGTTCTATCTCTTCGGCGACGCGTGGACGACGATCTGGGTGACGACGTTCTGGGCGTACCTCAACGAGATGACGCAGACCGAGCAGTCGAAGCGCCTCTACGGGGTGATCGGGGGCGGCGGCGTGATCGGCGGCCTGGTGGGGACCACGATCGTGGCGACGAGCGTGGAGGCGGTGGGGACCCCGCCGCTGCTGGTGGCGGCGGCGGTCGGGACCGTCCTGCTGGCGGTCCTCGCGTGGCGGATCGAGGCGCTGGCGTCGAAGCCGGGTGGCCCGATCGGCCGCGGCCGCGAGGTGAGGATCGACGTGGCGGGCGAGGAGGAGGAGAAGAAGACGAACGCCGCGCTGGACGGCGCCAAGCTCGCCTTCGCCTCGAAGTTCATCTTCGCGATCGTGATGATCGTCTTCCTGTACGAGTTCGCCTCCCAGATCCTCGACTACCAGTTCAAGACGGCGCTGGAGACCGTCGAGGGGGAGGCCGCCACCCAGGGCTTCTACGCCAACATCGGGGTGATCATCAACTCGCTCAGCGTGTTCACCCAGTTCTTCCTGGTGGCTTTCATCATCCGGAAGTTCGGGGTGACGACGGCACTGCTGTTCACGCCGGTGGCGATGCTGCTGTCGAGCGGGCTCTTCTTCGTGGTCCCGGCGCTGTGGGCGGCCTCGACGCTGACGGTCTCCGACAACGCCTTCTCCTATTCGATCAACCAGACCTCGCGCGAGACGCTGTTCGTCCCCACCGCCGACGACGTGAAGTACAAGGCGCGGGCGTTCGCGAACATGTTCGTGCAGCGCTTCGGCAAGGGCGGGGCGATCCTGGTGGCGCTGGCGCTTCCGATGGTGCCGGTGCGGTACCTCTCCTTCGTGGCCGGCGCGGTGATCCTCGCCTGGGCCGGCTTCGCGTGGTACGCCGGGAAGCGGTTCGACGAGGAGACCGGCGAGGAGGCCGAGGAGCGGCTCGAGGAGGCGATTTCGTGACGGACGAACCGCGCGACGACCTGGATCGCGCCCTGGCGGAGGAGCCGCTCGCCCGGGAGGTGTTCGGCCGCCTCTCGGAGGCCCAGCGAAAGAAGTACCGCCAGTGGATCGACCAGGCGGAGAGCCCGGAGGCGCGCCAGCGGCGGATCGCGGAGGCGATCGAGCGCCTGGTGGAGGGCGGCCGGCTGTAGGGATGTGGCAGGGTCGCGTTCGGCGCGGCCAGGGGTTATGTAGGGAGCATGCCGGAAGAGCGCCGCCCCCCCCGGCTTCCACGCCGCTACACCCTGCTCCGGGTGGTGGCCCTCCCGGCGAGGATCTTCGTCCGGCGCCTGCGCCGCCTCTTCGCCGAGAACGAGAACGCGCTCTTCTTCGCCGCCGTGTGCCTGGTGGGGCTCTTCGGCGGGCTCGCCGGCGCGGGGTTCCGATGGCTCTTCGACCAGGCGGTCCACGGCTTCTGGCACCGGCCCGGCCAGGTCGTCTTCGTGGCGATGCGCTCGCCCTGGTGGGCCCGGCTGATCGTCCCCGTCATGGGCGGGGCCCTCGCCGCCGCGATCACGGTGCTCTTCGCCACCCGGCGCACCGAGCGTGGCGGGTTCCCGGACATCCTCGAGGTGATCTCGCTCGGCGGGAGGATGATCCGCCTCACGCCCGCGCTGAAGCGGGCCACCGCGTCGCTGATGACCCTCGCCTCGGGCGGCTCGGTCGGGCGCGAGGGGCCGATGGGCCAGATCGCCGCGGCGATCGGCTCGAGGGTGGGGCGCTCCTTCCGCTTCTCCGAGGAGCGGATCCGGATCCTCGTCGCGGCCGGGATCGCCGCCGGGTTCGCGGCCGCCTACAACACCCCGATCGCAGCCACCCTGTTCGTCCTCGAGGTGATCATCGGGTCGTTCAACATGGTGTTCTTCGGGCCGGCCGTGGTGGCGGCGGCGATCTCCACGATCGTCACCCGCTTTTTCGTCGGCCCCGGCCCGATCTACCCCCCGGGAGGTCGCTTCGAGATGGTCACCGCCTGGGAAGTGGGGCCCTACCTCGCGCTCGGGATCCTCGCCGGGCTCGGCTCGATCGCCTTCCAGATCGTGATGGAGCGAATGTACCGGGGGTGGGACCGCCTGGGCTTGCCGCTGCTGGCCCGCACGGCCCTCGGAGGGCTCTTCGTCGGCGCTCTCGCGATCGCCTGGCCCCACGTGCTGGCGAACGGCTACGAGGGGATCAACCTGGTCCTCGCGGGCCGGCTGGCGCTGGGCCTGATGGCGGTCCTCTTCGTCGTCAAGATGCTCGCCACCACCGCCACCCTCGCCTCGGGTGGCTCCGGCGGTGTGTTCACCTCCACGATGTTTCTCGGGGCGATGCTGGGCGGGGTGTTCGGCGCCGCGCTCCACGGGGCGTTCCCCGAGCGGACGGGGATGGCGGGCGCCTACGCGCTGGCGGGCATGGGAGGGCTGGTGGCCGGCACGACCCACGCTCCGTTTCTGGCGATCATCATGATCTTCGAGCTGACCCAGAACTACTCGATCGTCCTGCCCCTCATGCTCACCTCGGTGACCGCCTACTGGGTGGCGCGCACGGTGCGCCGCACCTCGATCTATCAGGAGGAGCTCCGGCGCCGCGGGATGGAGTGGGAGGGGACCGCCCAGGAGCGGCTCCTCCGCTCGCTGCAGGTGCGGGACATCATGGTGACCGACGTCGAGCTGTATCCGGCGGATCTCCCGCTCGACGAGATCGTGGAGGTGTTCCAGGAGACCCGGCAGCTGCAGCTGTACGTGGGCGATCCGGAGGGCCGCTTCCTCGGGATCGTGGAGCTGCACGAGGTGAAGCGGGTGATGAGCGAGCACGACGAGCTCCCCCCGATCGTGATCGCCGCCGATCTGGCGACCGAGATCCCGGTCGTCACCCCGGACACCTCCCTCGTCGAAGTGAACGAGAAGCTGTGGTTCCGGGATCTCGGTCAGCTCCCCGTGGTCGACGACGAGGAGGAGCGGCGGTTCCTCGGGATCGTCACCCGCCGGGACGTCCTGGGGACGTTCGACCGGGAGGTACTGCGAAGGAACGCGCTGCTCGCCAAGGTGAAGGCGGTGGAGGGCGCCGGCTTCGACTACCTGGAGCTTCCCGCCGACACACGGATGGCGAAGGTCCCGGTGCCGCCCGGGCTGGTGGGGGAGGAGATGCGGGAGGCGGGATTGCGGGAGCGGTTCGGGCTCACCGTGCTGGCGATCGAGCGGGTCGATTCCGCCGGGCACGAGAAACGGGTCTCGGTCGAGCCGGAGACGATACTCCAGCGGGGCGACGTCCTCGTGGTGCTCGGCGACGAGGGGGCGATCGCCCGTCTGGAGCCCGAGTAGGGGAGGGGTCGATCGCGGTACCCTTCCTCCCGGGGCGTTCGCGGAAACGGCGTTTCTCTGTAAACGGCGTTTCCTCCCGTCGGGAAGGGTCGGCGCGCCTCCCTCCGGGCTACGCCGCCCGGACCCAGCGCCACAGCTGGCGCGGGCTCGGCCGCTGTCCCGTCGCCAGGATCGTCACCTTGTACACCTTCCCGCCGATCCACAGGAAGAGCCAGCACGCCGCCGCCAGCGCGATCGCGGTCAGGGCCAGCTGCCACCCCGGCACCGGAACCAGCACGAAGCGGGGAGGAAGCACCAGGGGGGAGGTGAACGGGACCAGGGTGCCCGCGGTGGCCAGGGTGCCCCCGGGATCGCCCAGCACGGAGAAGATCATCATGAAGGCCACGAAGAGGGGGGCGACCGCGAAGTACTGGAGGCTCTGGGCGTCCTGGCTCGAGGTGGCCACGGCCCCCAGCGCGGCGTAGATCGAGGCGTACAGGAAGAACCCTCCGGTGAAGCACAGCAGGAAGACGATCCCCGCCGACCACGGCACCCGGGGGAGCTCCGGAACCCCGCCCCCCAGCGCGGCCGCCACCTCCTCGCCGAAGCCGAGGGCGAGGGCGGCGAAGCCGACCCACACCGCGAGCTGGAGCAGGCCGGCGGCCCCGATGCCGGCCACCTTGCCCGCCATCAGCCGTTCGGGATCCACCGAGCTGAGGACGAGCTCGACCACCCGGCTCTCCTTCTCCTCGCGCACCCCGCGAAGGACCGCCATCCCCCAGAAGAGGATCACGAAGTAGAGCGCCATGGCGAGATAGATCGCCGCCTCCACCAGCTCGTCCGGCGTCGCGCCGACGATCTCCTCCCGGATCCCCCGGGCGGAGAACGCCACCGGCTCGAGCACGCTCTGCAACCGCTCCGGATCGATCCCCGACTCGCTCAGGCGGACCTCCCGGACCGTCCCCGCCACCGCCGCCTCCACCTCCCGCACGTCGCGCGGGCTGGAGGCGTCGCGCCCCTCGTAGAGCACCCCGCCCCGACCCTCGCCCACCACGCCGGGGGAGAGCCACACGAAGCCGGTGATCTCCTCGCTCGCCGCCCGGCGGCGCAGCGCCGTCCGGAGGGAGTCGGCCCGCCCCTCGCGGGGGGTCGCCACCTCCACCCGGTAGCGCCCCTCCCCGCCCTCGGGGGCCAGCGAGCCCGCGATCCGCTCGCCGACGCCGCGACCGGTCTCGTCGACGACGACGAGGCGCCGGGGTCCGTCCATCTTCGAGAAGAGGGCGGGGAGGACGATGAACAGGCTGATGAGGGCCGGCCCGAACAGGGTCCCCAGCACGTACCCCTTGGTGCGGATGGAGGCGAGGAACTCTCGCCGGACGACGGCGACGGTCTTAGACACGGGGGGTCTCACACACCGGCGGGCTCCTCCATCTCGGGCGGAAGCTCCCCCACCCGCTCGACGAACACCTGCTGGAGCGAGGGGTCCATCACCTCGAAGCGCCGCAGGGCGACCCCGTCGTCGACGAGGCGCCGGAGGAGGGCGGCCGGCTCGACATCTTCCTCGAGCCGGACCTCGAAGGTCGCCCCGTCGCGCCGGAGCGAGGCGATCCCCGGAGCCCGGCGAACGGCCTCCTCGCCCTCGGCCGATCGCGACTCGAGCCCGATCGCCACCGTTCGATCGCCGTGCCGGCGCTTCACCTCGGCCACCTCCCCCCCGGCGACCGCCCAACCCCGCGCCAGGATGCACACGTGATCGCACAGCCGCTCGGCGTGCTCGATGATGTGGGTGGAGAAGAGGATCGTTCGCCCCTCGCGGCGCAGGTCGGAGACGATGTCGCGCAACGCCTGCTGGTTGATGGGATCGAGACCGCTGAAGGGCTCGTCGAGGATCACCACGTCCGGGTCGTGGACCACCGCGGCGACGAACTGGAGCTTCTGCTGCATCCCCTTCGAGAGCCCCTGGACGCGATCGTCGGCCCGGTCGGCGAGCCCCACCCGCTCCATCCACTCCCGGGCACGCGACCGTCCGCGGCCCCGCGGGATCCCCTTGAGCTCGGCCAGGAACACGAGCAGGTCGAGCACCTTCATCTTGGGGTACAGACCCCGCTCCTCGGGAAGGTAGCCGACCCGATCGAGCGCCGCGGGCCGGACCGGCCCGCCGAGCAGCCGCACCTCGCCGGCTTCCGGCTCCTGGATCCCCAGGATCATCCGGATCGTGGTGGTCTTGCCGGAGCCGTTGGGTCCCAGCAGGGCGAAGGTCGAGCCCGAGGGGATCTCCAGATCGAGGTCGCGCACGGCGACGGTGTCGCCGTACGCCTTTCGCACCCCGTTCAGCGAGATGTCGGGCGCGTTCACCCGCGGCCGCTCAGGAGCGCGTCGGAGCGGTGTCCCGGAGCGTGTAGCCGGAGCCCTCGAGGGCTCCGCGAAGCGAGTCGGCGACCCTGTCGATCGGCGGCTCGAAGAAGAAGTTGATCTGCGGGGTCGGTCGGTAGGCCCCGTGCACCCCCTCGGGAGCCGCGTCGAGATAGGGGGGACGCCGCGGCCGCAGCAACCCCTCGGCCTCGAGCAGGTTCACCAGCCCGGCGTCTTCGGTATGGAGGCACACCTGAGCGTGCCACGGGAGGTCGTAGAGGGCGGCGACCTCCTCACCGTTCCGATGGACGACGTGTCGGGGATTTCCGGACATGGCTTTCAGGGAATCTACCCTTTGCGCGAACCGCCCGCCAAGCCGAGATTCGGTGCGAGATGAGACGCTTCCTCCTCCTTCTCGTCCTGGGCGGCGTGGTGGCCATGTTCGGGTACGCGCTGACGCGCGAGCAGACGATCGCCTCGCCCCTGGTCGGAAAATCCGCCCCCGGATGGGAGATGCCGCTCTACGGGGCCGACTCCACGCTCTCCCTGGCGGAGCTCGAGGGCACCCCCGCGGTGATCAACTTCTGGGCCTCGTGGTGCCTCTCGTGCCGCGACGAGGCGCGCGTGCTGGAGGCGGGGTGGCAGCGGTACGGACCGGAGGTGGCCTTCGTCGGCGTAGCCGTGGACGACCGGGACGGGGACGCGAAGGCGTTCATCGAGCGATACGGGAAGACGTACCACCTGGGGCCCGACGTCGACGGCTCGATCGCGCTCGACTACGGCCTGTACGGGGTCCCGGAGACGTACTTCGTCTCCGCCGACGGGCGGATCCTGGCGAAGCACGTGGGACCGCTCTCCACCGCCGAGCTCGACCGCCGGATCGCGGACCTGAAGGCCGGCGTCGTCTCCGGCGCCACGGGAGACGAGGGCGCGGTGGAGCGGCTGCCCGGAGGCTCGCCGTGACGGCGGCGGCGCTCGCCCTCGCCCTCGCGCTCGCGGCCCCGGGAGCGGCCCGGCAGGCGGGCGCGCCGGCCGACACGGTGCCCGAAGGGAACACCGCCCACGCGGCGGCGGCCGAGGGTACCGAGGCGGCGGCGAAGAACGAGCTGCGCCCCGTCCCGCTCTCCCCCGAGCAGGAGAAGCGTGCCCGGCGGCTGGCCGACCGGATGAAGTGCCCGGTGTGCCGCAGCCAATCCATCCGCCAGTCCAACTCGTTCATGGCCGAGGACATGGAGCGGAAGATCCGGGTCCTCGTCGCCGAGGGGAAGACCGACGAGGAGATCGTCGACTACTTCGTCTCGCGGTTCGGGGAGTATATCCTGCTGGCCCCCCCGAAGCGCGGGTTCAACCTGGGCGCGTACGTCGTCCCGTTCCTGGCGGTCCTGGCCGGGGGGTTGGGCGTGCTGTTCGCGACCCGGCGATGGAAGCGGGCGCCGGCCCCCGCGGAGGAGGAGCCCGGGGAGGTCCTCCCCGAGGAGTCCCCGTACCTGGATCGACTCGAACGCGAATTGAAGGAGACCGAATAATGAGGCTCGTGATCGGCATGCTGCTGGTCGCCACGGCGACCGGATTCCTGGTGTACAAGGCGACCGGAGACAATCTCACCTACTACCGCGAGGTGGACGAGCTGCTCGCTTCGCCACAGGCCTCCGACGAGCAGATCCGCCTCTCGGGCGACGTCGTGGAGGGGTCGGTGGTGCGCGACGAGGACACGCGGGAGATCCGGTTCGAGATCGCCGGGACCGAGGGCGACGGCAAGCGGGTGCCCGTAGTCTACTCGGGTACCGTTCCGGACATCTTCCGCCCCGACATCCAGGTCGTCGTCGAGGGCAGGCTCGAGGACGACGGGACGTTCCGGGCGGAGACCCTGCTCGCCAAGTGCCCGTCGAAGTACCAGGCGGAGGGCGATCTGGCCGAGAGCCCGGAGTCGTAGGCGCGCCGGGCGAGACGCTTCGCGAGGGTTCCCGATCGGATCGGCGATGACCGGCGGCGTACGCCTGGAGGTGGAGGGCCTCACCCGCTACTTTGGCGCCCACCCGGCGCTGGAGGACGTGGCCTTCGTCCTGGAGCCCGGCGAGTTCCTGGTCGTGCTGGGGCCGAACGGGGCGGGGAAGACCACGCTGATCAAGACGATCGCCCGGCTCCTTCGTCCGAGCGCGGGCGCGATCCGCCTCGACGGGGGCGACTGGCTCTCCGCCTCCAGCGAGGGCCAGCTCGAGGTGGGAATGCTCTCCCACGCCACCTACCTGTACGACGGGCTGACCGCGATCGAGAACCTCCGCTTCTACGCGACCCTCTACGGTCTCCCTGATTCCGAGGGGAGCGCCCGCGAGGCGCTGCGCACGGTGGGCCTGGAGGATCTCGCGGAGAAGCGGGCGGGCGCGATGTCCCGCGGCCAGGCGCAACGGCTGTCGATCGCCCGGGCGGTGCTGCACGAGCCCCGGCTCCTGCTGCTGGACGAGCCCTACGCCGGGCTCGACCCCCACGCCAGCCGACGGTTGGGGCAGGCGCTGGAGCGGCTTCACGGCGAGGGGCGGACGATCGTGCTCACCACCCACGATCTCGACCGCGCCCCGAGGGGCGCAGACCGCTACCTGGTGCTCGTCGAGGGTCGTGTGCGGGCGACGGGCTCGCGGGGCGAGACCCCGGAGCTCGAGCTGCGCGCCGCCTACGAGCGGGCGGTGGCGCGCGCCGAGGCGTGGGCGAGCGGACGGGGATGAGGGAGGGGTTGCGCTCCGCCTGGGCGATCGTGGCGAAGGACCTCCGGCTGGAGATCCGCCGGGTCGAGTCGCTCGGAACCATGACGGTGTTCGGGGTGCTGGTGGTCGTGATCTTCGTCTTCGCGGGCGACCCCTCCCCGGCGGACCTGGCGCGGCTGGGGCCCGGGGCCCTCTGGGTGGCGTTCCTCTTCGCGGGCGCGCTCGGCTTCGGCCGGTGGTTCGCCCAGGAGGAGCGCAACGCGGCGCTTCACGGGATGCTGCTCACCCCGGTGGACCGCGGCGTGATGTTCCTCGGCAAGTGGGCCGGGGCGAGCGCGTTCCTGCTGGGCCTGGTGGCGGTGCTGGCCCCGGTGGCGCTCACCCTGTACCGGCTCGACCCGCACGGCGCGTGGGCCGAGCTCGCGCTCCTGTTCGCGGTCGTCACCGTGGGCTACGCCGCACTCGGCACCTTCTTCGCCGCCGTGGCCGCTCGAACGACGGCGGGCGAGCTGCTGCTTCCGGTGTTGCTGTTCCCGCTCGCCGTGCCGCTGGTGCTCGCCGGCGCAGAGGGGGGACAGGTGCTCTTCGAGGGGGGCGCGATGGCAGAGTACTGGGACTGGTTGAGCCTCGCGGTCGCCTTCGACGTTATCTTCGGGACGGTTTGCGCGATGGGCTTCGAATACGTGATCGAGGATTGAGATGAAGCTGTGGCCGGGAAGCTGGAGCGCGCTGTGGGCGACACTCGACGGGCGCATCTATCACGGGATGACCGCGGTGCGGCCGTGGATCGGCTGGCTGGCGGTGGGCCTGATGGTGCTCGTCTTCGCCCTCGTCTTCTGGTGGGTCCCCCTCGAGGCGATCCAGGGATACCCCCAGAAGATCTTCTACATCCACGTCCCCTCGGCGTGGATCACCTACGCGGCGTTCTTCGTCGTCTTCGTCGCCTCAATCTTCTATCTGTGGCAGCGCACCCGGCTGTGGGACGTCTTCGCCCGGTGTGCCGCCGAGATCGGGTTTCTCTTCTGCACCCTGGCGCTGGCGACCGGGATGTTGTGGGGCAAGCCGATCTGGGGGACGTTCTGGACCTGGGACGCGCGGCTCACCTCGACCCTGATCCTGTGGTTCATCTACGGCGGCTACCTGCTGCTGCGGGCGTTCGCCCGGGCCGACACCGACACGGCGAGGATCGCGGCCATCGTCGGAATCGTGGGGTTCGTCGACGTTCCGATCATCCACATGTCGGTGGTGTGGTGGCGGACCCTCCACCCGTCGCCGGTGGTGATGATCCCGGACGACCCCGGCGGCGGGCTGCCGCCCGAGATGCTGGTCACCCTGTTCGTCTCGCTGGCGGCCTTCTCGCTCGTCTTCGCGTGGCTGTTGATCCAGCGGGTGTGGCAGGAGCGCACCGCGGAGAACCTGGCGCTGCTGGAGACCCTGCTCGACCGGCGGAGCGCGGAGGCGCGGCCGTGACGTACTACCTGACCGCCTACGCCCTCTTCTGGGCGGCCCTGTTCGGCTACCTGATGGGGCTCTCGAGCCGGCAGGCGAAGCTCAACGAGCGGGCGGCCCGCTTGCGGGAGCGGCTCGCCTCGCGCGGAGAGGAGACGACATGAGCGTATACGCGCTGGGCCCGATCGCGCTGGGGGTGGGGCTCGCCCTGGCGGCGTACGGGGCGGTCCTCGGCTTCCTCGGAGGGCGCCGGGACGATCCGAAGATGGTCGATGCCGCGGTAGGGTCGGTCTACGGCTCCGCGGCGTGCGTGGCGCTCGCCTACCTCCTGCTGACGGCGGCGTTCCTCACCGACCAGTTCCAGTTCTCCTACGTGGCG
>JAWVZN010000041.1:0-22327 GCA_033722155.1 Gemmatimonadota bacterium | reverse complement strand
TTCGAAGCTTCCAGCCGGGCCGCCTCGCGCCCCGGTCCGAACACCCCGATCCCCGCGTCGCGAAGGGCGTCGGCGAGGCCGGCGGCGAGCGGCGCCTCGGGACCGACCACGACGAAGTCGACCCCCTCCCGGTCGGCCGCCTCCACCACCCCCTCCACGTCCGCGGGGGCGACGTCCACGGTCCGCGCCAGCGGCCCGGTCCCCCCGTTCCCCTCGGTGATCAGCAGCTCTGCGTCGGGGCCGTCGCGGGCCAGCTTCCACAGCAGGGCGTGCTCGCGCCCCCCGCTGCCCACCACCAGGACCCTCATCGGGTCGCATCCCCGAGCCCGGAGAGCGCCCCCTGGAGATCCTCGAGCAGATCCTCCACGTCCTCGATCCCCACCGAGAGGCGCACCAGCCGGTCCGCCAGCCCCATGCGCTCCCGCTCCTCCTCGGGGACGGCCGCGTGGGTCATCACGCCGGGATGGCTGCAGAGGCTCTCCACCC
Source organism: Gemmatimonadota bacterium (assembly GCA_033722155.1). GTDB lineage: Bacteria > Gemmatimonadota > Gemmatimonadetes > JACCXV01 > JAHWKZ01 > JAWVZN01. The sequence continues at coordinate 21,841 of JAWVZN010000041.1, read as the reverse complement.
CGCCGAGGCTCTCGGCGAGCTGGAACAGCTCCAGGCCCTCCAGGAGGCGCCGCGCGGCCGCTCCGTCGGACAGCTCGAGCGAGAGCACCGCCCCGTAGCCGAGCATCTGCCGGTCGGCGAGCTCCTTCTGCGGATGGCTCTCGAGGCCCGGGTAGTGGACCCGCTCGACCGCGCCGTGGCCCTCGAGCCACCGCGCGATCCGCCGGGCGTTCTCCTCCGCGCGCTCCACCCGGACGTGGAGGGTCTTCATCCCCCGCAGAGCGAGCCAGCAGTCCAGCGGGCCGGGCACCGCCCCGATCGAGTTCTGGAGAAACCGCAGCCGCCCGGCCAGCTCGTCGTCGTCGGCCACGACGATTCCACCCACCATGTCGCTGTGGCCGTTCAGGAACTTGGTGGTGGAGTGCACGACCAGGTCGGCGCCGTGGCCGAAGGGTCGCTGGAGGAGGGGCGTCATGAACGTGTTGTCGACCACGAAGAGGAGTTCGCGCTCGGCGGCCACCCTCCCGACGGCGCCGAGGTCGACGAGCCGCATCAGCGGGTTCGACGGGGTCTCCACGAACACCATTCGCGTAGCGTCGGTCACCGCGTCGGCCACCCGATCGGGGTCGCGGGCGTCGACGTAGCGGAACCCGAGGCCGAAGCGTCGCAGGACCCGCTCGAAGAGCCGGTGGGTGCCGCCGTACAGGTTCTCCCCCGCGACGATCTCGTCGCCCTCCTCCAAAAGGCTCGCGACGGCGTGGATGGCGGCCGTTCCGGAGGCGAAGGCGACTCCGTGGTCCACCCCCTCCAGCGCGGCGACGCACGCCTCCAGGGCCTCGCGGGTCCGGTTGTGGGTTCGGGCGTACTCGTAGCCCCGGTGTTCGCCGACGGCGTCCTGGACGTAGGTGGAGGTCTGGTAGATCGGGGGCATGACCGCCCCCGTGACCGGGTCCGGCTCCTGCCCGGCGTGGATCGCCCGGGTTCCGAAGCCCCGGTTGGGCTCCGAGCCGGGATCAGCCACCGGTCCGGCCCTCGACCTCGCGCGCCTTCCGGTACATCTCCCGCGCCCGGTCGGTCATTCCCCTCCGGTCGTAGATGATCCCCAGCTGATAGTAGGCCCGGTCGTCCTCGGGGTCCGCGGAGACCGCCCGCTCGAACGCCTCGGCGGCCCGATCGAGCCGGTCGAGCTGGTTGTGGGCGAGCCCGAGGTAGTAGTGGGCGCGGGTCTCACCGTCGTCCAGCGACAGCGCCCGCTCCAGCTCCTCGATCCCGTCCCGGTAGAGCCCCTTCTTCACGAGGACGATCCCGAGCTCGCACCTGGCCCCGGCGTCGCGGGGCGAGAGCCGGAGGGCGCGCCGGAGCACCGCCTCGGCCTCGGGGTAGGCGGCGGCGAGAGCGTAGCAGCGGCCCAGCCGGACCTTGATCTCCGGGTCGTCGGGGGCGATCTCCTCCCCCTCGAGAAGCCGCTCCACCGCCCGCTCCCGGTCGCCGCCGCCGAGCAGGGCGTCCGCCAGCCCGACGATCGCCCGCGTGTCGTGGGGGTCGCGCGAGAGGGCCTCCCGGAATGCCTCCGCCGCCGCGCCCCATGCCCGCTCCTCCAGCGCCATCCGACCGCGCTCGACGATCTCCTCCAGGGCGGGGTCCCCGGAGGGGGTCGGGGCCGCCTCCTCGTCCTCCCGCCGTCGACTCCGGCGCGGCTCTTCCGGTCGCGAGGAGCGCTCGCGCCGCTTCGCCCTCCGGCTCTCCTTCCGCTCCCGCCGTACCTCCGGGGACTCGCCGAGCAGCGAGGCGAGGCCGTCCGGATCGAGCGAATCGAGCGGGTCGCTGCCGACCGCGCTCTTCTTCTCAGCCACGGTCGATCCTCGCGACCAGCCGGCGATAATCCTCCGCCCCCCGCGAGCGGGGGGAGTACTCGAAGATCGTCTGCTGGTGGCTGGGGGCCTCCGAGAGCCGGACGTTGACCCGGATCGGCTCGGTGAGGGCGTCGCGGAAGTGCTCGCGCAGCACCCCGAGGATCTCGCCGCTTTTGCGGAGGTTCTTCTGGTAGAAGGTGGGCACGACGGCGGCGATCCTCGGCTCGCCGCCGTTGCGGGACGTCATGCGCAGGATGTTCTCGATGATCTGCCTCACCCCGATCAGCGCCAGGTACTCCATGGAGATCGGAATCACGACCTCGTCCGCGTATTCGAGCGCGCTGGAGGTGAGGATGCTCATCGACGGGGCGCAGTCGACGATGACGAAGTCGAGTCCGGAGAGCTCCCCGAGCCGGTTCTTCAGCCATCGCTCGCGCTCCTCCCCCACGATCAGCTCCTCCTCCGCCTCCGCCAGACGCCAGTCGCTGGCGATCACCCGGAGGTTCTCGCGCACCTCGATCGCGCTCTCCCCGGGTCCGCGGTCCCCGTAAAGCAGGTCCGTCATCCGGGTCTCGCCCTCCTCGAGGCCGAACCACTGGCCGACGTTTCCCTGGGGGTCCAGGTCCACCAGCAGGACCCGCCGGCCTCTCTCGGCCAGCCCGGCGCCCAGGTGCACCGCGGTGGTGGTCTTCCCCGTACCTCCTTTGTGGTTGACCACCGAGATCTTTCTCATGACGGGAATCCGGCTCGCGGCTTCGCAGCGACCGGGGGTCTGGTCGGCCCCCATGGACGGTCGTTCCGAACTTACGACCCCCCCCCGGTTTCCTCAACCACCCACCGGAGATACGCCGTCGCTCCGCGCTCCACCTCCAGCTCCAGCAGCTCCGGCACGTCGTAGGGATGGAGCTCGCCGAGGCGCTCCGAGAGGGCGGGCACGCGCCCGGCGGTCGTCTTCAGCAGAAGGAGCGCCTCCCCCTCGGTCTCGATCGACCCCTTCCACCGGTAGATCGAGGCGATGCCGGGCACCACGTTCCCGCAGGCGGCGAGCCGCTCCTCGACGAGGGCGAGGGCGAGGGATCGGGCCACCGCCTCGTCGGGGCAGGTCGTGAGGACGAGGCGGACCGGGTCGCCGGCGTGGAGCCCTCCGTTCACGTCAAGCCCTCGGCTCGTCGTCCGGGCGGCCAGCGCCCCTCCTCCTCGAGCCGGGCGCGGGCGAGGTGGAGGCCCGCGATCGTCTTGGCGTCGTGGATCCCGCCCCTGGAGATCCGGGCGATCGCTTCGAGGAACGGGATCCGTGCCACCCTCAGGTGCTCGTCCTTCTCGAGGCTCCGCTCGCCGGGCTCGAGCTCCTCCACCAGGAAGACCCGCATCTCCTCGTCGCAGAAGCCCGGGGTGGTGTAGAAGGTGGCGAGGGGGGTCCACCGTCCCCCGCGGCAGCCGATCTCCTCCTCGATCTCGCGTCGGGCGCACGCCTCGTACGTCTCCCCCTCCCCCAGGCTGCCGGCCGGGATCTCGAGGATCTCGCCTCCGACGGGGTACCGGAACTGGCGCACCAGGGAGACCGTGCCGTCGTCGTGCAGGGGGACCATCGAGGCCGCGCCCGGATGGCGCACCACGTCGTACTCGCGCTCCCGCACATCGCCGTCGGCCGCCACCCGGACCGTGTCCACGTCCACGTCGACGACGTGGCCGGCGTACGCCTTCCGCCGGCCGATCCTCTCCCACCGCACGCTCATCGATCCTCCCTCCTTCGTCTCAGAACGACCGGAATCCCCGGCGCGAGGCCCAGACGGTCGGCGGCCGAGCCCTCCCGGCACGCCACCTCGAGCCACCCCGAGGAGCCGACCAGCGCGCACAGCTCGCCCACCCCCACGTCCCCGTAGGTGCGGACCACGGGGAGCGTCGTCTGGCCCACCTCGACGACCCCCTCCCCCCCGGCTCGCTGCTCGACCCACCGCTCCGGAAGGTTCGTCACCGCGTTGCCGAAGTGGTCGACGTGGAGGACTTCTCCCCGGTAGGCGCCGTCGTGCTCCACGGGCGAGGGGATGCCGAGCCGGACGAGATCGTCGGCCGGCGGCCCGAACTCGGCCGCGTCGACGGAGCCGGCGGCCCGCGCCCGGGAGAGGTGGGCCGCGACCGGGGCGAACACGTCGCGGCCGTGGAAGGTGGCGCTCGGCCGCTCCACCCGCCACCACCTCCGATCGGCCAGCTCCACCGCGAGGGGCTCGGAATCGGCGAAGGGGGGGCAGAAGAGCGTGAAGACCCCGCAGTCGGGGCCGACGAGCCACTGATCGGAGGGAATCCGGACCGCGATCGCGCGCCGCCCGGTCCCCACGCCGGGATCGACGACCACGCAATGGACCGACCCCGGCGGGAAGTGGGGGACCGCGCGGTGGAGGGCGAACGCCGCTCCGCGGACGTCCTGGGGCGCGATCGCGTGGGTGAGATCGAGCACCGTCGTCTCCGGCGCGATCGACGCGATCACCCCCTTCATCGCGCCCACGTAGCCGTCGGTGGTTCCGAAGTCGGTGGTGAGGGTGATCGGGGGGGCCATCGGCGTGAGTGTAGCGTCGCTCTCAGGGAACGGCCGCCGCGGGAACCGTCGAAGGGCGGCTCGCGGTCCGCCCGATCCGGGCGTCGACCGCCACGCAGGCATCGGGGTCGGCGAAGGCGAGAAACGGGTTCAGGTCCATCTCCTCGATCTCCGGAAACTCCACCACGAGCTGGCTCACCCGCTGGATCGTCTCGCGGATCCTGGCGAAGGAGACCGGCTCCTCGCCCCGGACGCCGGAGAGGAGGGGGGCGCCGTGGATCGAGCGGATCATCTCCTCGGCGTCCACGTCGGAGACGGGGGCGATCCGGAAGGCCACGTCGCGCAGCACCTCGACGTAGATCCCGCCGAGGCCGAACATCACGAGGGGTCCGAACAGCTCGTCGCTCGTCATCCCGATCACCGTCTCCCGCCCTCCCTTCACCATCCGCTGCACCCGCATCGCCTCCATCCGCTCGGCGCCCACCTCGGCGACGATCGCCTCCCACGCCTCGCGAAGCTCCGCCCCGGTCTCGAGGTCGAGCCGCACGCCCCCCACGTCCGACTTGTGCACGATCTCGTCCGACTCCACCTTGAGGACCACCGGCCAGCCGATCTCCTCCGCGACGGCGACGGCGGCGTCGGGGTCCTCCACCCTCCGGCTCTCGGCGAGGGGGATGCCGTAGGCCTCGAGCACCCGGGCCACCTCCTCCCCGCTCAGCCGGTCCCGCCCGTCGGCGCGGGCCGACTCGATCGCGGCTGCGGCCGCCTCGCGATCGACGTCGAAGCTCGCCACCTCGCCGACCGGGCGCTCGCGCCCGCGGCGATAGCGGCCCATCGCCGCCAGCGCCCGGGCGGCCGACTCGGGGAACATGAACGCCGGGATGTCGTGGCGCTTCAGTTCGGTGACTCCCGTCTGGACCCCCTTCTTCCCCATGATGCATCCGAGCAGGGTCTTGCCGGGGTGGCGCTCCACGACGGAGGCGATCCCCGCCGCCACCTCCCGCGTCTCGACCCGGGTGGGGGGAACGAAGATCGCGATCGCCGAGTCCACCCCGGGGTCGTCGAGCACGATGTCGAGGGCGGCGCGGTACGTCTCCGCGTCGGCGGTCGCGATCAGGTCTACCGGGTTCTCCACGCTCGCCTCCTCCGGCACCTCGGCGAGCAGCCGGTCCCGGGTGACGTCGGCCAGCTCCGCGATCTCCAGCTCCAGCGACTCGCACGCGTCGGCGGTGAGGATCCCGGGGCCGCCGGCGTTGGTGATGATCGCCACCCGGTCGCCGTCGGGGATCGGCTGGTTGGCGAACGCCATCGCGAAGTCGAACAGCTCCTCCAGGGTCGTCGCGCGGATCACCCCGCACTGCTCGAAGAGGGCGTCGAAGGCCACGTCGAGCCCGGCGAGCGCCCCGGTGTGGCTGGTCGCCGCCCGGGCCCCGGTCCGGGTGCGGCCCGCCTTCACGGCGAGGATCGGCTTCCGCTTCGTCACGCTCCGCGCGAGGGTGGTGAACCGGCGCGGGTTCCCGAAGGATTCGTTGTACATCAGGATCAGCTGGACCGACGGGTCGTCGCCCCAGTACTCGATCAGCTTGTTGCCGCTCACGTCCGCCTTGTTCCCCATCGAGACGAACATCGAGATCCCGAGGCCGAGCTCGCCCGCGTGGTCGAGGATCGTCACCCCGAGCGCGCCCGACTGGGAGAGGAAGCCGATCGGGCCCCGGGGCGGGAAGGTGGGCGCGAAGGTGGCGTTGAGGGCCACCTCGGGGTCGGTGTTGAGCACGCCCATGCAGTTGGGCCCCACCAGCTGCATGTCGTAGCGGCGGACGACCTCCAGCAGCGCCTCCTCGCGGGCGATCCCCTCGCCTCCCACCTCCCGGAAGCCGGCGGTGATCACGATCAGCCCCTTCACGCCCTTCTCTCCGCACTCCTCGACCACCTGGAGCACGTGGCGGTAGGGAACGACCACCACCGCCAGTTCGACCGGGTCGGGCACGTCCAGGATCGAGGGGTACGCCTTGATGGAGTGGACCACCTCGGCGGAGGGGTGGACCGGAAAGAGGGGGCCCTGGAACTCGTGCGTGATCAGGTTGTGGAGGATCTCGTGTCCGACCGAGCCGCGGTGACGCGAGGCCCCGATGACCGCGATCGACCGGGGCCGGAAGATCGCGTCCAGCCGCCGCCCACGCTCAGTCGCGTCGGCCACGGCGGCTGGCCTCGTCGAGGATCCGCTGCTCCTCGGGGGTGAGGCTGTCGAGCCCCTTCTTCGAGATCTTGTCGAGGATCCGGTCGATCTCCGCCTCGGTCCAGGAGCGGGCGGAGTCCTCCTTTCCCCCCTCCACCAGCTTCAGCCTGCCCCGCCGCCACCGCGCGATCCACCGCTCGAGCGGGCTCGACCCGCCCCGGACCCACTTCAGGTAGATCCATCCGGTGAGCATGCCGCCGACGTGGGCGGCGTTCGCGATCCCCCCGCCCGCGCGGAAGAAGAGGTACAGCACCTCCAGCACGGCGATGCCCGCCACCAGGTACTTGGCCCGGATAGGGATCAGGAACCACAGGTAGATGTAGCGGTTCGGGAAGAGCATCCCGAAGGCGATCAGCACGCCCAGCACGGCGCCGGAGGCGCCGATCACGACCGAGTTCCAGCTGAACAGGAAGGAGAGCGCGGCAGCTCCGAGGCCGCACACGACGTAGTAGCGGAGGAACTCCGCCCGCCCCCACAGATGCTCGATCTCCATGCCGAACATCCACAGCACGAACATGTTGATGAGCAGGTGGAGGAGTCCGCCGTGGAGGAACATGTAGGTGAGCGGCTGCCAGACCCAGCCGCGGAAGATGACCGTGGAGGGCTGCAGCCCGAAGAGGAAGACGAGGACGTCGCTTCCGAGGAAGGCGGTCACGAGCAGCTGGAGCACGAAGACGGCTCCGTTGGCGATCAGCAGCCACTTCACCGCCTCCGGGAGCATCCCGCCGCCGAAGCCGTAGGTGCGGGTCCTCCTCATGGCTCCCCGGTGGGATCGCCGAGGACGAGGCTGTCCCCCACCTCCTCGGGCAGCCGGTGGGGCCAACGGATCGCCATCACCCGCTCGAAGCGGGGTCGGTAGACGAGCTCGAAGGTGGCCTCCTTGCCGGGGAACAGGGCGAGGGCCGCCTCGCGACACTTCTCCACGAGCTCGAGCGCCTCGAGATACGACATGTTCGGGTCCTGGTGGAGGCGCTGGAAGACCAGGTCCACCATGAGCCGGAGCCGGCGGATCCGCCGGTTCTCCTCCTTCACCGCATCCTCGTAGCTCATGTCGCCCGACCCGCCCATGCGAAGCGTGGGATCCCTCCTCGGTTTGCCCTGGCCGGTTCGTACACGCCAGCGGGCCGAACGGTCCTGACGAGGAGGGCGCTCAGAGGGACGCCAGGTACTCCGTCACCAGGCGCACCCCCGCCCCGGTCGCCCCCACCGGCTCGTACGCCCGCGCCTCCGTCGTCCACGCGGTCCCGGCGATGTCCAGGTGGACCCACGGGATCTCGTCGTCGACGAAGAACTTCAGGAACGCGGCCGCCGTGGAGGCGCCGCCCCACCGGCCCCCGCTGTTCTTGATGTCGGCCACCTTCGACTTCATCTGCTCGGCGAACTCCTCGTAGACGGGGAGCCTCCACGCGCGGTCGCCGATCCGGGCCCCGATCTCCTCGAGCCGGGCGACCCCCTCGGGATCGCCGAAGGCCCCGCTGGCCCAATGTCCGAGCGCGACCACGCACGACCCGGTGAGGGTGGCGAGGTCGATGATCCGGCGGGGCTCCTGCTCGCACGCCCAGGCGAGCCCGTCGGCGAGGATCAGCCGCCCCTCGGCGTCGGTGTTGATGATCTCGATCGTCTTGCCGGAGTACGAGGTGAGGATGTCGCCGGGACGGTAGGCGGTGCCGCTCGGCATGTTCTCCGCCGACGGGACGACCCCGATCAGGTCGAGGTCGAGCTCCAGCAGCGCGGCCGCCTTCAGGATCCCGAGCACCGCGCACCCCCCCATCTTGTCGAACTTCATCTCGTCCATGTTCTTCGCCGACTTGATCGAGATTCCGCCGGTGTCGAAGGTGATCGCCTTGCCCACGACGGCGATCGGGGCCGCGTCCCCGGACCCGCCGCGGTACCGCAGCACGATCAGCCGGGGATCCTTCGCCGAGCCCTGCCCCACCCCCAGGATGCCCCCCATCCCCCGCTCCTCGAGCCGCGAGCGGTCCAGCACCTCGCACTCCAGGCCGTGCTCCTCGGCGAGCTCGGTGGCGCGCTCCGCGAGGGCGGCGGGATACAGCTCGTTGGGCGGGAGGTTGCCGAGATCGCGGGTGTAGTTGACCGCCTCGACCATCCTGCCTCCGCGCTCGAGGCCGCGCTCGATCTCCTCCCCCATCGCCGCCTCGCGCTCGACCACGGTGACCGACTCCAGGCTCCGCTTCTCCCGCCTCTCCGGGGCTCCGGGCTCGGCGTCGGGATCGACCGTCTTGAACCGGTCGAACCGGTAACCCGCGAGCCCCGCCCCCTCTGCCAGCGCCTGGGCGAGCTCCTCGACGGAGGCCCCGGTGGACTCCAGGTCGCCGCCGCCGTGGAGGATGGTGTGGAAGCGGGTGATCTCGTGCTTCAGCAGCCGGCGGGTCGCCGCCCCCATCGCCTTCCGGAGGCTGAAGAGGTCGCACGCCTCCTTCCTTCCGAGCCCGACCACCACCACCCGCCGCGCCGGGAGCCTGCCGGAGGTGTGGACGATCGTCACCTCCTCGAGCTTGCCGGTGATCTCGCCGTCGGAGATCAGCTCCGAGATCTGCCCGTCGAGAGCGGCGTCGACCGCCCCCGTGGCGCCGGCCGGCTCCTCGACCCCCTGATACAGGTTGACGACCAGCGCGGCCGTCTCGATCTCGGTCACGTCCCCCTGTCGAAGCTCGTACTCCATCTCTCCCTCCTGTGGATGACCCGATACGCGATCCGTCTCTCCGCCGAGCCGCGCCGCGCGCTACGACTCCGGCTCGCCGGGCGCCTCCTCGGCCGAGGCGTCGCCCGGCCCCCCCACGACCTTCGCCAGCTGGCCCGTCCGCACCGCCTCCAGCAGGTCCACCGGGACCGGGAAGATCGTGGTGGAGTTGTTCTCCGCCGCCACCTCGACGAGCGTCTGGAGGAACCGGAGCTGGATCCCCTCGGGATGCCGGCCGATGATGGCCGCCGCCTCCGCGATCCGCTCGGCGGCCTGGAACTCGCCCTCGGCCACGATCACCTTGGAGCGTCGCTCCCTCTCGGCCTCGGCCTGCCGCGCCATCACCCGCTGCATGTCCTGCGGCAGGTCCACGTGCTTGATCTCCACCAGGCTCACCTTGATCCCCCAGGGATCGGTGTGCTCGTCGAGGATCCCCTGGATCCGCTCGTTCAACCGCTCGCGCTCGGAGAGGATCTCGTCGAGCTCCGCCTCCCCGACCACCGAGCGGAGCGTGGTCTGGGCGAGCTGGCTGGTGGCGTACAGGTAGTCCTCCACCTCGACGATCGCCTTGTCGGGGTCGAAGACCCGGAAGTAGACGACCGCGTTCACCTTCACCGAGACGTTGTCCTTCGTGATCACGTCCTGTGGCGGCACGTCGAAGGCGATCACCCGCAGGCTCACCTTCTCCATCTTGTCGATGATCGGGATCAGCAGGATCAGCCCCGGCCCCTTCGATCCCACCAGGCGACCCAGCCGGAAGATCACCCCCCGCTCGTACTCCTTCAGGATCCGGATCGCGCTCATCAGGACGAAGAGCACGAACACGACGACGACGGCCAGTACGCTTATGCCTTCCACGGTTCCCTCCCGTAGCGGGTCAGGATCGGGCGGTCACGATCGGCTCCAGGCCGAGCCACCCCAGCAGGTCGGCCCACCCGGAGAGTGAGTCGAGGAGGAGGTCGGGCCCGGCCGCCTCGAGCTCGGTGCGGCCCGGCGTCCCGGTCGCCACCGCGACCGCCGTCGCCCCCACGGCCCGCGCGCAGGCGACGTCGGCTGGCGTGTCCCCCACGACCACCACCTCCTCGGCCTCGAAGCGGCGCCCGGTGGCGCGCTCGGCGCGCCGGATCGCCACCGGGGGCAGCCGGTCCCGCACCCGGTGGTCGGAGCCGAACGCCCCCACCCGGAAGCGGTCCCACAGTCCGAAGTGGCCCAGCTTGAGCCGCGCGCCGCGCTCCACGTTGCCGGTCACCAGCCCGAGGACGACCCGGGGGTCGCCGGCGAGCGCCGGCACGAGCTCCGCGACGCCGGGGTAGAGCCGGTGGCCGGTCTCCACCTCCAGCTCCCGCTCGAGCTCCTCCAGGTAGCGGTCGAAGAAGTCGGCCACCCGCTCGTCCACGTGGTCCTCGCCGAACCCGGCCGCCTCCATCAGCTCGTACAGGATCTGCGGGTCGGTCTTGCCGGCGAAGGCCCCGGTGGCGGCGTCCCCCTCGGTCCCGAAGAACTCCCGCAGCGCCCGGCGGAACGCGCGGCGCGGGGCGTCCCCGGCCGAAAGCAGCGTGCCGTCGATGTCGAAGAGGATCAGTCGCTCCAGCTGTGCCACGGCGCGAAGGTAGCGGCGGGGCCGAGAGGCTACAAGCGGACGGGGGCCTCAGCCGGCCGCGCCCTGCTCCTCCCGGTACCACCGCCAGAACAGCACCGTGAGCGCGGTCCACAGCACCACCGCTCCCCCGAGCTTCATCAGGATGCCGGCCGCCTGCTGGTCCTCCCGGGTGGAGATCCCCTCGATCGGGGGAGCCAGCTCGTAGGTGGCGTACACCGGCAGCTCGCTGAAAGTGAGGTACAGGAAGGGGGCGGTGCTGGTCACCGTGACCGCCACCAGGTACCCCATCTTGACCGGGTAGGAGAAGCCCTCCCGCTCGGGGACCGGGGCGATCACCGGCCACCACAACGCCGTCCCCCCGGCCAGCCACGCCATGTCGATCGCGAAGGAGCCGAGCTGCGAGGCCATCAGGCCGTCGACCACCGTCGGCCAGTGGGTGACGCCCACGACCACGTTGAAGACGACGAACGCGACGAGGGGGTGGGTGGCGAACCGGAGGCTCCGCCGATGGCCGGCGGCCTCGTCGAGCCGCTCCCAGGCGGCCCCGGGAACTCCGAGCAGCAGCAGGGGCGGGGCGACGAGCCCCACCAGCAGGAACTGCACCATGTGGACGCTCGCGAGATACCCCGCCGCGAGCGCGCCCACCGGCCAGTCGAGCGCCAACCACAGGGCGAGCGCCCCGAGGCCGAACGCCGCGGTGCGGCCGGCCGACGCCTCGGCGCCGGCGCGGCGGTGAACCCACACCCAGCCGGCCACCAGCACCCCGAGCATCAGCCACACTCCGGGATACGGGCTCCACTCCCACGACCAGGCGGTCGCCCGGGCGCTGCACCACCACTGCACGCCCTACTCCCCGCCGTCCCGGACGAGCCGGGGAAGGTCGTGCACCCAGTCCGCCTGCCGGGTGCCGAACGGGTAGCGGGCCCGGGCGAAGCCGTCGGGGCCGAAGGCGATCACCTGCGCGGCGTGGCCGACGAGGTACCCCTCCCCCTCCCTCGGCTCCTTCACCGCTGGCGGCAACCCGAGCTCCCGCTGCAGCTCGGCGACCGTCGCCGAGTTCCCGCGCAGGCCCGTGAAGCCGCGGTCGAACCGGTCGAGCCACGTCCGGATCCGCTTCCGGGTGTCCCGCTCGGGGTCGGTCGTCACGAAGACCACCTCGATTTCCCGGGCTACCGGCCTCTCGAGGTGGTCGAGCGCGGCGGCGACGTTCGCCAGATGGACCGGGCACACGTCGGGGCAGTGGGTGTAGCCGAAGAAGAGCAGCGTGATCCGGCCGGCGGTCCGCTCGCGCAGGTCGTACGGCTCCCCGCGGGTGTCCACGAGGGTCGCCGGGGGCATCGCGAGCGGCGCCTCGATCTCGAAGCCCCGCAGCGGGCCCTCGGCCGCGGCCTGGTCGGCGGGCGGAGCTCCGCAGCCGGCGACGGAGAGGGCCGCGAGGAGGGCGAGGGGCGCGGCGAGGCGCCTCCGAAGGAGGCCGGGGGCTCGCTGGGGCATCGTTCCGGTGTGGAGTAGGGGTGGTGGGCTCGGGGCCTTTCGCCCCAGTATCTTAGCGCGCCCCACCCCCCGCGGCAACGCGGGAGCCCCGCGAACCGATGCCGATCACGAAGGGAGGCCCCTTGCCCGAGACGTCCGGAGATCCCCGCGGCCTCGCGATCGCCTTCGGCCTCGCGATCGCCCTCGCCCTGACCCTGGCCGGCGAGGCCGCGAGCCCGCGGGCGGGCCCGGCGGACGGGGCGGCCGAGATCCTGTGGGACGCGTGGGGCGTGCCCCACGTCTACGCCGGGGGCGACGCCGCCCTGCTCCGGGGTTTCGGATGGGCGATGGCCGAGGCGCACGCGGACCTGATGCTCGGCCTCTACGGCGAGGCGCGCGGACGGGCGGCGGAGTACTGGGGCGGAGAGCGGCTCCATTCCGACCGGTGGATCCGCACCGTCGGGATCCCCGACCGGGCCGAGGCGTGGCTCGAGGCCCAGAGCCCGGCGTCGAGGCGCCGGCTCGACGCCTTCGTCGAGGGCGTCAACGGGTGGGCGAGGTCCCACCCCGGGGCGATCGCGGACTCGCTCGAGCCGGTGCTGCCGGTCCGCGCCACGGACGTCCTCGCCCACCTCCAGCGGGTGGTCCACTTCTCGTTCGTCCGCGCGCCCTGGGACGCCGCCGGCCGGGTGGGCCCCTCCCCGTTCGGAGGATCGAACGCGTGGGCGATCGGCCCAAAGCGGGCGGCCGGCGGCCGGGCGATGCTGCTCGCCAACCCCCACCTGCCGTGGAGCGGACCCTTCCGCTTCTTCGAGGCCCACCTCTCCGCACCCGGGATCGACGCCTACGGGGCGGCGCTCGTCGGGATGCCGTTTCTCGGGATCGCCTTCAACCGCCGGCTGGGGTGGAGCCACACGGTGAACCCGGTGGACGGGGCCGACCTGTACGCCCTCGAGCCCGCTCCCGGCGGCTACCGCTGGGGCGGGGAGATCCTCCCCTTCGAGACGGAGCGCGACACCCTGCTCGTCCGGACCGCCGACGGCAGCCTCCGGGCCGAGCCGCTCGAGATCCGGCGGTCGGTGCACGGTCCCGTCGTCGCCGAGCGCGACGGCACCCCCTACGCCCTCCGGGTCGTCGGCCTCGACGCCCCCCACCTGTTCGACCAGTACTGGGAGATGGCCCGGGCGGGGAGCCTGGAGGCGTTCGAGGCGGCCCTCGCGCGCCTGCAGATGCCCTTCTTCAACGTCGTGTACGCCGACGCCGACGGGCACGTGCTGTACGTGTTCAACGGCCGGGTGCCGGTGCGCCCGCGCGGCGGCTGGGGCTTCTGGAGCGGGGCGGTCCCGGGCGACGACCCGGCGCTGCTGTGGGACGAGGTCCACCCCTACGGGGACCTGCCACGGGTTCTCGACCCGCCGTCGGGGTGGGTCCAGAACGCCAACGACCCCCCGTGGAGCTCGACCTGGCCCAGGGCGCTCGACCCGGCGGACTTCCCCCCCTACCTGAGCCGTCGGGGGGTCGGCTTCCGCTCCCAGCGCTCGATCGGGATGCTCGTGGCCGACGAGCGGATCGGCTTCGAGGAGATGATCGCCTACAAGCACTCCACCCGGGTCGAGCTCGCCGACCGGCTCCTCGACGAGCTGATCCCCGCCGCGCGATCGACCGGGGGGCCGGCGGCCGAGCGAGCCGCGGCCGTCCTGGAGCGGTGGGACCGCGAGGTGGACGCCGACAGCCGGGGGGCGCTCCTGTTCGCCGTCTTCCTCCGGTCGCTCGGCGATCGGTACGATCGGTGGCGGGAGATGTTCGCCCGACCGTTCGATCCGGAGGCGCCGCTCTCCACCCCCGACGGGCTGGCCGAGCCCCACGCCGCCGCCCGCGCGCTGGCCGAGGCGGCCGCCTCGCTGGAGGAGGCGTACGGCTCCGCCGAGGTGGCGTGGGGGGCGGTGCACCGGCTCAGAGGCGACACGCTCGACCTGCCGGCGAACGGCGCCCCCGATCCCCTCGGCGTCTTCCGGGTCACCGGCTACGGACGGTTGGAGGAGGGGCGGCGGCCGGCGGTCCACGGCGACTCCTACGTGGCGGCCGTCGAGTTCGGCGAGCGGGTCCGGGCCCGGGGGCTTCTCGCCTACGGCAACGCCACCCGGCCCGGCTCCCGCCACCGGTACGACCAGCTCCCCCTCTACGCCGGGAAGCGGCTCCGGCCGATCTGGCTCGAGCGCTCCGAGGTCGAGGCCCACCTCGAGCGTTCCGAGCGGGTTCCGGCCTCGGACTCCCTTTCGTGGGACGGCGATATGTGGTAAAAGAGGTAGGAGCGCTTCAGGAGGAAAACCGCCGGAACCCAACCCTCAGCGCGAGGAGGACGCCGTGCCGATGGTCGTGATCAAGGGACACAGTCCGCTCGAGATCGCGGTGTACCAGGGAAACAGCACCAACAGCAATGCCTATGCGACACTCACCTGCCGGGGCGTCAATTGCGACACCAGCCAGTCCGCCAAGGTGAACGGAGAAGACGTCGATCCGAGCAACGACGAGTTCCGGGTCGAACTCGCCCCCGGCCCCGGCGGCCCCTAGAAGAGCCAGAGGGCCGCGATCGGGACGGGTTTCGCGTCAGCCGGGCGGCTCGCACAGGATCCGGCAGAAGATCGGCAGGCGCTCGCGGTCGACGAGTCGCTCGAAGCGGGGATCACCGTGGAGGGGCTCGAACCACCAGTCCCGCGCGATGTAGGACCGCTGGGACGGCACCACCGTGAGGAAGGAGCGCAACAGCGCCAGCGAGCGCCTCCGGTCTCCCTGCAACAACCTCACGTGCGCTTCGAGCGCGTCGAGGTACGGCTCCACCTCGGCACTCGCCCGTCGGCGCGCTTCGCCGGCCACCGCATTCGCGCTGTCGGGCAGGCCCGCCCGGACGAGGACGGCGGCGACCTGCATCGTGTTCGCCGGCACGTTGAACTCCGCGCCCGGCAACCGACCCAGGGCCTCCAGGAACCGCCACGCCCGCTCGGGATCCGGCTCCACACCGGGCGTGGCGAGCCGGGTGAGCTCGGCTCCCAGGAGATACGGATCTTCGGGATACCGTCGACGTCCCTCCGCACACCACCTGCGCGCCTCGTTCAGCTCTTTCATCTGAAGGGAGATCTCGCACAGCCACCGGAAGTGCTCCTCCTCGAGCAGAAACGCGTCTTCCTCGTAGGCGCGGCGCGCCGCCTCCTTCGCCTGGGGAAGGCGCCACTTGTCGTTGTAGAGCAGGTCGGCGAGGCCGATCCACGCCTTCGCCAGCGAGGGGTCGATGCCCACCGCGGTGCGGAGATCCTCCTCGGCGCCGGCGAGTTGCGTCGCGGCCCCGATGGAGTCGGTCGCCAGCGAGGCGAGTTCGTCGCGGAGCACACCCCGCTGGGCGAGGGCACGGGGGTCCT
The DNA here is from genome assembly GCA_033722155.1 of Gemmatimonadota bacterium. Classification (GTDB taxonomy): domain Bacteria; phylum Gemmatimonadota; class Gemmatimonadetes; order JACCXV01; family JAHWKZ01; genus JAWVZN01. The sequence goes on along the minus strand of JAWVZN010000041.1, from coordinate 6,053 downwards.
GCGGGTGATGGTCGAGCGCGCGGTCGAGATGCTCGACGCCGCCCTGGAGAGCCGCCTCGTCGCCGACGATCGACGCGACCCGGCCGCGCACCAGCGCCGGCTCGATCCAGTCGGGGTCGAGGGCCTCCGCCCGACGCAGCAGGTCGTCGATCTCGCTCCGGAGCGCGGAGCTCACCCGGGCGTCCTCCCGCACCCCGGGCAGTTGAGCCACCAGCCGCTCGGCGCGCTGGACCAACTCCCACGCCTCCACGATGTCGGTGCCCCGGCGCCGCTCTTCGAGCCGCAGCTCGCGGCCGAGGCGCTGCCGCAGGGCCGCGGAGATGTCGTCCACGAGCTCATCCTGGAGGGAGAAAACCTCGGACCAGGGCGCCGCCTCGGTGAAGCTCGCGATCCGGGTCCCCTCGGTGGCGTCCACCATCCGTACCTGCACGCGCACGGTGTCGCCGGGGCGCTCGACGCTCCCCTCGATCAGCACCCCGGCTCCCAGGGCGCGCGCCACGCTGTCCGTCGGTGCCTCGAGGCCCCGGTAGGGACGAACCCCGTGCCGGGAGACGACCTCGATCTCGCCGACGCCGCCGAGGGCGTGGATCAGGGACTCGGTGATCCCGTTCGCCAGCGACTCGAGCTCTCCGCCCTCGCCGAGGGCGTCGAAGTACAGGACCGCGATCCGGGCGGGATCGAGCGATGCGCCGGCCACCGCGTCTCCGGAGCGCGCCCCCCACGGGGACCACCACGCCACCAGCGCGACGAGGACCAGCGCCAGCAGCAGACCCGCCCCGGCCGCGATCCTCCCCTGGCGGGTCCGGAGCCAGTCGCCGCTCCTCAGTTCCTCGACCACCCCCCTGTCCGGGCGTCCGAAGCCGCCGGCGCCCGCCTCGGGCTCGATCGGCTCCACCACGGAGACCGCGTAGGTCTCGAGCCGTCCCACCCCCTTGAAGTCGCGCTGGCCCCGGGGCTCGAACTCCAGCTCCCGGCGCTGGCGCAGCTGATGGAAGACGTCCCCGCTCACGAGGATCTCGCCGGGGTCGGCGACGGTCTGCAGCCGCGCGGCCGCGTTCACTCCGTCGCCGAAGAGATCCCCCTCGGCGGATGTGATGTCGCCCACGTGGATGCCGATCCGGAGCCGGGGCTCGCCCAGGCCTCTCTCCGCGGCGCCCCGGCCGAACCCCTCGCGCAGCGACGCCGCGGCGCCGATCGCCGCCCGGGTGCTGGAGAACTCCGCCAGGACGCTGTCCCCCACGAACTTGACGACCCGCCCGCCGTACCGGACGACCGAGGAGCGGGCTTCCTTCTGGAAGGCGTGGACGAGCCGCAGCGCGCGAGCCTCGTCGCGGGCGGAGAGGTCGCTGTACTCGACGATGTCGGCGAAGAGGATGGCCGCGAGGTGGCTGCCGCGTACGGTCATGGGGCTCCTACCATCATGCCACGAAACGACCACCTGTAGCAAGATCCGGCCGGGAAGCGCTCCCGGCGGCGCCGCTCACCGGGGCTCGGGGGCGAAGGGGTTGGGGGAGTCGCCGGCGTACAGGGAGTAGCGCTCGACCCGACCGGCGAAACGGGACGAGAGCGGGATGCGGAACGGCACCGTCGCGTCCCCGGGGACGGTTTCGAGGACCGTCCGGGCGGTGCCGAGGTAGCGGTCGTCGCCCCCGTAGAGGTACGCCTCCACGAGCAGCCGGGGCGCCGTCTCCCCCCCGTTCCGCAACCGACCCACGATCGCGGGAGCGCCCTGCGCGCGGCTGATCTCGTGCTCCACCACCCGGAAGGGGGCCTCCCGCATCGGCAGCACCATCACGTACACGAGTCCGGCGAGGAAGAGCGCGCCCACGACGATCCATCCCATCCTGCGTCGTCTATCATCGTCACCGGTCTTCACGGGGCTTCTCCCGGGGAGAGTCGGAAAGAAAAACTCCCCCTCCGCGTCGGTCGCGGAGAGGGAGCTCTCGAATTCCGAGTGTAGCGGTGGGCGCTACGAGGCGCCTGCTCGTGGGGTCTTCGGTTCGGTGGAGGCTACGCGGTGAACGATTCGCCGCAGCCGCACGTCGACTTGGCGTTCGGGTTGCCGATCTTGAAGCCGGCTCCGTTCAGCCCGTCGACGAAATCGACGCTCGCCCCCATCAGGTACGGGGTGCTGAACTTGTCGATCAGGAACTCGACGCCGTCGATCTTCAGGATGGTGTCGTTCTCCTTGGGATCGTCGAAGCCCAGGGCGTAGGAGAAGCCGTGGCAGCCGCCACCGACCACCCGGACCCGCAGGCCCTTCTCCCCCAGCCCCTCCCGGTCGCGAAGCTCCTTGATCTTCTCCGTCGCGGACGGAGTGGCGTCCAGGATCCGGTCCTGCCCCTGCGCTTCCTTCGTCTCCACCTTCGTCATTCCATCCTCCAGAGATCGCGTCGAACGAGTTCTCGCGAGCCCGACGGAGCGGGCTCGTCGGTGCAACAATGTGTCCCCGAGGGGGCGGGCCTGTCAACCGCGGAGCCGACCCTCTTTTCCACGCCGATCCCCAGCCCGCACACGAAGTTTCCCCAGAGTTATCCACGACATGTAGGGGGCCCTCCGGGTCACTCCCCCGTATATTGTAACCGAACCTTGACACCGGGTCCCGGCTTCGATACACTGGATTCGCCTCGTCCCGCGAGAACACGAACAGCGATCAGCGCGCGCGGACGCCCATCGATCCACCGCCGTCCGGACGCCCCTTATCCACGAAAGCCACGGAAGGAACCCACGAGCATGCCCGACGGCGCCGGCCCCGACATCGACCGCGAGCGGTACCTCTCCATCCTCACCGACCCCGACGCGGCGGAGATCTTCGAGCGCGCCCGACGCACCGACACCTACTACCCGGACGATCTCGCCGCCGACGTCCTGCGGAAGAAGTACCTGAAACCGGGCGAGGAGGGGCCGCTGGACCTGTGGGAGCGGGTCGCCCGGGAGCTCGCGAGCGTGGAGGAGGATCCCGACTACTGGTACGAGGAGTTCTTCGCCATGCTGTTCGACTTCAAGTTCGTGCCCGGCGGCCGGGTGATGCACGGGGCCGGCCGCGACGACGCGCGCCGCAAGCCGACGCTGTCGAACTGCTACGTGATCCCGATCGTCGAGGACAGCCTCGAGGGGATCTACGGGTGCCTCGCCGACAGCGCGATGGTGTACCGCACCGGAGGTGGAGTCGGGACCGACCTCTCGATCCTCCGGCCGAAGGGGGCGGCCGTGAACGCCACGGTGCAGGGCTCCCCGGGCGCGACCAGCTTCATGAACCTCTTCAGCGAGTCGACCAACACCGTCAGCCAGGCGGGCCGGCGCGGAGCGCTCATGCTGACGATGCGGGTGGACCATCCCGACATCCTCGACTTCGTCACGATCAAGAACGACGACACCCGGAAGAAGGTCCAGTACGCCAACATCTCGTGTCTCATCACCCACGAGTTCATGGAGGCGGTGCTCGAGGACGACGACTTCGATCTGCGGTGGGGCGGCGAGGTGTTCGAGACGGTCCGGGCGCGGGAGCTGTGGCGCACGATCATCGAGAACGCCCACGCCTCCGCCGAGCCCGGGATCATCTTCTGGGACACGATGAAGGAGTACCACAACGTCGAGTACGCCAACCCGCTCACGTCGACCAACCCGTGCGTCACGGGCGACACGCTTGTGTACACGAGCGAGGGCCTCTACCCGATCGCGGAGCTGGCGGAGCGGGGCGAACCGAAGGCGGTGACCCTCGACCGGAGGTTCGGCGCCGGCCCCTGGGGCCCGGCCTCGACGCCGTTCGCGACCGGAACGAAGCCCGTCTTCCGGCTGAAGACGAAGGAAGGATACGAGGTCCGGGTCACCGAGGAGCACCGGTTCATGACGACGCGGGGATGGGTGGAGGCGAGGGACCTGGAGCCGGGCGACGAGATCCACGTCCTGAACCGCAAGGGCGGATTCGGCACCCAGGGGACGGCCGCGGAGGGGCGGGTCCTCGGTTGGCTGATCGGCGACGGCCACATCACCGGCGACAACGGCCACGGCGCCGTCCTCGGCTTCTGGGAGGACGATCGGGAGCTCGCCGACGAATTCGCCGGCTACGTGAACGACGTGCTGGGTCAGGATCCGGAGGAGGCCCGCTATCCCGTCGGCGTGGTGGACGTCGAGGCCCGTAGCCTAGCCACGGTGAGTTCCACTCGCCTGCGCGAGGTGATGGCCGAGAGACACGGCCTCACCGCCGAGTCGAAGGTGGACGGGCTGCCGCTGTCGGCCTTCCGGGCTTCGGAGAGCTTCCAGCGCGGGCTCCTGCAGGCCCTCTTCACGGCCGACGGCCATGTGTCCGGCTCCCCGGACCGGGGCCTCTCCGTCCGGCTGACGTCGGTCTCCCTGACCCTCCTCAAGGACGTCCAGCGGATGCTGTTGAACTTCGGGATCGCCTCGCGGATCTACGAGGGGCGCCACCCGGAACGGAGGGTCGAGATCGACGGGAACGCGTACCGGAGCCGCCCCGACCACGACCTCGCCATCTCCCGATCGAACCTCGGCCGCTTCGCGGAGGAGATCGGGTTCCTGACCAACGCCAAGGAGGCCGCGCTGCTGAACGGCCTTTCCGCGTACGGCGAGCGTGGACCATATCGGGAGCGCTTCGTGGCGCGGTTCGACTCCCTGGTCGTGGATGGGGAGGAGACCGTCTACGACCTGTCCGAGCCTGTCTCCAACTCCTTTGTAGCCAACGGATTCTGTGCTCACAACTGTGGTGAGCAGCCGTTGGCCGCCTACACCGCCTGCAACCTCGGCTCGATCAACCTCTCGAAGTTCGTGGACGAGAGCGGGGACTTCGACTGGGCCGAGCTCGAGCAGGTGGCCCGCACCGCCACCCGGTTCCTCGACGACGTGATCGACTACAACATGGAGAACCACGCACTCGACGAGATCAAGGAGGCGGTGGCGAGCGACCGGCGGGTGGGCCTCGGCATCACCGGCCTCGCCGACGCGCTCGTCCGGATGGGCGTGAAGTACGACACCGACGAGGCGCTCGAGGTGGTGGACCGGATGATGGAGACGATCTGCCGGACCGCCTACCAGACCTCGATCGACCTGGCGCGGGAGAAGGGGCCCTTCCCCCTCTTCGACTGGGAGGGCGTCTCCGAGTCGAAGTTCGTCCAGGATCTGCCGGAGGATCTCCGGGAGCAGATCCGCGAGCACGGGCTCCGAAACTCGACGGTGCTCACGTGCCCGCCGGTCGGGACGGGCTCGATCGTGGCCCGCAGCTCGAGCGGCATCGAGCCGATCTTCCAGACCTCCTACAAGCGGCGGGTGAAGCAGGACGACGGGGAGACGTTCCACGAGTACAAGGTGTACCACCCGCTGATCAAGGAGCTGTTCGGCGACGACGAGCAGCTTCCCGAGCACGTGGTGGCCGCCCACGACATCGACCCCTACTTCCGGGTGCGGATGCAGGGGACGATCCAGCGGTGGGTCGACTCGGCGATCTCCTCCACCGTGAACCTCCCCACCGACGTCGACGTCGAGACGGTCGCCGACATCTACATCACCGCCTACAAGGCGGGCCTCAAGGGGATCACGGTGTACCGGGAGGGAGCCCGGGAGGGGATTCTGGTGAGCGAGCAGGACGAGGACCCGGCCGAGACCGAGGTGGAGCCGGAGGCGCGCGCGAAGCCCCCCGCGCCCGGACGGCTGAAGCCGCGGGCGCGCCCCACGATCACCTCCGGGACCACCGAGAAGATCCGGACCGGCGAGGGGTCCCTCTTCATCACGATCAACGAGGACGAGCGCGGGCCGTGCGAGGTGTTCGCCTCGCTCGGCAAGGCCGGCGGGAGCGCCGCCGCCCAGTCGGAGGCGATGTGCCGGCTCATCTCCCTGTGCCTCCGCTCGGGGATCGATCCCGGGACGATCGTGGATCAGCTCAAGGGGATCAGCGGCCCGAACGCGGTGTGGGACGACGGCGAGCTGATCCTCTCCGCCCCCGACGCGATCGGGCGCGCCCTCGAGCGGTACCTGGAGCGGCGCGGAGCGAGAGAGACCCGGGGGGCCGCGAACGACGAGCCGTCGTCGAACGGCACCGC
>JAWVZN010000040.1:0-22681 GCA_033722155.1 Gemmatimonadota bacterium | reverse complement strand
CGCCCAGGAAGCGACCGGGATGCTGGCGGGGACCGTGACGATGGTCGAGACGGGCGAGCCGCTCGAGGGGGTCGAGGTCCGGCTCGGCGAGACGGGCCGCACCGCTGTCACCGACGAGAACGGGGAGTTCCTCTTCATGGGGGTACCGGTGGGAACCTACGAGCTGACCACCGATCGCCTCGCCACGAAGGGGGATGCTCCAGTCGCGGCGACCGTAGAGGCGGGCGCCTCCTCCGTCGTCGAGATCGCCCTCCTGAGCGAGCCGATCGTGGTGGACCCGGTGGAGGCCGAGGTCGACGTCGATCCGAACTGGCCGGCGGGCGTGAAGGACTTCTACCGGCGCGCGAACCGGGGCTCGGGCGGAACGTTCATCACCCGGGCCGACATCGAGGAGCAGGCCCCGTTCAGCTCCTCGGAGCTGCTGCAGAACGTTCCCGCGATCCGGCTCGACTGCCGCCAGCCGGGGAAGTGCGTCTACCACTTCGGACGGGCGGAGGGCAAGCGGCGGATGCAGAGCATCGCGACGAGACGCAACCCGGGGCTCACGGGTAGGAAATGCGGCGGGATCTCGGCGGAGAATTGCGAGGGAAGTGATCGGGAGTTCGGGGCCCGAGGAAACGAGACTCCCACGGAGGACAGGGTGGCAGGTGGAGGGAGAACCTTCCGACCCGAGCCCGGAGAATGCAGGCCTCTCCACTTCGTCGACGGGGTCCCGCTGGCCGAGTTCGATCTCGACGACATTCACCCCAACGACATCGAGGGGCTCGAGGTTTACAGCCCGGCGTCGGTTCCGGCCCAGTTCAAACGGAAGGGCACCGATTGCGGCGTCATCGTGATCTGGACCCGCGTCTCCTAGGGAGAGGCGATCACTCCCGGAAGGTCCGGACCACCAGCGCCGAGTTCTTCGAGCCGAACGCGATGCAGTTCACCACGGCGGCGTCCACCTCGGCGGCCCGCCCCTCGTTGGGAACGTAGTCGAGGTCGCAGGCGGGGTCGGGCACCTCGTAGTTGATCGTCGGGGGGAGCCACCCCGCCCGCATCGCCGCCACGGTCTCCACGATCCCGGCGGCGCCGCACGCCCCCTGCGCGTGGCCGATCATCGACTTCAGCCCCGAGGTGGGCAGCCGCTCGGCGTACCCGTCGAAGGCGAGCCGGACCGCGCGCGACTCGATCCGGTCGTTCAGATCGGTGGCGGTGCCGTGGAGGTTCACGTAACCGACCGCCTCGGGGGCGAGGCCGGCCTCCTTCAGCGCCAGGCGGATCGCCCGGGCCGCCTCCTCGCCGGTGGGCTCGGGGCGCGTCCGGTGGTGGGCGTCGCAGGTGGTCCCGTAGCCGGCGATCTCCGCCAGGACCTCGGCGCCGCGCTCCCGGGCGCTCTCCAGGGTCTCGAAGACGAGCATCCACGCCCCCTCTCCCATCACGAAGCCGTCGCGGTCGGCGTTGAACGGGCGCGAGGCGGCCGCGGCGTCGCCGTTGCGGGTGGTCATCGTCCCCATCCGGCAGAAGCCGGCCATGATGCCGGGCACGATACACGCCTCGGCGCCGCCGGTCACGATCCGGTCCGCCCATCCCGTTCGCAGCGCCTGCATCGCGTATCCCATGGCGTCCGAGGCCGAGGTGCAGCCGGTGGAGACGACGTGGCTCATCCCCCGGAGCTCCCGCGCCATCGAGATCTCGCTGGAGAGCATGCCGACGAAGGTGGCCACGATCCCGTACGGGCTCACCCGCCGGTACCCCTCGGAGAACCACGTCTCGTACTGCTCCTCCCCGAAGGCGATTCCGGCGGCGCCGGTGCCCACCACGACACCGGTGCGGCGTCGCTCCTCCATGGACATCGCCGAGGCGTCGAGGCCGGCCTGCTCCAGCGCCTCGTCGGTCGCGGCGAGCGCCATCGCCACGACCCGGAGGCCGTAGCGGCGGGTCTTGGGGGGGAGGTGCGCCTCCACGTCGAACCCGTCCACCTCGGCGGCGACCCGGCAGGGCAGCCCGTCGGTCTCGAAGCGGGTGATCGGGCCGGTGCCACTCACCCCGTTCCGGCAGGCGCGCCAGAACGCCTCGCGGCCCACCCCGTTCGGGCTCACCGCGCCCATGCCCGTCACCACGATCCGTCGGGAATCGTCCATCGCGTGGAGTATACCGGCATCCCTGTTGTTTCGGTCCGTCCCCGGGCGATACCTTGCCTTCGATGGAGTCGCAGAAGGTCCCGGAGCGGTACGTCCGCCAGGCGATCCTTCCGGAGGTGGGACCTGCCGGGCAGGCGAGGCTCGCGCAGCGCCACGCCGCCGTGGTCGGGTGCGGGGCGCTGGGTTCGCTCCAGGCGGAGCTCCTGGCGCGGGCCGGCGTGGGCCGGCTCACCGTGATCGACCGCGACTTCGTCGAGCGTTCGAACCTGCAGCGACAGTCGCTGTTCACCGATGCGGATGCCGCCGATCGCCTCCCCAAGGCGATCGCGGCGACCCGCGCCCTGCGGGCGATCAACCCGGAGATCGCCGTGGACGGGGTGATCGACGACCTCAACCCGGACACCGCCGACACCCTCCTCGCCGGCGCCGACGTGGTGTGCGACGGCACCGACAACTTCGAGACCCGCTATCTCGTGAACGACTGGGCCCTGCGCGAGGGGGTGCCGTGGGTGTACGGCGGGGTGATCGGCACCGGCGGGGTCGTGATGCCGGTCGTGCCCGGGGAGACGGCGTGCCTGCGGTGCGTATTCGGGGAGCCGCCGCCGGCGGGAGCGGTCCCGACCTGCGAGACCGCGGGGGTGCTCGGCAGTGCGGTGGCCGTAGTGGCGGGCCTCCAGGCCACCGAGATCCTCAAGCTTCTCCTGGGCCGGCCCGAGGCGGTGCACCGGGTCCTGCTCCGGTACGACGGCTGGGAGGTCGGCTTCACCCCGGTGCGCACCGGCGGGCCCAGCACCGACTGCCCCCTCTGCGCGCGGGGCGAGTACGAGTGGCTGGAGGGGGGGCGGGGCGCCCGCGCCGCCCGGCTGTGCGGGCGCGAGGCGATCCAGCTTCTTCCACGCGAGGGGGCTCCCCCGGCCCTGGAGGCGATCGCCGATCGGCTGGGGGGTGAATGGCAGGTGGAGCGGAACGACTACCTGCTGCGGGCCCGGCGGAACGGGATGACGGTGAACCTCTTCCGCGACGGCCGGGTCATCGTGGACGGCACCACCGACGAGGCCGAGGCCCGAAGCCTCGTCGCCAGGGTGATCGGAAGCTGAGACCGTCGACGCCCCGACCGCGCGGGCGCTCGCCCCGGGCCCTCGTCCCGCTCGCCCTGCTGGCGCTCGCGGCGACCGCCTGCAACGGGCCGGGGGCGTCCGGGGAGGTGTCCGGCGACCGGGAACGGTACGGAAACCGGCAGTTCCGGGTCGAGCGGGTGGTCGACGGGGACACCGCGATCCTCTCCGACGGCACCTCGGTCCGCTACATCGGGATCGACGCGCCGGAGCGGCGTCCCCTCCCGCAGTGCGGGGCCGCGGAGGCGACCGCCGCGAACGTGGACCTCGTCGAGGACCGGGTGGTGCGGATCCTGCTGGACCCGGCCGAGACGCGGGACCGCTTCGGGAGGCTGCTCGCCTACCTCGAGATCGACGGCGACCTCGTCAACGTGGAGCTGGTCCGCCGCGGGCTCGCCTGCGCCTTTCCCTTCGGCGAGACCCGGCGTTTCCGGGACGAGATCGCCGCCGCGGAGGAGGAGGCGCGGGCCGCCGACCGCGGGGTGTGGGACGCCTGCGCGCCGGTTCCCGACGGCTGTCCTCCGGCCGAGTGACCTTCGGCGCCGCCCCCCATCCCGTCGTGTATCTGGCCGTCCTCGCGGCGACCTTCTCCTGGCTCGGCTGGCGCTACCGGACCGTCCCGTTCCTCCTGTGGGGGGCGGGGTGGGCCCTCCTGCTGGCGAGGCAGCTGGCGCCGCTCGGGACCCTCCCGAGGGGCGCGGCCGGGTGGATCGACGCCGGCCTCGTCGTGGCCGCGGCCGCCACCATCCTGCTGGCAGGGATGGGGTACGCCGGTCGCGAGCGGCTCGGCCCGGGCGGGGGTCTCCTCTACGGCGCTTTCGTCGGAGCGCTCGCCGCGGGCGTGCTGGTGGTGTTCGCGGCGACGCGTCCGGAGGCGATCCTCCCGTCTACGGTGACGGAGGGGCTGTTGGTGGCGAGCGCGATCGGAACCGGGGGGCTGATCGCCCGGTTCGGCCGTTCGAGGGCGCCCGTCGGGGCGTCGGTGGCGGGATGGGGCCTGGTGGCGTGGGCGGCTGCGCAGCCGGCGGTGTGGATCGCGGCCGGCCCCTCGGCCGCCACCGGCTGGCCCGCACTGGCCGACGCGGTTCTCGGAGCGGCGCTGGCCGCGGGAGCCGCCCTGCTCGGCTTCGAGGAGATCCGCTCGCGATCGGCGGCCGGCCGGACCGGCGCCCGGCAGATCCTGAACGAGGACCCGAACATGATCGCGGTCATGCAGGACGGGCAGTACGTGTTCGCCAATCGCGCGTTGTTCGAGCGCACCGGATTGAGGGAGGAGGAGCTGCTCGAAATCGGGCTCTTCGAACGTATCGCGCCGGAGGATCGGGGGGAGGCGTCCCGCATGCTGGAGCAGCGACGACGGGACGAGCCGGTGGCCGACTACGAGCTCGAGATCGTGACCGCCGATGGGTCCCGCCTCCCGGTCCTCGTCCATGGGGACCGCATCGAGTGGGAGGGCCGGCCGGCCTTCAAGTACGAGCTGACCGACCTCACGGTCCGGAGACGGGCGGAGGACGAGGTGCGCGCGATCAACGAGGAGCTCCAGCGGATCAACCGCGAGCTGGAGCGCTCGAACCAGCTCAAGTCGGAGTTCCTCTCGAACACCAGTCACGAGCTGAAGACCCCCCTCACCTCCATCATCGCGAACACCGAGATCCTCGAGTACGAGATGTGCGGGCCGGTGAACGACGAGCAGCGGCGGGTTCTCTCCAGCATCAGCCGCAACAGCCAGCATCTGCTCGACATGATCTCGCGGCTGCTCGACTTCGCGCGCCATCAGGAGACGAGCCCCGGGGTCCATTACGGGAGGGTGGCGCTTCGAACCCTGCTCGACAGCGTGCGCCAGACCGTCCTCCCCCTGGTCGAGAACGAGCCGCACGAGATCGAGATCGTCGTCGACGAGGAAGCGGAGCCGTGCTGGATGGACGGCGAGAAGATCTACCGCGTCTACCTCAACCTGGTGGAGAACGCGATCAAGTTCGCCGAGGGGGGACGGGTCGAGGTGGGGGCGCGGACGGTGGATGGCGAGGTGGAGGGGTGGGTGAGCGACGAGGGAATCGGGATTCCGGCCGAGAAGATCACCGAGATCTTCGAGGCGTTCCACCAGGTCGACTCCTCCGCGACCCGCTCCTATCCGGGGGTGGGTCTGGGGCTGGCGATCTGCAAGCAGCTGGTCGAGCTCCACGGCGGCAGGATCTGGGCGGAGTCCGAGCCCGGCGAGGGGAGCACCTTCCGCTTCCGACTGCCGATTCGGGACCGGCCCCCGGACGGGGCGGAAGAGGCCGGGGCCACCGCCGCGGACGAAGGGACGTAGCCGCTCCGGAGATGGAGAGCCCGGAGGTGAGCGTCGTGGTGCCCGCCTGGAACGAGGCGCGGCGGCTTCCCCGGCTGCTCGACGCGCTGGCCGCGTGCCGGCCGGGGCCGGCCGAGGTGGTGGTGGCCGACGGCGGCAGCGAGGACGGCACGCGGGCGATCGCCAGCGAGCGGGCCCGGCTCGTGGAGGCGCCGCGCGGCCGCGCCCGGCAGCAGAACGCGGGCGCCGCGGCGACCCACGGGGACACGCTCTGGTTCCTCCACGCCGACTGCGAGCCGCCCCCCTGGGCGGTGGGGGAGATCGCCGCGGCCCTCGGGACCGGGGCCGCCGGAGGGTGCTTCCTGATGGCCTTTCCCGAGCCCGAGCGGCGCAGGAGACCGCTGCTTCGGGTCGTCCAGGCGGGCATCAACGCCCGCACGCGCGCCACCCGCACCGGAACCGGGGACCAGGGGATCTTCGTGCGTCGCGAGGTCTTCGGCCGGGTCGGCGGCTTCCCGGACTGGCCCCTGTTCGAGGACGTGGCGCTCTTCTCGGCGCTCGCCGCCGCGGGAGCGCCGGCCATCTGCCACGGGCCGCTCACGACCTCCGCCCGCCGTTGGATGGAGGGAGGGGTGGCGCGGACCATGGTTCGCATGTGGTCGCTGCGGATCGGATACTGGGCGGGGGTGTCTCCGGCGCGGCTCGCCCGCTCGTGGCGCCACGAGCCCCACGGGTGAGACCCCGGCCGGGGGAGAGCCGCTTGCCCGCGGGGTGCCGAGATCTATCTTCGGACCTCCGCGAGTCGATCCGAGCATCGGGGGAAGCGATGGAAGATCTCCTGTTCGAGCGGCTCGATCGAATGGACGCCGAGGTCGAGCCCGAAATCGTCCTGCAGGACCTCTACTTCGTCGACCGCGTCGTACGCCCGCTCGTCGGGCCCGACGATCCCGACTACCGGATCCCCTTCCTGGAGGAGGCGCTGGAGGCCCGCCGCTTCTGCCCCACCGTCCAGGCGCGGTGGGATGCGATCGAGCTGTTCGACGACCTGTGCGACCTGTGCGAGGTGGACTCCTACGAGGCGCTCGCCGAGGTGATCGACCGGTTTCGCGCCTACGACGCGTCGGGCGACGCCACGACCGTGGAGGATCGCTGAGCGAGTTTCTCGCCCCGGACCTGTGGACCAAGCTGGCGCTCGCCTTCGTCTGCGGCGCGGCGATCGGGTTCGAGCGGGAGCTGGGCGACAAGCCGGCGGGCCTGCGGACGAACATGCTGATCACGGTGGGCTCGACGTTGATCACGATGGTGTCGATCCACCTCGCGATCGTCTATGGCGAGCGGCAGGTGAACATCGCCGACCCCGGCCGGATCGCCTCCCAGATCGTCTCCGGCATCGGCTTTCTCGGCGCGGGCACGATCATCCAGGCCCGCGGCGCGGTCCACGGGCTCACCACCGCGGCCACGATCTGGGTGATGGCCGGGATCGGCCTGGCGATCGGGGCCGGCTTCTACGCCCCGGCGATCGCCGCCACCCTGGTCCTCCTCGCGATCCTGGCGGTGCTGGGATGGGTGGAGAGCCATCTGACCCGCCCGCGCCACTTCGTCCACTTCCACGTCCACGCGATGCGCGAACCGGGACTGATCGACCGGATCAACGACCTGGCCGAGGCCCACCGGCTCCAGCTCGACGATATCCGGCTCGAGTCCGTGCGGGACGAGATGGAGATGGAGTTCGCGGCCACCGTCACCACCTCCACGCGGGACGAGATCCTCGAGGAGCTGCTCGACCTCGACGCCGTGCGGGACGTGCGCGTCAACGAATGAGTCTTCCGCTGGCCGGTCTCTTCTGCCCGGTCCCCACCCCCTTCTCCGACTCCGGCGACGCCGAGCCCGAGCGGCTCGGCGCGCAGCTGCGGATCTACGGCGAGCTCGGCCTCGCGGGCGTCGTCCTCTTCGGCACCAGCGGGGAGGGGCCGCTGCTCGACGACGACGAGGAGGCGGCCCTGCTGGACGCCGCCGTGGAGGCGGCGCCCCCGGAGTGGACGGTGATCGCGCAGACGGGTCGGGAGAGCGTGCGGGCTGCGCGGGTGGCGGCGCGGAGGGCCGAATCCGCGGGCGTCGACGCGCTGCTCTGCCTTCCCCCCTTCTACTATCCCTACGGCCATGACGAGCTGGCGGAGTACTACCGGGCGGTGCGGGAGGCGAGCCCGCTTCCGCTGCTGGCATACCACATCCCGCAGCGGACCGGGGTGGATCTCACCGCCGATCTCCTCTCCGGGCTCGCCGACGAGGGCGTGCTCGACGGGATCAAGGACTCGGCGGGCGATCTCGCCCTCCAGGAGGCGCTGCGTGATCGCGCCGGATCCGCCTTCTCGATCCTGAGCGGCTCCGCGCGGGCGACGGCCGCCGCGATCGCGGCGGGAGCGGACGGAGCGATCCTGGCCGTCGCCGACGCCGCTCCGGAGGTCGCCGCGGAGCTCGTCGACGCCGCCCTCTCGGGCCGGGCCGAGCGCGCCGACGAGCTCCGGCGATCGCTCGCCCCGCTCGCCGACGCGTTCGGGTCCCGCTGGGGGGTGCCCGCGATCAAGGCCGCGCTCGACCTTCGCGGCTGGCCGGGCGGCGGATCCCCGCGCCCGCCCCTGCAGCCGCTCGGACCGGAGGGCCGCGAGGCCGTGGCGGACGCGTTGCGGGAGGCGGGGGTCGATCTATCTTGAGTCTCTCGATGATCGATCCGCCCCCCGTTCCCGCGTGCCTGCTCCCCGTCGCCTTCCTGGCTCTGCTGGGGGCGTGCGGAGGAGACCGACCGGCGGGGGAAGGAGAGGCGCCCGTCAACGACACCCTCGGGGAGGAGCCCGCCTCCGGTCAGGCCGTCAGCTCCGATCCCCGCTTTCTCCTCTTCGACATCCAGACCGCGCTCGAAAGCGCGCACGCCGCCGACGGCGAGTATCCGAGTGTGGGAGAGTTCACCCTGAGGGATCGCTGGAGAACCATGAACACCGCCCTCGACGTGGCCTTCGACGAGTGGAGCTACTACAGCGACGGCGAGTCCTACACGCTGGTCGCCGAACGGGGAGGAAGGCACCTGGAGATCTCCTCCCCGGAGGGGGCGCCGGCGGACTCGCCGCCGGGCGGATGAGCCAGGCCATCGATCGCGACAGGCTGGTCTCCTGGCTCGACGAGCTGCTCGAGATCGACGAGTGGCGCGACAAGTCGCTGAACGGCCTCCAGGTGGAGGGGGCGGAGCGGATCCGCACCGTCGCCACCGCAACCGACGCCGCGCTGGCGACCTTCGAGATGGCGGTCGAGGCGGACGCCCAGCTCCTCGTCGTCCACCACGGGATCTTCTGGGGCGAGAGCGAGCCGGTGACCGGCCCGCGGCGGGCGCGGCTGGCCGCGCTCCTCGGCGCGGACCTCTCCCTCTACGCCGCCCACCTCCCGCTCGACGCCCACCCCGAGATCGGAAACAACGCGGTCCTCGCGGACCTGCTGGAGATCCAGGATCGGACGCCCTTCGGGCGGTGGGGGGAGCGGGAGATCGGCGCGATCGGCGCCCTCCCCGAGCCGACGACCCGGGAGACGCTCGCGGGGCGGCTCGAGGCCCTGCTGGGGGAGCGTCCCGCCGTGCTGGGATTCGGGCCGGGGAGGATCTCCCGGGTGGCGATCGTCTCCGGGGACGCCGCGGGCCTGATCGACGAGGCGGCCACGGCGGGCGCGGACGCGTTCGTGACCGGGGAGCGTGACCACGTCGCCTTCCACGTGGCCCGGGAGCGCGGGATCGACGTCTTCTTCGCCGGCCACTACGCGACCGAGACGGTGGGCGTCCGCGCGCTGGGCGAGCGAATCTCCGAGGAGTTCGGGGTCGAGTCGGTCTTCCTCGACGCCCCCACGGGTCTTTGAGGAGAGGGCCGTGAGCGGGGCGCGCGGCACGTGCGCGGTGGTGGTCGGCGCCCAGTGGGGCGACGAGGGGAAGGGGAAGATCGTGGACGTCCTCGCCGAGCGCGCCGACGTGGTCGCCCGATACCAGGGGGGTGCGAACGCCGGCCACACGGTGGTCGTCGGGGGGGAGGAGTTCGTACTCCATCAGGTCCCCTCCGGCATCCTGCATCCCGACAAGGAGTGCCTGCTCGGCAACGGGGTCGTTCTCGACGCGACCGAGTTCTTCGCCGAGATCGACCGGCTCGAGGAGCGGGGAATCGACGCCGAGAACCGGGTGCGGGTGTCCAGCCGGGCCCACCTCCTGCTCCCCTATCACAAGGCCCTCGACGCCGCCAAGGAGGGGCTCCGGGGCGAGCGGAAGATCGGCACCACCGGTCGCGGCATCGGTCCCGCTTACGAGGACAAGGTGGGTCGCACGGGGATCCGGGTGGCCGACTGCATCGATCCGGACCGGATCCGGAAGATGGTGCAGGCCAACGTGGAGGCGAAGCGCGCGTCGCTGGAGGCGATGGGGAGCGACGCCGATATCGACGGAGAAGGGATCCTCGCCGGGATCGAGCGGTTCCGCGAGCGGCTGCTCGCCCGATCCGCCGACGTCTCCCTGCGGGTGGCGGACCACCTGGCCGCCGGCCGGGGGGTGCTGCTCGAGGGCGCGCAGGGGAGCCAGCTCGACATCGATCACGGCACCTACCCCTACGTCACCTCTTCGAACACCACCGCCGGCGGGGCCGCCGTCGGGATGGGGATCGGCCCCCGCGACCTGGACGAAATCGTGGGGGTGGTGAAGGCGTACACGACCCGCGTGGGAAACGGGCCGCTGCCGACCGAGGTGGAGAGCCCGCTCCAGGAGGAGCTGCGCGAGGCGGGCGGGGAGTACGGCGCCACCACCGGCAGGCCGCGGCGATGCGGCTGGTTCGACGCGCCCGTCGTCCGCTACGCCGCGCGCGTCAACAGCCTGACCGAGCTGGCCGTCACCAAGCTCGACGTCCTCGATCGCTTCGAGACGATCCGGCTCTGCACGGGCTACCGCGCGGCGGAAGAGGACGGCGGGGGCGAGCTCGACGCCTTCCCCGCCAACCTCCAGCTCCTCGAGCGGTGCGAGCCGATCTGGGAGGATCGCGCCGGGTGGGAGGCGCCGACATCGGAGGCGCGGACGTGGGACGAGCTGCCAGGAGCCGCGCGGGCCTATCTGGAGCGGATCGAGGAGCTGGTCGGGGTGCCCATCACCCGGATCTCGGTGGGCCAGGGGAGAGAGCAGATCCTCGAGCGGCGGCGTTGACCCGAAGATCAGGCCGGGATAGAATCGAATCGATGTCGAGAGCGCGATGGGTCCCCTCCGCTCTCGCGCGACGGGTCCTCGCGGGTTCCCCCTTCGTGCCCGCCGGCGCGATCCTCCTCCTGGCGCTCCTCTGGGTGGTCGTGACCGTGCGCCTCCCTCCCGCGTCCGAGACCGCCCGGATCGGCCTCGGGGTCTCCTTCGCTCTTCTCGCCGCCGCGATCGCATGGATCGGGGCCCGCTTCGCGGTGCGGCGGTCGCGGCCCGAGCCGCGGGAGGCCCTCCGCGCCGAAGCCGAGGCCCTCGCCCACGTGGGACGGTGGGAGTGGGAGGTGCCGGAGGACCGGTTCCGATGGACGGAGGAGATGGTCCGGATCCACGGCCTCGAGCCCGAGCGGGAGGCGCTGGGCCTCGACGCCTACCTTTCGCTGGTCCATGCGGAGGATCGGGACCGCGTGGCCCGCGCGTTCCGCGAGGGGCTGGAGAGCGGCGAGCCGTTCGTCTACCGGGCGGGGATCGTCCGGCCCGACGGGGGATCGCGCCACGTGTTCGTGAAGGCGCGGGTGGAGGCGGACGAGGCCGGACAGGTGGCGCGGATGTACGGCGTGTGCCAGGACCGCACCGGCGACGTCGAGGCGGAGCGGAAGCTCCGCGCCCGGGAGGCGGAGCTGGAGCAGGCCCGGAAGATGGAGGCCGTGGGCCGGCTGGCCGCGGGGGTGGCGCACGACTTCAACAACCTGCTCACCGCGATCCGCGGCTACACGGACCTGGCGCGGGCCCGGCTCGAACCGGAGAGCCCGCTCCACGAGGCGCTCCAGGAGGTCCGCGACGCCACCGATCGCGCCGCCGGTCTCACCCGCCGGCTGACGGCCCTCGGACGGGAGGAGGAGACGCGCCGGGAGATCGTCGACCTGAACGACCTGGTTCGAAGGATGGAGCCGGTCATCCGCCCCCATCTGGGCAGCCGGATCCGCCTCGAGACCCGCCCGGAGGTGGACCTGTGGCCCGTGAGCGCCGACCCCGGCCAGCTCGAGCAGGTGGTGCTGAACCTGGCGGTCAACGCCGCCGACGCGATCGCCGGGGAGGGGCGGGTGACGATCCGGACCCGGAACCAGCCCGAGACCCGGGGCGCCCTGTCGGGCCCCCACGTGGTCCTCGAGGTGAGCGACACCGGACCCGGCATCCCCGAGGAGATCCGCGCCCACGTCTTCGAGCCGTTCTTCACCACCAAGGGGGACGAGGGGACGGGTCTCGGCCTGGCGACGTCCTACGCCCTGGTTCGGCGCAACGGGGGCGCGATCGAGTTCCGGACCCGGGAGGAGGGGGGCACCACGTTCCTCCTCCGGCTCCCGCGGCACGTCGCCGCGCTCGTGGCGGAGCGGTCCTGAACCGGGCTCACCCCGCCGGGCCGGCGGCCACGATCTCCTCGGGCACCTCCCCGAACGACTCCACGTTCTCCCGGAACCGCCGCGCGAGCTCGGCGGCCTTCCGGTCGTAGGCGTCGGGGTCGTCCCAGGTGTCGCGGGGGTCGAGGACCGAGTCGGGGACACCCGGCACGTGGTCCGGGACGAACACCCCGAAGATCGGGTGCGGCGTGAAGGAGGCGTCGTCGAGCCGCCCGTCGAGGGCTTCCCGCACCATCGCCCGGGTGTGATCGAGCTCCATCCGGTGGCCGGTCCCGAAGGGCCCGCCCGTCCACCCGGTATTGACGAGCCACACGGTGGCGTCGTGCCGCTCGATCCGCTCCCCCAGCATCTCCGCGTAGCGGGACGGATGGAGCGGCAGGAAGGGAGCCCCGAAGCAAGCCGAGAAGGTCGCCATCGGCTCGTCGACCCCGGCCTCCGTGCCCGCCACCTTCGCGGTGTAGCCCGAGAGGAAGTGGTACATCGCCTGCTCGGGGGTCAGCTTCGCGATCGGCGGCAGCACCCCGAACGCGTCGGCGGTGAGGAACATCACGTTCCGGGGATGGCCGCCGACGCCGGGGATCACCGCCCCCGGGATGTGCTGGACGGGATAGCCCGCGCGGGTGTTTTCCGTGATCGCGTCGTCGTCGTAGTCGACCCGGCGACGCTCGTCGACGACCACGTTCTCGAGCACCGTGCCGAAGCGGATCGCCTCCCAGATCAGCGGCTCCTTCTTCTTCGAGAGGTGGATCGTCTTGGCGTAGGAGCCGCCCTCGAAGTTGAACACGCCGTCGGCGGACCAGCCGTGCTCGTCGTCCCCGATCAGGCTCCGCCCCGGGTCGGCCGACAGGGTGGTCTTGCCCGTTCCCGACAGGCCGAAGAACAGCGCGACGTCGCCCTCCTCCCCCACGTTGGCGGAGCAGTGCATGGGCAGCACCCCCCGCTCGGGCATCCGGTAGTTCATCACCGTGAAGATCGACTTCTTCATCTCCCCGGCGTAGGCGGTGCCCCCGATCAGGACGAGGCGCTTGGAGTAGGAGAGGAGGACGAACGCGGAATCGGGTGTGCCGTCGACCTCGGAGTCGGCCTCGAGGCTCGGCGCGTGGAGGATCGTGAACTCGGGCTCGTATCCCTCGAGGTCCTCGAAGTCGGGCCGGAGGAAGAGGTTCCTGGCGAACAGGTTGTGCCAGGCGTTCTCGTTCACCACCCGGACGTTCAGCCGGTGGCTCGGGTCCGCCCCCGCGTATCCGTCGAAGACCCACAGGTCCCGCCCGGAGAGATGGGCGGCCACCCTCTCGTGCATCCGCTCGAACGTCCCGGGATCGATCGGCCGGTTCACCTCCCCCCACCAGATCTCCTCGTGCACCTCCGGCTCGTCGACCGTGGCCTTGGCGGAAGGTGTGCGGCCGGTGTGATCGCCGGTGGTCGTGCGGAAGGCGCCGGAGCGGACGAGGATTCCCTCGTGGCGGCACACCGCGTGCTCGAGGAGCGCGGGCGCGGGCAGGTTGCGGTGGATCTCCCCGCGGGGCTCGAGGCCCGCGGCGGAGAGGTCGATCGGTGTGGCGGTCACGGTATCGCGATTCATCCTCGGGTTCTCCCGTATGAGAATGTCGATCTGCAACACGGAGAGCGTATCGAAGGTTAAGGGCCCGATTTCCCGCAGGCCACCGGCGGCTCCTTCGAAGGAACGGAAACCCCGGCGTCCACGGGAGGAAGAGGCGTTCCGACGGATTGCCGGGATCTTCGAGATGGAGTATCATGCATTCGAAGGTGTGAATCTTGCTACACAGTTCGAGCGTGAAACGCTGCTCGGCGCGAAATCGCATCCGATCCCGGCCTCCCGGACCGCACGAGGACAACGTGAATCGGCCCATCCCTCTCTTCTTGTTCCTCGCTTCGGCGGTCGTCGTCTCCTGCAGCAGTGACGCCCGGGTTCCGACGGAGCCCCCTCCGGAGCCGTCGAGGTCCGCCGTGAAGGCCTCGAGCGCCACGGATTCCTTCGTCCCCGGCCGTCTGCTGGTGAAGTTCCGTCCCGGCTTCGAGCCGGGCCGGATCGCGAGGAGCTTCGGCGCTTCGATCGACGAGAAGGTCGTCCTCGACATCCTCGCCCTCCACGTGCCAGTGGGCGACGAACTCGATCTCTCGCGTGCGCTGGGCCGCCATCCGGGAGTGGAGTTCGCCGAGCCCGACTTCATCCGGACGTTCGGCCTGCCGTGCGAGCTGGGCACGTGTTCGAAGCCCCTCGACCCGTACTTCGGATACAAGTGGGATCTTCACAACGACGGGGAGATCAACAGCAGCACCGGCCAGCCCCTCGCCTCGACCGCCGCCACGGACGCGGACATGGACTGGCTCGAAGCCCATGAAGAGCTCGGCGAGTTCAGCGGATCGGCCGTGCTGGGGATCATGGACACGGGAATCCTCGCCACCCACGAAGACCTGACGGGCCGGGTGCTCGCGCAACACGACTTCCACGACGACGACTCCGACGCCGCCGACGACAACGGCCACGGGACGCACGTCGCAGGCATCGCCGCCGCGCACGCGGACAACGAAAAGGGCGTCGCTGGGGTCGCCTACGGACCGAACATCCAGCTCGCCGTCGCGAAGGTGTGCGGGCCGTCGGGATGGTTCTTCTTCTTCACCTACGGGTGCAGCACTTCGAACGTGGCCCAAGGCATCAAGTGGGCGGTGGACAACGGGGCGAGCGTGCTCAACATCAGCCTCGGGGGCAGCAGCGGCTCTTCGACCGAGCAGGAGGCGCTCCAGTACGCTCGCGACAACGGCGTCCTCCCGTTCTGCTCCGCCGGGAACGATTCCGGCTCCGTCTCGTACCCCGCGGCGTTCCCGGAATGCGTGGCGGTGAGCGCCACCGACTGGGGAGACGACCTCGCGAGCTACTCGAATTTCGGACCCGAGGTGGAGCTGTCCGCTCCCGGCGGAGACTCCGAAAACGACGACGGATACAGCTACATCCTCTCGACCTACTACGACGGCAACTCCAGCTACGCGTTCATGGCCGGAACCTCGATGGCTTCGCCCCAGGCGGCGGGTCTGGCGGTGCTGCTCCACGCGCTGGGCGTGACCGACGACGTGACCAAGCTCGACAGGATGAAGCGGACGGCGGACGATCTCGGTGCCGCCGGCACGGACGACCGATTCGGCGCAGGGAGGATCAACGTGCTCGCCGCGGTCCGGGACGACGGAGGCGGCGGAACCGATTCCAACGATCCGCCGGCGGCCTCGTTCACCGCCTCGTGCACGGATCTCTCGTGCGACTTCACCGACACGAGCACCGACGACACGGGGATCGTCTCGTGGAGCTGGGACTTCGGCGACGGTTCGGGCTCGACGGCGCAGCATCCGTCGCACGCCTACGCGGCCGGTGGCACCTACACGGTGACCCTGACGGTCACCGACGGCGACGGGGCCACCGACCAGGCGACGCAGGACGTGACGGTCGCGGCGCCGGAGCCGATCGAACTGACCGCGACAGTCGTCATCAACCTCAGCATCTACAAGGAGGTCGATCTGGAGTGGAGCCCGTCCGGAACGTCCGCTCAGGTGGACGTCTACAGGGACGGATCGCAGATCGCGACCACGACGAACGACGGCGCCTATCGGGACTCCTTCTTCGGATCCCAGGCCCAGTCGACCTACCAGGTGTGCGAGGCGGGAACCCAGGTTTGCTCGAACGAGGCGGTCGCCGACTTCTGATCCCGCGCGGTCCGCCGTTGATCAATCGGCATCGTTCCTGTAAAATCCTGAGTTACTCCGTGAAATTCCTTCTGTCCCGACGGCGGCGGCTCCTGCCGTAGATCGAGGCTCTGTGCTCGGTTCACACCTCCTCGTGATCACTCCCTTCCATCGCGTCGATCGCGGCCTCGCCGCGGCGGCGTGTCGGGCCGGCGCGTGCGCGGCGATCGACCTCGGCCGGGGATCGACGGAGTCCCTGGTCGACCTGGATCGTCTCGCACGGGCGGCGCGGGGAGGTCTCGGGCTTCGCCTCCACGAAACGACCACCATCGATCCCGGCGAGATCCCCGACGGTGTCGAGTTCGTCGTTCTTCCCGCAACGATGGATCCCGAGCCCTGGAGGCCTCGCAGCGTGATCGTTCGCGTGACCGACGTCGAGGAGGCTCTTCGCGCGAGCGAGCTCGGGGCGGACGCGGTGATCGCGGCGGGGAGCGAAAGCCCCGGCCGGGTCGGCGAGGAGACGGCATTCGTTCTTTCGCAGCGCGTGGTGGAGGCGGTCGACCTCCCCGTCTGGGTTCAGGGCGGCATCGGTCCCCGGACCGCCGCCGCGTGCATCGCGGGTGGCGCGGAGGGCATCGTGCTCGAGGATCAGCTGGCGCTGGCGGAGGAGGCGTCGACCCCCGGGGAGATCCGCGCCCTTCTCCTTTCCGCCGACGGCTCCGAAACGGTGGTGATCGACGGACATCGGGTCTTCACCCGTCCCGACCTCGACATCGTTTCGCAGGCTCGCGACGCCCGCCCGGAAGAGGTCGCGGAGCTGGTCGGGGGAGGCGGCCTCGAGAGCCGGCTTCTTCCCCTGGGGCAGGCGGCGGCGTTCGCCGGCAGGCTATCGGAGGAGCACCGGACCGTGTCGGGAATTCTCGGCGCATTCAGGCGCGGGGTGGTGGACGGCCTTCGTATGGCGCGCGAGCACGAGCCGCTCGCGCCGGGGGCGCCGCTCGCTCGGGCCCATGGAACCCGGTTTCCGATCCTTCAGGGTCCGATGACGCGGGTGAGCGACCGCCCGGAGTTCGTGGAGGCGGTCGCCGACGCCGGCGGACTCCCCTTCATCGCCCTGTCGCTCCTCGGCGGTCCCCCCCTGCGCGAACTTCTCGAAGAGACCGCGAAGAGGCTGCGCGATCACCCCTGGGGGGTGGGCATCCTCGGGTTCGTCCCTCCGGAGAAGCGTGCGGAGCAGCTCGAGGCGATCGAGGCGGTTCGGCCGCGGTTCGCCCTGATCGCCGGTGGGCGTCCCTCCCAGGCGCGGAACCTGGAGGAGCGGGGCATCGCGACCTACCTGCACGTCCCGTCGCGCGGGCTGCTCGAGATCTTCCTGAAGGAGGGTGCCCGCAGGTACGTGTTCGAAGGACGCGAGTGTGGGGGGCACGTGGGGCCCCTCTCCAGCTTCACGCTGTGGCAGAACCAGATCGACCGGTTGCTCGCATTCGATCGTCCCGAGGAGCTCCACGTCGTCTTCGCCGGTGGGATCCACGACGCCCGCTCGGCGGCCATGGTCGCCGCGATGGCCGCCCCCCTGGCCGCCCGGGGCGCCAGGATCGGAATCCTCATGGGCACCGCCTATCTCTTCACCGCGGAGGCGGTATCCACCGGCGCCATCGTTCCCGGATACCAGCGCAGGGCGATCGATTGCGAGGGGACGGTCCTTCTCGAGACGTCCCCCGGTCACGCCACCCGGTGCGTGGAGTCGGAGTACGTTCGCGCTTTCCGCGCGGAGAAGGCTCGCCTGGAAAGGAGCGGAGTCTCCCCCCGCGAGGCGTGGACCGAGCTGGAGCGGCTCAATCTGGGTCGCCTGAGAATCGCCTCCAAGGGTCTCGTCCGCCAAGGGGAGGAGCTCCGCACGGTCGACGAGGATCTCCAGGAGCGCGAGGGGATGTACATGATCGGCCAGGTGGCCGCGCTGAGGAGGGACGTGAAGACGATGGAGGAGCTCCACCTGGAGGTGAGCGAGGAGGCGACGGCCCGGCTGGCGTCGCTCGAGCCGCCTTTCCACCGGACCCGCCCCGTCGAGGTCGAGGGTCGGGCGAGGGACGGTGGCGAGATCGCCATCGTCGGCATGGCCTGCGCGTTCCCCGGAGCTCCCGATCTCGATTCCTACTGGGCCAACGTCGTCCACGGGGTCGACGCGATCACCGAGGTGCCTCCGGAGCGGTGGCGTTCCGAGGAGTTCTACGACCCGGATGGCCCCCCGGGCTACGCGTCTCCCTCGAAGTGGGGGGGCTTCCTCGATCCGTTGCTTTTCGATCCTGCCCGATACGGGATCCCGCCGAACTCGATCCCGTCCATCGATCCGATCCAGCTGATGAGCCTGGAGATCGCCCGGCGAGCGTTGGAGGACGCCGGCTACGGGGAACGGCCCTTCGCTCGGGATCGAACGGGGGTGGTGTTCGGGGCGGACGGTGGCAGCGACATGGCCGGCGCGTGCGGCTTCCGGGCCTTGTATCGGCAGTACGTGGGGGAGATTCCGGACGAGCTCGAGCGTCGGTTGCCCGCGCCGACCGAGGACACGTTCCCCGGATTGCTCGTGAACGTCATCGCGGGAAGGGTGGCCAACCGCCTCGACCTCGGAGGCGAGAACTGCACCGTGAGCGCGGCCTGCGCCTCTTCGCTGGCTGCGGCCTCGATGGCGTGCCGGTGGCTCGCCGCGGGGCAGTGCGACATGGTGCTGGCCGGCGGCGCCGATCTCCACAACGCCGCCGGGGACTATCTCATGTTTTCCAGCGTCCAGGCGCTCTCCCCGCGAGGGCGGTGCAGTCCCTTCGACCATCGGGCCGACGGGATCGTCCTCGGCGAGGGAGTGGGCGTCCTGGTGTTGAAGCGACTCGAGGACGCGGAGCGGGACGGGGACCGGATCTACGCGCTGATCCGGGGCCTCGGATCCTCGAGCGACGGCAGGAGCATGGGCCTGACCGCGCCCCGGACGGAGGGACAGGTGCGAGCGTTGACACGTGGGCACCGGCAGGCCGGAATCTCCCCCGACCGGATCGAACTGATGGAGGCCCACGGAACGGGAACCGTCGTCGGGGATCGCACCGAGCTCGAGTCGATGAACGAGGTGTTCCGGAGTGCCGGCGCTCGAGCCGGCGGCTGCACCCTGGGATCGGTGAAGTCCCAGATCGGACACACCAAGAACGCCGCGGGCGTGGCCTCGATGATCAAGGTCGCCATGTCGCTCCACGCCCGCACGCTGCCCCCGACCCTCCACATCGAGCAGCCCGGCGATGGATGGGACGAGGAAGAGAGCCCGTTCGTGTTCCGGGACCGGCCGCGGCCCTGGAACTCCGCCCGCCGTCTGGCCGGGGTGAGCTCGTTCGGCTTCGGCGGTACCAACTATCACGCCGTCATGGAGGGGCACGGTGGCACCCCGCCGGAGAGCGGGTTGCGCAGATGGCCGGCCGAGCTGTTTCTGCTGCGTGGGTCGGATCTCGATGCGTGCCGGGGCGCCGCGGAGGTGCTGCTCCGCGCGCTCGACCATGGCTCGCACCGCCTCCGGGATCTGGCCCGGAGCTCCCCCCGGTCGGGCTCGGGAGAGGTCCGGATGGCTCTCGTCGCCGCCGATTCGGCGGAGCTCCGGGAGAAGCTCGAGGCGATCCGGAGGGGAGAGGAGCCGCGAGGCACCTTCTTCCGCCGTGGATCGGACCATCCGGAGCGTCCGCCGGTCGCGTTCGTCTTCCCGGGCCAGGGGAGCCAGTACACCGGCATGCTGGGCGAGCTGTTCGTGGCGTTCCCCCGGCTTCAGGAAGTGCTCTCCCTCGCCGACGAATCGGTGGTCGATCGTATGTTCCCCCCGCAAGCCTTCGACCCCGACGAGCGGTCCGAGCAGGAGCAGAGGCTCACCGAGACCCGTACCGCCCAGGTCGCGCTCGGGGTGGCGAATCTCGCCATGGCCCGGATGCTCCGCGATCTGGGCCTGGAGCCCGACGCTGTCGCCGGCCACAGCTACGGAGAGATCGTCGCGCTGTCGGTAGCGGGAGCGTGGGACGAATCGACGACGATCGATCTGAGCGAGATTCGAGCCGGGGCGATCCTGGACTCGATCGACGGGGACCCGGGTTCGATGGTGGCCGTGGCCGCCAGCTCGGAGCAGATCGAGTCCGCGATCTCCGGGGTCGACGGCGTGGCGGTCGCCAATTTCAACGCTCCGCGCCAGACGATCCTCTCGGGCCCGACGGTGGCGATCGAGGAGGCCGTCGGGAAGCTCCGCGAGCATCGCCTGGCCACGACCTCCATCCGGACCTCGTGCGCCTTTCACAGCCCCGTGGTCTCGGGAGGAGCCGAGCGCTTCCGGGAGGCGCTGGACGGGATCGACGTCGGCGTTCCGCGAATACCGGTCTGGGCGAACACCACCGCCGCGCCGTATCCCGACGATCCGGAGGAGATCCGAGCCATCCTGGCGGACCAGATCGCCTCTTCCGTTCGTTTCACGGAGCAGATCGAACGGATGTACGAGCAGGGGATCCGGATCTTCCTGGAGGTCGGGCCCGGACGGACGCTGACCGGGCTGATCGGCAGGATCCTGGGTGAGGAGAAGCCCCATGTCGCCATGCCCACCGACGTTCGGGGGGAGTCCCCCCTGACGCGAACGCTCCTCGCGCTGGGGCGACTGGCGGTCGAGGGCGTCCCGTTCGATCCGGATCGACTCTACGCGGGCCGGGGGGCGCGTCTCCTCGATCTGGACCGAACCGGAGTGGCGGAAGCCCCTGTCACGGGATGGCGCACGGACGGGAGCGGATCGTGGCCCGCGAACGAGCCCCGACCGTCCCCGGCCGAACGGATCGGACGGACATCCGATTCGCCGTCCGAGGCGAGGTCGACGCGGTCGGAGAACCCCGAGGCGGTCGTCCTGGAGTACCTCCGCAACGTGCGCGAGCTCGTGGAGGGCCAACGCCGTGTCATGCTCGAGTACCTCGGCGCTCGCCGTCCCGAAGCGGAGGACGGGGGCCGACGGATCGAAGCGGTGCCGGCCGAGCCTCCGTCCGGGGAGGTGGCCGCTCCGCGGGCGGAATCCCGGAGCGAACCCGCCGGGACCCGGCCGGAGACCGGGGGAGAGGGAGAAAGCCTCACCGAGATCCTCGTCGGGATCGTCAGCGAGCGCACCGGTTATCCACCCGAGATGATCGAGCCGGACCTCGACCTGGAGGCCGACCTCAGCATCGATTCGATCAAGCGGATCGAGATCATCGGGACGCTGGGGGAGCGGATCGGGCTGGAGGGAATCCTGGGCGTCGACCGGGACGAGGCCCTCGAGGAGCTGGCGAGGATCAGGACGCTGGGCGGGGTCGTGGAGTGGCTGGAGGACCGCGGAATGAACGGAGCCGGGAGAGGGCCGGCGGGAAGCGCGCGGGAAGCGCCGGCGAGCCCGGCGGAAGAGCCCGTCTCGCGCTTCCGGCTGGAGCTCCGGACCGCTCTGCCACCCTCGGAGAACGGAGGCATCGAGGAGCGGTCGTTCGCCTTGACGGACGACGGGCGAGGGGTCGCCGAGGCGCTGGCGGACATGCTCCGGGAGCGCGGAGCGAAAGCCCGCATCCTCCGCGAGGGCGAACGGATCGGCTCGGCGGACGGTCTCGTCCACCTCGCCCCGATCGCGCGGCAGGCGGGGCCGAAGACGATTCTCCGTCTCTACGAGATCGCCAGGGAGGCGGTGGAGAAGCCCGGGGGGTGCATCCTCGGGGTCACCGGGTTCGGTGGCCGGTTCGGTCTCGACCGGATCGACCGTGATCACGCCGGGGACGGGGAGGGAGTCGCGGCGTTCCTGAAGTCCATCGCGCAGGAGTGGCCGCAGGGCCGGGTCAGGACGGTCGACGTCGATCCCGGAGAGGCGCCCGAACGGATCTCCCGATACTTGATGGAGGAGTTGCTGGCCGAGGACGACCTCCTCGAGGTCGGCCGGGTGGCGGACGGGCGACACACCTGGGAGCTGGTGCCGTACGGTCCCTCCCGATCGCCGGAGCGGGAGGTGCTCGACCGCGACGGCGTGGTCCTGGTGACGGGGGGCGCGCGGGGGATCGCGGCCCGGGTCTCCGTCGAGCTGGCGCGACGCTACGGATGCTCCCTGGAGCTCGTCGGGAGAACTCCCGCTCCGAACGAGACCCTTCCGCCGGAGTTCGCCGACGTGGACGATCCCGCTACGATCAAACGTCGCCTGCTGGAGGAATCGAACGGGGGGGCCGCCGAGATCGAGCGGAGGTACCGCGAGATCGTTGCGGCGCGGGAGGTCGCGCGCACGCTGGCGTCGATCGATCGCGCGGGGGGCGGGGCGACCTACCATTCGGTCGACGTTCGCGACGCGGAGCGGTTCGCCGCCTTGATCGAGGACGTGTACGATCGACACGGTCGAATCGACGGCGCGATCCACGCCGCCGGAATGATCGACGACAAACCGCTGGTCCGGAAATCGTGGGATTCCTTCGCCCGGGTGTTCGAGACGAAGGTCCTCGGGGCCCGTCAGCTCCTGGAGGGGCTCCGAGAGGGGGTGCGGTTCGTCGTCTTCTTCTCGAGTCTCTCCAGCCTGTTCGGAAACCGCGGACAGACGGACTACGCCTCCGCCAACGAGGTCCTGGACAAGCTCGCGCTCCGTTGGAACGGCGAGCTGGCCGACCGCGTGCTCTCGGTCAACTGGGGGCCGTGGGACGAGGCCGGCATGGTCGACGGCACGCTGAGGAGAAGCTTCCTCCGCAGGGGCATCGGAATGATCCCGCCGGAAGAGGGGGTCCGGATCCTCCTCGAGGAGCTCGCCAGCGGCGATCCCGATACGGCCCAGCTCGTCATCGCCGCCGGCTCCCTCCCGG
>JAWVZN010000039.1:0-23207 GCA_033722155.1 Gemmatimonadota bacterium | reverse complement strand
CTCCTCGACGCGATGATCCGGGACGCGACCGACGGGGAGAAGGGGTTCGACGACGTGATGCTCCGGCTGTGGCGCGATCACTACCTGGAGGGCGAGGGTTTCGACACCGACGACATCCTGACGTACTTCGCCGAGCACATCGGCGAGGAGCCGACGGAGGCGTTCTACCACCGCTACATCGACGGCCGGGAGCCCCTGCCCTACGCGGAGACCCTGTCGCTGATCGGTCTCGCGTATCTCGAGCGGACCGACCAGGTCCCCTTCCTCGGCGTCGCCACCGTGCCGGCGGAGCAGGGGGAGGGCGTCGTGATCCAGTCGGTCACCCCGGGCAGCTCGGCCGACGAGGCGGGCCTCCGGGAGGGGGATCTTCTGCTCGCGGTGGGCGCGGTAGAGGCCTCCGGTCCCGCCTGGGGCGAGGTGTTCCGCCAGACCTACGCCGGCTCCGCCGGCGAGTCCCTGGTCGTCACCTTCCGCCGGGACGGCGAGGAGACGACCGGAGAGACGACCGTGGACACGCGGAAGCGGAAGCGGATCGAGGTCGCGCCGGACCCGGAGGCGGGCGAGCGGGCGAAGCGGCTGCGGGAGGGGCTGGTGGCGGGGTAGGCGCGGACCTCCGCCAGGCGGGCCCCGCTCAATCGGAAGGCCCCGCCTTCCCTTCCAGGTACTCCTCGCCGAAGTCGATCCTCAGTTTCACCCACATCGGCAGGTGATCGCTCATCTGGTAGGTGCGCCACCGGCGGTAGTGGCGGACCTTGCCGGCGTCGGTGCGGGGCTCGCCCTTCGAGGTGGTCTCGTAGGCGTCCCCCATGGCCGGGATGTACGTCTCCCGGTCCTGCTCGCGGAAGACGAGGTCGAAGAAGTTGAAGACGCCGGCCTCGATGTCGCCGAGCTGATCCTGGACGCGGGGCGCGAAGAAGGCGATCTGGTCGTAGTGCTTGTTCTGCGGGACGTTGCTGGGAAGGTCCTGGATCCCGGCGGGGACGAGGAAGCCGGCGTTGCGGATCGCCTCGAAGGTGACGTCGTCGGGGTCGAAGATGTTGAAGTCCCCGAGCAGGATCAGGTCCTTCGCCCAGGCGTGCTCGTGCTGCGCTCTCTCGGCCAGGAAGTCGCTCAGCTCCTGTATCTCCTTCAGTCGCCGCTCGTCCACCGCCACCGATTCGCCGTAGTAGATGTGGACGGTGCACAGCATGAAGCGGAACCACCCCACCTCGAAGCCGACGACGAAGGGGGTGCGGGCCAGCTGGCGCGGGATGTCGAGCTCGCCGCCCCGGTACCGCTCGGGGAGCACGACCTCACCTGCCAGTCCGCCGAAGCGGACCTTCTTGGAGTCGTAGAGGAACGCCATCCGCTCGCGGTTGCCGCCGCGGCCCTCGGTTACGTCGGTCAGGATGTAGTCCCAGGTGTCGTGGCCCAGCAGCCACCGCAGCTGGTCGATCGCCCGGAGGTCGTCCCGAACCTCCTGGATCGCCACCAGATCGAAGTGGCTCACGATCTCGGCGATGTAGTGGTACGCCTCGTTGGTCCGGGTGCCGTACCGGGTCGAGTCGAACTCGCGGATGTTCCAGGTGGCGAGGAGCAGCGTGTCCGTGACGGTCCTGCGCGGGATCTCGCGGGCGAGCTTCTGCTTCAGGGCGAGCAGGTTTCGGGCGGTTCTCCGGCCCTCCTCGCTCTCTTCACGGATCGTGTAGTAGTACGGCATGCCGCCTCGAGGGAGAACCCGTGGAGCCGCTCCCGGACGGAGCGGTGATCGATACTTCTTGTATCACGACGACGAACCGCTGTCAATCCGGCCCGGGACTCCCCTCGTCTTGACTCCGGCCCCTTCAGGGGGTAGAACGAACGGGAGGCCTTTCGTGCGAGCTCTCGTCCTGAACGGCGCGAAATCCGGTGACGACGACCTGCGGGCCGCCGAGGCCGCCCTCGAGCGCGAGCTGGCGGCCGCCGGCTGGGAGGTCGGCGCGGTCCTCCTCCACCGGATCATGCTCGCTTGGTGCACCGGCTGCTTCGAGTGCTGGACGAAGACGCCGGGCGAGTGCAAGACGAAGGACTCCGCCGGCGACATCGCCCGCGCGATGATGGCGAGCGACCTCACGGTCTTCCTCACTCCGGTCACCTTCGGGGGCTACTCCAGCCCTCTGAAGAAGGCGCTCGATCGCCTGATCTGCCTCGTCTCCCCCTTCTTCCAGCGGATCGACGGCGAGGTCCACCACAGAAAGCGATACGACCGCTACCCCTCGCTCCTGGGGGTCGGCGTGCTGGACGAGCCCGACGGCGAGGAGGAGCGGATCTTCTCGACCCTGGTCGAGCGGAACGCGATCAACGTCCACGCTCCCGATCACGCCAGCCTGGTTCTGTACCACGGGACCGGACGGGAGACGGCGGAGACGCTGCTGCGACCCTTCGTGGAGCGCTTCACCGTGCGGGAGTCGGCGTGAGCCTCGAGCGGGCGACCCTCTTCGTCGGCAGCGCCCGCCCCACCGGCGAGTCCACCTCGGAGACGCTGGGCCGCTACCTCGTCGATCGGCTGGAGGGGGCGGGCGCGAAGGCGTCGATCCACCGGGCGAGCCACGCCCGGAAGGGGACGGCCGAGCGGGAGCTGATGGCGTCGCTCGATGACTCCGACCTGTTCGTCCTCTCGACGCCCCTCTACGTGGACTCGCTGCCCTACCTCGTGACCGACGCCCTCGAGCGGATCGTCGCTCGGCGCGAGTTCCGCGGGCCGGATCGGCCGACGGGCCTTCTCGCGATCGTCAACTGCGGCTTCCCCGAGGCCGACCACACGGCGACCGCGATCGACATCTGCCGTGCCTTCGCCCGCCGCGCGGGCTACGCGTGGCGCGGCGGGCTGGGCCTCGGCGGGGGCGAGCTGATCGCGGGGCGTCCTCTGGACGAGGTGGGGTGGCCCGCGCGCCACGCCCGGGAGGCACTGGACCTCGCGGCGAAGGCCCTGTTCGAGGGGCGCCGCGTCCCCGAAAGGGCGATCGAGCTCATGGCCCGCCCCATGATCCCGCATCGGCTCTACACTCTCGTCGGCGACATGCGGTGGCGGCGGACTGCACGGAGGCACGGCGTGGGGAGGAGGCTGGACCACCGACCCTACGAGTCGCCCCTGGAGGGCTGAGGAACGCCGCTCAGGGGGCCCTACGGAACTTCCGCCCGCGCCCGCTCCAGCTCCTCCGCCAGGACCTCCTCCATCCTCTCCTCGATCGCTTCCCACCGGGGGTCGGCCCGGAGATTCTCGATCATCGGCATGATCCGGTCGCGGCGGTGGGGGAGCCAGCCGCGATCGACCGACTCCTCGAGCGCCTCGAGCGCCTCGTCGACCTCCCCCTTCATCGAGAGGACCTGAACGAGGTATCGACGGTGCGGGTCCCACCCCTCGAAGCCCCGGCGCAGGTGCCGGCGGGCGCGCTCCTCGGCTCGCTCGAGGAGGCGCTCCGCTTCGTCGGGCCGGTCGAGCTTCCGGGCGACGTACGCCATCTGCGGCCACGGCCTGTACGCCTCGCCGACCGCCCCGGCCCACCGCTCCAGGTACTCCCCCGCCATCTCCCACTCTCCCGTGACGAGCGCCACCTTGACCGCCGCCGACCACACCGGCCCCGAGCCGGGAAGGAGCTCGAGGGCGCGATCCAGCGCGGCCTCCGCCTCGTCGATCTCGCCCCTCCTCAGGTGGAGCTGAACGAGGAAGTCGTGGCCGAAGCCGCCCTCGGGCTCGACCTCGAGGCTCCGGCGGATCCACCGCTCCGCCTCCTCCAGATCGCCGAGCTCCATCCAGATCCGGCCGGCGAGCGCGTGGTGGGCCCCCACGGTGGGCTCGATCCGGGCGGCGCGGATCGCGTGGCGCACCGCCTCCACCAGGTCCCCCAGGAAAAACGCGGCCCAGGCGAGCAGGTCGTTCGCCCCGGCGTGGCTGGGGTCGAGCTCGACGGCGCGGCGGAGCTGGCGCAGGGCGCTCCGCTCCATGAACCGCTCGTGGTAGACGGTCCCGAGGGCGAAGTATCCCTCGGCCACCTCGGGGCCGAGCGCGATCGCTTCGCGGGCGGAGGCCACGGCCCGGTCGAACTCCTCGTCCTCGTCGCCCCAGGCGGTGGCGACGAAGTTGGCGCGGGCGAGGGCGATCCCGGCGTGGGCGTACACGTAGACGGGGTCGACCTCCAGCGCCCGCTCGAAGAGCGCGATCGCGGCCCGCGTCGCCTCCACCGCGTCGTCCAACTCGGCGGTCGTGTCGAAGCGGTGGAGCCGCTCGCGGCCCCGCATGTACAGGTCCCACGCGGCCGGATCGGCGGTCCGCCCGGCCCGCATGCGCCTCCGCTCCCCCTCGGAGAGGCGGGATTCGAGCGCCGCCGCGATCCGCTCGGCGATCTCCTCCTGCAGCGCCAGCGCGTCGACGAGGTCGCGGTCGTAGCTCTCCGCCCACAGGTGGGCGTCGGTGCGGGCGTCGATCAGCTGGGCGGTGACGCGCACCCGGTCGTCGTGGCGGCGCGCGCTCCCCTCGAGGACGAGGTCGGCGCCGAGCTCGCCGGCGATCGCGGGAAGGCTCTTCTCCGTCCGCTTGTACCGCATCACCGAGGTGCGGGAGACGACCCGCAGCGCGCCGATCTTGGAGAGCGCGGTGAGGATGTCCTCGGTGATCCCGTCGGCGAAGTACTCGTTCTCCCGTTTCTCCGACAGGTTGGCGAAGGGGAGGACCGCGATCGTCCGCTCGGCGGCGGCCGGGACGGCGGCCCGCGGGCGGTGGGCCTCCCCGGGCCCGGCCGAGGCCGTGTAGAGGCGGACCGGCTCGGGGACCCCCTTCAGCTCCCGCTCGCCGACCGGCTCGAAGGCGAGCCCGGCGCGGGAGCGGAGCTGGCGCTGGACCTCCTCGCCGACGAGGACCTGGTCGGGGTCGGCGGCCTGCTGGATCCGGGCGGCCACGTTGACGCCGTCGCCGATCAGGTCGCCGTCGGGAAGCGTGGCGACGTCGCCCACGTGGACCCCGACCCGCAGCCGGCTTCCCTCGAGGCCGGCCTCCTCCACCCGTTCCGCGTAGGCGTCGCGCAGGGCGAGGGCGGCGCGGACGGCCCCCCCGGTGCTGTCGAACTCCGCCAGCGCCCCGTCGCCCATCGTCTTCACCACACGGCCCGACTCGCGCGGGACGGTCGCGCGGAGCGCCGCCTGCAACGCCGCCACGGCGGCGAGGGCGCTCCCCTCGTCGCGGGCGGAGAGGCTCGTGTAGCCGACGATGTCCGCGAACCAGAGGGCCCGGAGGCGGTGGCGCATGCTCGCCGGAGGTTACGCGCCCGCCCTCGCGGGCGTCAAAGCGGGATCAGCCGAGCCAGTACCCCAGCACCGTGCCGGCCGCCCCGAAGGCCCATTTCTTCTCCGCCTCGCCGAACTCGGGGGAGAGGATGATGTAGAAGGCGATCACGGCGAACGCGATCGACACGATCGCGCGGATCCACATCGGGCGCTGCGGCTCCGTCGTCGCGACCTCGACGTCGGGGCCGCGCTTCCGGAGCGCGAAGTCCACGAGGAGGGCGACCACGGCGGCGATCGCCAGGGCGATCGGAAGGGACATGGGAGGCTCCTTGGTCGGACGTTCGGAGCGGGGCGCGTCGGGAGCGGTGCTCCTTCCCTTCTATCACGGGAGGCGATCGCGTGTCAATCCGTGCGGGTGCCCTATGAAACTCGAGTTTCATAGTCCGTCCCCACCCCCTCGACGGTCCCACGCCCGACATTACCGCGGCCGGCGCCACCGCACCTCCATGCCCACCCACGCGGATCGCCCGGGCCCGGGCTCGAAGAACCGATCGCCGAACGCGTTCACCACGACCGAGGAGACGTACGCCTCGTCCAGGAGGTTGGTGACGCCCGCCCGGATCCGCGCCTCGGCCGGACCGAAGCCGATCGGCGGCCCGGCCCCGGCGAGATCGACCACCCCGTAGGAGGGGGCGGCGGCGGTGTTGGCGTCGTTCGCCGGGACCTCGTCGATCCACCGGCCGGCGACCTCCAGGCTCCAGCCGCCCCGCACGAGACTGCCGAGCGCCTCGACCCGGTGGGGCGCGACGCCGGGGATCCGGGCGTCCTCGGGCCCGAGCCCCCCGCCGGCGAAGCGGGCGGCGGTCCAGGTGTACGCGAGGCGGAGCGCGGCCGGCCCCCCGGCCGCCATGGCCTCGACCTCCATCCCCTCGTGGACCGCCTCGCCCGCGTTCCGGAAGAACTGCCGGCCGGGCTGGGCGGCGATCTCGAAGGGGACCAGGATGTCGTCCACGTCGGCCCGCCAGGCGGCGAGCTCCAGCCGGCCCCACCGCACGGGTGAGGTCCGGAGTCCGGCTTCCACCGAGCGGGTGCGCTGGGGCTCGAGGGTGGGGTGGAAGCCGCCGGCGCCGTCGGGGCGGTTGGCGAGCTCGCTGGTGGTGGGGGTCTCGAAGGCGGTGGCGAGGTTGGCGAACAGCGTGGTGAACCGGCCGAGGTCGACGGTGACCCCGAGCGACGGGCTCCACGCCTCGAGCGTCCGCGAGCCCGAGTCGTCGGGATCGTCCGGCCCGACCAGCCGGTCCTCCGCCTCGAAGTCGATCCGGTCCCACCGGATCCCCCCGAGCACCGCTACCCGTCGGGTCACCGGCCACGAAACCCGGGCCCAGGGCGCGACCGCGCGCACCCGCTCGTCCTGCGCCAGCGCCACCCTTCCCCGCTCGCCCGAGGCGTTCTCGAAGTTGACCCGGTCGTCGGCCTGCAGGTCGGCCTCCACGCCCACCGACCACAGGAGCGGCCCCGCCGCGAGCGGTCGCACCCCGCGGTACCCCAGGCGGACGCCGCCCGCGAAGCGGTCGAGGTCGATGATCGCCGGCGGGATCGGGTTCTCCACCGAGCGGTCGATCGCGTATCCCGAGAGGATCAGCCGGCCGCTCCCGAGCGGGCGCCACCACGAGAGGCCGGCCTCGAGATGGCCCGCCTCCTCGCCGGTCCCCTGGACCACGTTGAACGGGTGGGCGGCGGTCCGATCCTCCGCCAGCTGGTCGGCGGAGAGCGAGCCCGGGTTGTCCGCCTCGTAGGCGACGCCGTGGACGGCGAGGGAGAGCTCCCCGCCGCCGGCGGCCCGATCCATCCGCCCGGTCAGGTGCCACGTCTCCGAGTCCGAGTGCTCGCGAAAGCCGTCCCAGGCCACCCGCGAGAGGTCGAAGCGCCAGCCGGTCGCTCCGGTGCGCCCGGCGGTCGTCGCGGTCGTCCGGATCCGGCCGAACGCCCCACCTGCGAGCTCCACCGACTCGAGCCGGCCCCAAGCCGGCGGTCCCCGGCTCTCGAGCCGGAGCACCCCGCCCGAGGCGTTCCCCCAGATCGCCGATCCCGGCCCGCGCAGCACCTCGACGGCCGCGATGGTGGCGGGCTGGACCTGGGAGAGGGTGGTCTGGCCGTCGGGAAGGGTGGCCGGGATCCCGTCGTAGACGACGTGCACCCCCCTCACCCCGAACTGGGCGCGGGCGCCGAAGCCGCGGATCGAGATCCGCTCGCCGAGCGCCTCGTTGAACCGCTGGTCCACCTGGACGCCGGCGATTCCGCGGAGCGCGTCGTCGAGGCCGAGCCCGGGCGCGGCGGTCGCGAGGATCCCCGGCTCCTTCACCGACACCGCGCGGGGGACCCGCGAGAGGAGCAGCGGCCGCCGCGTCACCCGCACCTCGATCGGCGCCGCCTCCACCGTGTCGGGCTCGGCCTCCTGGGCCATGACGGACGCCGGCAGCCCGACGACGAGCGCCGCTCCGACGGAAAAGGCGTGACGGGAGAACAGGGCCATCGGGGACACGGTATCGGAAACGGTCTCCCGGTGCGACCCGCATCGGCTATAATGGTTCTTCCGTGCAAGCCGCGCCGGAGTCCTCCGTCCGCACCGTCACCTTCCTCTTCACCGACGTGGAGGGGAGCACCCGCGCGTGGGAGCGCGACAGCGAAGGGACCAGCGAAGCGTTGAGCACCCACGACGCCCTGCTCGCCGAGGCGATCGTGGCGCACGGGGGCGAGGTGTTCAAGCGGGTGGGCGACGCATTCTGCGCGGCGTTCCCTACGGCGCTCGGGGCGGTGCGCACCGCCGTCGAGGTCCAGCGGGCCCTGGCCTCGAAGCCCGGTGGCCTCGAAGTGCGGATGGGGCTCCATACCGGCTCGGCCGAGCGGCGGGATCTCGACTGGTTCGGTCCCCCCCTCAATCGGGTCGCCCGTCTGGTCGACGCCGGGCACGGGGGGCAGATCCTGCTGTCGGGTGCCACCCGGTCCCTGGTGGAAGGCGAGCTCCCGGAGGGCGCGAGCCTCCGGGACCTGGGCGAGCACCGCCTCAAGGACCTGAGGCGCGCGCTCTCCGTCCACCAGCTCCTCCATCCGGATCTGCCCGCCGACTTCCCCCCGCTCCGCTCGCTGAACGCCGAGCGCCACAACCTGCCGGTTCAGCTCACCGCCTTCGTCGGGCGCCAGCAGGAGCTGGGGGCGGTCCGCGGGAGGCTGGAGAGCGAGCGCCTGATCACCCTCACCGGTCCCGGCGGCACCGGAAAGACGCGGCTGGCCCTCCAGGTCGCCGCCGAGGTGGTGGACGGGTTCGACGACGGCGTGTGGCTGGTCGAGCTCGCCCCGCTGTCCGACCCCGGACTGGTTCCCCGGGAGGTCGCCACGGCGCTGGACGTTCACGAGGAGGCGGACCGCCCCCTCACAGAGACGATCGCGAAGTCCCTCGAGGGGAAGCGGACCCTGCTCGTCCTGGACAACTGCGAGCACGTGATCGAGGCGGCCGCGCGGCTCGCGGAGGGCCTTCTGACGCGCTCGCGCGGGCTCTCGATCCTGGCCACGAGCCGCGAGCCGCTCGAGGTCCCCGGCGAGGTGGTGTGGCCGGTGGCCCCGCTGGACGCGTCCGAAGCGGTGCCCCTCTTCGTGGACCGGGCGCGGACGAACCGTCCCGGGTTCGAGCTGACGGAGGCCAACGCCTCGGCGGTGGCGGAGATCTGCCGCCGGCTGGACGGGATCCCGCTGGCGATCGAGCTCGCGGCGGCGCGAATCCGGGCGCTCTCCCCGGAGCAGATCGCCGAGCGGCTGGACGACCGTTTCGCGCTGTTGACCGGCGGCGGCCGGACCGCCCTGCCCCACCATCGCACCCTCCGCGCGGCGGTCGACTGGAGCCACGACCTGCTGGAGGAGCCCGAGCGGATCCTCTTCCGCCGGCTCGCCGTCTTCTCCGGGGGATGGACGCTGGGCGCGGCGGAAGCGGTCGCCGGGGACCCCGGGAACGGGAACGTCGCGCCCGCCGAGGTGCTCGACCTCATCGCGCGGCTGGTGGACAAGTCGCTGGCGACCGTGGAGGAGACCGAAGAGGGACACCGTTACCGGTTCCCGGAGACGCTGCGCGCGTACGCCGGAGAACGGCTCCGCGAGGACGAGGACGACGTGGACGCGATCCGGCGGCGCCACCGGGACTGGTTCCTGGACCTCGCCCGGGAGGCGAAGGGGGGCCTCGAGACCGCCGACAGGGCCCGTTGGGTCGCCCGCCTCCAGCGCGAGACGGACAACCTGAGGGCGGCGGTGGCGTGGTCGCTGGACGACGGTCGGGACGTGGAGGGAGGGCTCCAGCTCGTCGTCGCGCTCCGGAGATTCTGGATCCGGGGTGGTTCTCTGGGCGAGTCGATCGACTGGCTCGAGCGGGGCCTCGCCGCCGACGCAGCGGTGCGTCCGGCGACCCGCATCGCGGCGATGAACGCCCTCGGTTCGTCCCTCGGAATACTGAACCGGTCCGGTCCCGCGGAGCGGTGGGCGAGCGAGGCCCTCCGCACAGCGCGGGAGGAGGACGACCGGACCGGGGTCATGGACGCGCTCATCGTGCTGGCCCAGGTGGCCTTCCACAAGGGAGAGTACGAGGTGTCGACGGGGCTGTACGAGGAGGGGCTGGCGATGGCCCGGGAGCTGGGTGACGAGCGCTCGGTGACGGTGGTGCTCAACAACATGGGGGAGATCGCCCGCATCCAGGGCGACCTCGAGCGGGCACGCTCGCTCTACCTTCGGATCCTGGAGGAGTCGCCGGTGGTCTCGGACCCGGAGATCCTCCACTTCAACATGGGACAGACGGCGATCGAGCTGGGCGAGTTCGCGGAGGCCCGCGATCAGTTCCTCGCGAGTCTGCGGGTCGCCCTCGAGACGAATCCCGGATACGTCCATTTCGGGATCCTCGGGATCGCGCAGGCGCTGGCCGGGACGGGAAGGCACGCGCGCGCCGCGCTCCTCTTCGGCGCCGCCGAGGCGGAGCGGGAAAGAGCCGGATGGGTCTTCCACGACGCCGACCTCGCCCCGATCGAAGGCTCGATCGAAACCATACGAAAGGCACTCGACGCAGAGGAGCTCGACGAGTTGTGGAAGCGGGGCCGCGCGATGAACGAGGAGGAGGCGGTCGCGCTCGCGCTGCAGGAGGCGGAGGCCGACGGGACCTGAGCGCTACTCCCGCTCTGCGTCGTTGCTCTACGTCGTTCCTCACTTCTCCACGGTGATCGACGTGGCCACGTCCGCGGACGAATCGTGCGCCAGCGTGGCGTGGCTCAGCCCGTCGAGTGCCCAGGTGATGCTGGAGATGAACTTGCGGACCGACGGGCTCGACACCGTGCAGGCGCCGGTGGCGTCGGTCACGCACTCGGTGAGGCCGATCGTTCCGCTGACCCAGCCGCCCTGAACGGTGACGTCGGAAACCGGGTTCCCCAGGTCGTCGGCGACCTCGATCGTGACGTCGGCGTGCCACGTCCTCCCCTCGTTCACGGAGACGCCCGACAGGCCGGCGACGTGGATCGAGCTGGGCGTGGCATCGGGATGGTCCACCGTGACCGTGACGGTGGCGGCGTTCGCCGTGTTCGACGCGCTGTCGGTGGCGCGGGCGTCGATGGCGACGCTGGTGCCGTCGGCCGTGGCGCTCGTGTCCCAATCGAGCTCGTAGCGGGAGGTGGTCGAGTTCCACGCGGCGGGCTGCCAGGAGCCGCCGCTTCCGATCCGCACGTCGACCGAGAGCGTGCCGGCGGCGTCCTCGGCGTCGGTCGCGTCCACCTGCACGGTGACGATCCCGGTGACCGAGGCGCCGTCGGCCGGGCTGGTGATCGTGGCCGTGGGCGGATCGTCCGTCGTCGAGCCGTTGTCGATCATCGCGGTCACGGGCGTGGCGTCGGTGACGTTGCCGTCGCTGTCGGTGCCTCGTGCCTCCACGACCACCTCGCCGTCGGCGTGGACGGTCGTGTCCCAGGTCCACCGGTAGAAATCGGACTCGAAGACCGCCTCGTGCCAGGTGCCGCCGTCGACCCGCACCTCGATGAAGAGGGTGCCGAATGCGTCCTCGAGGTCGGTGGCGGCCACCCGGATCTCGTCGGTTCCGCTCATCACCTCGCCCTCGGAGGGGTTCGATATCTCGACGTTGGGCGGATCGCCGGTGCTGGTGTCGGAGTCCGAGCCTCCGGAGTCACCCCCGCCCGCCACGGTCGCGGGGTCGAAGACAGTGGCGTCGCTCACGTCGAGGAGCGGCTCCTGGATCCCGTCTCCCGAGTCGTCGGTCCAGTCGAGGTTCCCGGTGGAGACGAGCGTGCTCCGGATCGTGGCCGGATCGGTCGTTCCGGAGGCGGCCAGCAGCGCCGCGGCGCCGGCCACGTGGGGGCTCGCCATGCTGGTGCCGCTGCCGGTGGCGTAGCCGTCGTTCAGATAGGTCGACTCGATGCACACTCCCGGCGCGACGATCTCGACCAGGCTGCCGAAGTTGCTGAACGCGGCCAGGGTGTCGTCGAGGTCCTCCCGGCACGTGTACGAGGCGAGACCCCCCGGCTCGCCGTCGAAGTCGGCCAGCGCCGAGACGGTGATCACGTCGGGGTGGTTGGCGGGGTTAAAATCGGCGGCGTCCACCGAGTCGTTGCCGGCGGCCGCCGCGTAGGCGACGCCGGCCGCGACCGAGGCGGCGATGGCGTCGTCCATGGCGGTGCTCTCGCAGGTGCAGCCAAAGCTCATGTTGGCGACCTCGATCTGGTCCGCCCGGGCGGTGACCCAGTCGATCGCGGCGACGATCGAGGAGATGTAGCCCGAGCCGTCGTCGCCGAGCGCCTTGACCCCCCAGAGCCGTGCCCCGGGTGCCACCCCGACGACGCCGAGACCGTTGTCGATCGCTCCGGCGGAGCCGGCCACGTGGGTGCCGTGGCCGTTGCCGTCGTCGAAGGTTCCGTCCGCGCAGGGGTAGCCGAAACTGATCAGGATCGAGCTGCAATCGGTCCCGCCCGCGATGTTCAGGTCGGAGTGAGCGGCGATGCCGGTGTCGATGATCGCGATGTCGGCGTCCACGCGGACGTCGTCGACGCCGTCGATCCCGATCTCCAGATTGTCGTCGGCGAAGATCCGCGCGATCCCGGTCGGCACCGTCTGGCCGACCGCGTACACCTTCTGGTCGGCCTCCACGTACGCCACCGCCGGATGGGCCTGCAGGCCGGCGAGGGCAGCCGCCGGGATCTCCGCGGCGAACCCCTTCACCGCGTGGCGGTAGACGGTTCGGAGCGTGGCCCCTCTGGAGGCGGCCAGCCGCCGGGCGAGCGACGTCGCGTCGTCGACGCCGCTTTCGAAGATCACCAGGTAGCGATCGGCCTCGGGAGAAGTGGCCGTGGCGAGTTCGGTCGAGCCGGCCGGATCGACCGGCGCGGTCCCGTCGCCGCACGCGGCGGCGAGGGCGACGAGCGCGAGAAGCACGAGAAGGAAGCGGAACGGTCTCATCGGATCCCCCGAGGAAGGAGTGTCCATTTGCGGACGAGCCAGGCGATCGGGGGACTCGCCTACCTTGTTATACCCCGGATCCGGTGAGGTGTCAACGCTGGAGCCGTCCGACGAGCCCTACCACTCCCCCCGCTCCTCCCACATCCGCCCCCACGCCACGACGACCGCGGCGACGACGGCGAGCACGGCCACGGTGCCGACGAGGAGCTTCCCCCGGGTCGCCCACGATCCGAGCGACACGAAGAGGCCCGGCACGGAGGGGTGGAAGAAGGCGAGGACGAAGAGCGAGACGTTCTCGACCAGTTCGAGGGCGAGCGCGGCCAGCGGGAGCAGGGCGAGGTTGTGCCACTCGCTCTCGGAGCCGGCCACCCGGCCGACCGCCCACTGGACCACCGTCACGAGCAGAAGCGCGGTGAACCCGGCCACGAGCAGGTCGACCACCTGGTACTGGAGGTACACCTCCCGCCCCTCGGAGCCGAGAGATGCGAGGAGGTCGGAGGCGAGCCGCGGACCCCAGCCGAAGGTCGCCTCGAGGAAGCGCCCACCGGTGAGCTCGGCGAGCTCGGGGTAG
This sequence comes from Gemmatimonadota bacterium, assembly GCA_033722155.1. Classification (GTDB taxonomy): domain Bacteria; phylum Gemmatimonadota; class Gemmatimonadetes; order JACCXV01; family JAHWKZ01; genus JAWVZN01. The sequence continues at coordinate 9,910 of JAWVZN010000039.1, read as the reverse complement.
GGCCCCAGCCGCAAGGCGGCGGCCGAGACGAACACCCAGATCGCCGTCAGCAGGAGGACGACGGTCCCGGAGCCGGGGTTGCGCCAGCGGATCGGTCGACGGTCCACGGTGTCGTCCCGGCCTACTCCTCCCGCCGCACCTGTTCGCGGATCCGCTCCGGCACGCTCGGGTCGCGCAGGGTGGTGGTGTCGCCGAGCTCCTCGTCGTTGGAGATGTCCTGCAGCAGCCGCCGCATGATCTTGCCCGACCGGGTCTTGGGGAGGTCGTCGACGACGTGGACCCGGCGGGGGCGGGCGAACTTGCCGATCTCCTCCTCGATGGCGGCGACGATCCTCTCCTCCACCCCTTCGCGCTCGGCGCCCTCCTTCAGGATCGCGTACACCTCGGGGACCTGACCCTTCTGCGGGTCGCGCCGGGTGGCGACCGCCGCCTCGGCGACCTCGTCGACCTGCTGGACCGCGCTCTCCAGCTCCATGGTGCCGAGCCGGTGGCCGGCCACGTTGATCACGTCGTCCAGCCGGCCGAGGATCCGGAAGTCGCCCTCGGTGACGTAGGCGCCGTCCCCGGTCCGGTAGCGCCAGTCGCGCCAATCGCCGCTGTCGACGTCGCTGAAGGCGGCCCAGTACTCCTCGACGTACCGCTCGTCGTTGCCGTAGAGGGTCTGGAGCATCCCCGGCCACGGCCGGCACAGCACCAGGTTGCCCGCCTTCTCCGAGCCCGCCGGGATCTCCTCGCCCTCGTCGTCGACGATCCGGGCGTCGATCCCGGGCAGGGGGCGGCCGGCGTGGCCGGGCCGCATCGCCTCGAGGGCGGGCAGGCTGGCGATCACGTGGCCGCCGGTCTCGGTCTGCCACCAGGTGTCGACGATCACCGCCTCGCCCCCGCCCACGTGCTCGTGGTACCACAGCCACGCCTTCGGCTGGATCGGCTCGCCCACCGTCACCATGAGCCGGAAGTCGAGGTCGTGGGCCTCGACGTGCTCGGGGCCCCACTTCATGAACATCCGGATGGCGGTCGGCGACGTGTGGAAGATGTCGACCTCGTGCTCCTCGGCGATCCGCCAGATCCGGTCCTTGGTCGGCGTGTCGGGCGCCCCCTCGTACATGACGGAGGTCGTCCCGAGCGCGAGCGGCCCGTAGACGATGTAGCTGTGGCCGGTGATCCACCCGATGTCGGCGGCGCACCAGTAGACGTCCTCGGGCTCGATGTCGAGGACGTACTTCGAGGTGGCGGTGGCGTAGGCGAGGTAGCCGCCGGTGGAGTGCTGGACCCCCTTGGGGCGACCGGTCGTGCCGGAGGTGTACATGAGGAACAGGATGTCGTCGGCGTCGCGGGAGACGGGCACCACGCGGCTGCCCTCGTGGCCGGCGAGGAGCTCGGGCACCAGCCGGTCCCGTCCCTCCACCAGCTCGAGCCCCTCCGCCGGCTCGTCGTGGCGGGTGCACACCAGAACCGCCTCCACCTCCGTCTCCGCCCGCTCGAGCGCCTCGTCGGCCTTCCGCTTGTGGTCGAGGAGGTCGCCCCTGCGGTAGTAGCCGTCGATCGTGACCAGGAAGCGGCTCTTCGCATCGTCGATCCGGGTCGCCAGCGACCGGGCGCTGAAGCCGCCGAAAACGACCGAGTGGGGGGCGCCGATCCGGGCGCAGGCGAGCATCGCGATCGGCAGCTCGGGCACCATCGGCATGTGGAGGGTCACGACGTCGTCCTCCCCCACGCCCACCGAGCGGAGCATCGACGCCCACGCGTTCACCGCGGCGTGGAGGTCGCGGTAGGAGAGGTACCGCTCGTCGCCCGGCTCCCCCACCCACAGAAGCGCCAGCTCGTCGCCGCGGGTCTGGAGGTGGCGGTCCACGCAGCTGACCGAGGCGTTCAGCTTCCCGCCGACGAACCACCGGTAGAAGGGCGGCTTCGTGACGTCCAGCACCTCGCTCCACCGCTCGTCCCACTCCAGCAGGTCCGCGTACTTCTCGAACGCGTGCGGGTACTCCGCGTCGAACCGGTCGTAGATCGCGGGGTCGGCCATGTTCGCCTGGACGACGAAGCTCTCCGGCGGCGGGAAGGTGGGCTGCTCGCCGAGTCGGGCCTCGATGGTGGCTCCGGTACGGTCGGCCATCGTCCGCTCCTCCTGCTGGGGGTCGGGATCGCCCTGCTCGCTCCGTCCGCCAACATAGCGCGCTCGTCGTCCCGGTGGCACGGGGCCTGCCGGCACGAATACGGACACCCCCTCCCGCTGCACTATGAAACTGGAGTTTCGCGGTTTCACGAAACTGGAGTTTTCGAGGGCGCTCCGGGGGTGGGGCCCGAGTCTCCACGAGCCCCGGGAAGGGGGAGGAAGGCGGCCGCGATGTCGAGATCCCGACGATGCTGATCCCTTGCGCCGAGGGGCCGACCCGCCGCCCCCGTGCGGAGCGGTGGCCGCTGGACGCGGTGCTGGTGGGCGTCGGCGCCCTCCGGGTCGCCCGCACGCTCTACCACCCGTACCGCTCCCCGGGGGGGTCGGTGCGCCCCTACGAGCTGCCGCTGTGGTGCGGGGTCACCGCTCCGGGAGCGCGGAAGGTCCTCGACCGCTTCCACGAGGCGGGGCTGGTCGACCGGTTCGAGCCGTACCGCCCGGACCGGGCTCCCTCCTATCGCCCGGTCCGCGACCACCCGATGAGGCGACCGCTGACGAGGCTGTTCCGGGAGGAGGGCGCGTGGGCGGCGCGCCTCCTCCGGGAGAGGCAGGGCGAGCCTGACACGAGCCTGACACGGCCGGGACCCGGTCGTTAGAATAGCGGCGGTGGAACCGAACCCCGAACCGATCCCCGACCTCTTCGCCGAAGCCCCCCGCGCGCCGATCGAGGCGTTGCGCGAGGTGTTCGGGTTCGACGCCTTCCGTCCGGGTCAGCGGGAGGTGATCGAGGCCGTGCTCGAGGGGCGCGACTGCATCGCGGTCATGCCCACCGGCGCCGGCAAGTCGCTCACCTTCCAGCTGCCGGCGAAGCTCTTGCCGGGCACGGTCCTCGTCCTCTCGCCCCTGATCTCGCTCATGAAGGACCAGGTGGACGCGCTCGCGGCGCTCGGCTTCCGGGCCACCGCGATCAACTCCACCCTTTCGTCCGAGGAGCGCTCGCGGCGGATCCGGGGGATCGCGGAGGGCGCGTACGAGCTCGTCTACCTCGCCCCGGAGGCGCTGGAGGGGTGGCTGCGGGAGAGGTTGCGAGGCTGGCCGCTCTCCCTGCTGGTGGTCGACGAGGCGCACTGCATCAGCCAGTGGGGCCACGACTTCCGCCCCTCCTACCGTCGGCTGGCGGGTCTCAAGCAGGAGCTGGGCGGCCTCCCCGTGCTGGCGCTCACGGCGACCGCGACCCGGCGGGTGGCCCGCGACATCCTCCGCCAGCTCGGGATGAGGGATCCGGTCGGCTACAAGGGCTCCTTCTTCCGTCCGAACCTCCGGCTGTGGGCCCGCAAGAAGGGGCAGGGGGGCCACACCCGGAGCGAGATCCTCGCGCTGATCCGCGAGTGGGAGGGGGAGAGCGGGATCGTCTACTGCCTCTCGCGCAAGGCGGTCGAGTCGACGGCGCGGTGGCTCGCGGAGCGGGGGGTGCGGGCGCGCCCCTACCACGCCGGCATGGACGACGCCGAGCGCCACGCCAACCAGGAGGCGTTCGCGCGCGAGGAGTGCGACGTGGTGGTCGCGACCATCGCCTTCGGGATGGGGATCGACAAGTCGAACGTCCGCTTCGTCATCCACCGCGACATGCCGAAGGACGTCGAGTCGTGGTACCAGGAGTTCGGCCGCGCCGGCCGCGACGGGCTCACGAGCGACTGCGTGCTCTTCTACTCCTGGGCCGACGTCAAGCTCCAGGAGCGCTTCCTCGACGAGATCGACGACCCCGGGCTGTGGCGGGCGAAGCGGCGGGCGATCGTGGGCCTCTTCGAGATGGTGGACGGCCCGGTGTGCCGCCACCGCGCGGTGCTCGCCCACTTCGGCGAGCGGATCGAGCCGTGCGGCGACGCCTGCGACGTGTGCCTGGGCACCTCGGTGGCCGAGCGGGTGGAGACGCGGGCCGGCCGGGCGCGGACCCGGCCCGACGAGGCCTCGTGGAGCGACGCCGACGAGGCGCTCTTCCAGACGCTCCGCGAGCTCCGGCTGGAGATCGCCCGATCCGACGACGTGCCCGCCTACGTGGTGTTCAGCGACGCCACCCTGCGCGACATGGTCCGGCTCCGGCCGGGCGACGAGGACGCGCTGCTCGAGGTGTCGGGGGTGGGGCCGGTGAAGCTCGAGCGGTACGGGACGGAGTTCCTCGAGGCGCTGGAGTCGGGGCCGTGACCGGGGCGCCCTCCGCGGAGGAGTACGCCGTCGACGCCGTCTCGCGCGACGGCACCTTCGTCCACGTGCGGGCGATCCGGCCCGACGACGCCGGGCGGCTTCGGGAGAACTTCCGGCGCCTCTCCACCGAGTCGATCCGGGCCCGCTACCACGGCGCGAAGGCGGAGCTCACCGCGGGCGAAGTGGCCGCGATGACCGAGGTCGACCTCGACGTCCACCTCGGGCTGGTCGCCACGATCCGGGAGGAGGGGCGCGAGCGGATCGTGGGCCTCGGCAGCTGCTTCGTCGACCGGGGCACCGAGCCCCGCGCCGCCGAGGTCGCCTTCACCGTCCGCGACGACTTCCAGAATCGCGGGATCGGCACCCTGCTCTTCGAACACCTCGTCCACGTGGCCCGGGAGACGGGGATCGAGGTCCTGTACGCCGACGTCCTGGAGTCGAACCGGCGGATGCTCGGCATCTTCCGCCGCTCGGGCCTGCCGCTGGAGAGCGAGCGGGAGGGGAGCGCCCGGCGGATCACCCTCGACCTGCGCGCGGCGTGAGCGCGGAGGAGCCGCGGGTGGAGCGGCCCGCCACCGTCGAGGAGCGGCGGGAGCGCGCCGGGCGGATCGCGCCGCGCCTCGCCGCGGAGTACCCGGACACCACGATCAGCCTCGACTGGGAGAACCCCTTCGAGCTGCTCGTCGCCACGATCCTCTCCGCCCGGACGACGGACGTGCAGGTGAACAAGGTGACCCCCGAGCTGTTCCGCCGGTTCCCGGCCCCGCGGGATCTGGCGGAGGCCGACCGCGAGGAAGTCGAGGAGATCGTCCGCTCCACCGGCTTCTACCGCAACAAGGCGAAGCACGTCCAGGAGATGGCGGAGAAGCTGGTGGAGGAGCACGACGGCGAGGTGCCGGCGACGATGGAGGAGCTGGTGGAGCTGCCCGGGGTGGCCCGCAAGACGGCCAACGTGGTCCTCTCGAACGGCTTCGGCCGGGACGTCGGGGTGGTGGTGGACACCCACGTGAAGCGGGTCTCCCACCGGCTCGGCCTCACCGACCACACCCGCCCGGTCAAGATCGAGCGCGACCTGATGGAGGCGCTGCCACGGGAGGAGTGGCGGCCGTTCGCCTTCCGGCTCATCCTCCACGGCCGCGCCACCTGCACCTCCCGCGATCCCGCCTGCGGGGAGTGCGTCCTCGAGGACCTCTGCCCGAGCGCCCACACGTTCGACTGACCCCGCCAAGGGGCCACCGGACCGGGTGGCGCGATCGGACGTCTCGTGGTAGGGTGGGACCACTTTCACGGTAGACAACCGAACCCCTGCAACGAGGCCCCATGAAGAAGACGCTGCTCCTCGCCGTGTCCGTGTGCCTGACGTTCGCCCTGCTGGCGCCCGCGATCGCGGAGGCCCAGGAGGACGAGGAGCCCGAGGCGCGATACGTGGTCGTCACGAGCTTCAAGGTCCCCTACTACGACCGGGACAAGGTGGTCCCATTCGTGGTGGATCGCGTGCTGCCGGGCACCCAGCTCAACCCGAATGTCGTGACCGCGCGGCTGCTGTTCCACAACTGGGGAAGCGACGCGGCCGACATGGCGATCGTGGCCGAGTACGAGAACATCGAGGACATCCACGCCGAGTGCGGGGCGCCCTGCGAGGAGTACTACGAAGCGAACCCCTCCCCCGAGGAGGGCGAGGCGGGATACGAGGAGTTCCGCGAGCAGCAGAAGGCGTTCGACAAGTACTACGCCCGCCACAGCGACGAGATCTACTTCACCCCGATGGAAGAGGCGGTGGTCGAGGGCGCCTTCCAGGGCACGGTCGGGTACGAGGAGGAGGAAGAGGAGATGTAGCCGACTTCTCCCGCCCGCGGCACGCGGCCCCTCCGGATCCGATCCGGGGGGGCCGCTTTTTTTCGGCCCCGGGCCGCCGCTATCCGCCGAGCGGCTCGGGCGGGCCCTCCATGGTGTAGCGGTACCGCTTTCGAGCGCCCGGCTCGCCCGTCAGCATGAGCATCTCCGTGGCCGGGTTCTCGAGGTCGACGGCGATGAGCTTGCCGTCGTATCGCTCCTCGATCGACGGCACCGTGGTGTTGGCGATCACATGGAGCTCGGCGTCGTGACCCTTGAGCGCGCGGTGCAGCTCGGAGCGCATCGAGTGGCTGAGCACGTACTCCCGGTGCCAGAAGACGCTCTCGTCGCTCCAGAAGAAGTGCTCGTGGTCGAAGTTCTCCTCGTCGAGGTAGATCGCCAGCGTGTCGTTGAAGGCGGGCACCGGCACGTCGGACCAGTGGCCGACGACTCCGCCGTGGGCGAGGAGCACGTCGTCGATCTTCATCAGTCCCGGCTTCGAGGCGAGCCACCGGCCGAGGACCGTGTGGTCGGGATCGAAAAGCTCGTCGTACGCGATCCCGGTGTAGTCGGCCAGCAGCTGCTCCTTCGGGTGGACGTAGCGCAGGTCCCCGCTGATCACCAGCAGCTCGTGGTTGCCGAGGACGATGTGGACCCGGCCCCCCGCCGCCTCCGCCTCGGTCTCCAGCCGGTAGAGGAGCCACAGCACCCGGGTGACGTTCGGGCCGCGGTCGAGGAGGTCGCCCAGCAGCACGAGGTGGCTCCTCCCCCCCGTCCACCGGAGCTCGTCGTCGATCAGCCCGGCGTTGCCGAGCAGCGCCACGAGGTTGTCGTACTCCCCGTGGACGTCGCCCACCACGAAGAGGGAGTCCGCGCCGGTGACGACCCCTTCGGCCCGCCCGGGAGGCGGGCGGAGGGTCGTCCGGAAGCGGCCGTCGGGATCCGACGCCGATCCGTACTCGAGCGTCAGCGGGCGGGGGAAGATGTCGGGGAAGGTCGCCCGGTGCACCAGCCCGGCCAGCGTCGTGTCCTGGTGGACCACCGAGTCCCCCACGAACACGCGGAGAAGCCCTTGGTCCGTGCCGCGGTTCAGCCACACCACCTCGACCGAGCCCGGCGCGGAAGCGCTCGATCCGTGGCCATCCGCCGGGAGCTCCCGCACGTGGAGGCCGTACTCGCCCTCCACGCGCAGATCCCGCTCCGCAGCCTCCTGACCCGTGCCGGGCGCGGCGAGGCCGAGGCACAGGCCGGCCGTGACGGCCGCGACGGCGGCCGTCGAGGAGGCGGGACCTCGAGCCATCAGATGGTCTCTATCTCGCCCTGGTCGACGAGGCGGATCAAATGCTTGATCCGGGACTCGACTCCCGCGATCTCGTCGCGGGTGAGCCCGAACTGGACGATCCCGTCCTGGACGCGGACGCCCTTCTCGGGGTGGAGGTTCCCGGTCGGCTCGACCCGGACCAGCCGGTCGTCCTGGATCTCCCACTGCGCCAGGACCCCCAGCTCGCGGTCGAGGTCCTCGCGGGTGATCTTCCGGAGCGCGTCGATCGTCTCCTCGGAGCACCGCTCCACGCGCAACTCCCGCCACTCGTAGCCCCGGTCACTCACCTCGTCGCCGAAGGCGAGCCCGTTGTCGACCGCGAAGAGGCGGGGATTCTCCGGTCCCTGCGAGATCAGGTAGTTGCCCAGGTTGGCGTCGTTGTGCTTGGCCAGGTAGGTGAACACGTTCAGGTCGCCCAGCGCCCGTGCGTACTCGGGGTCGTTCTCCAGCCGATCCTCGTCGAACAGGTTCTTGTTGGTGACGCCGAAGAGCCAGTACTGGAGCACCGCCACGACCGACTCGTCCGCCTCGTCGAAGGTCGGCTCGACCTCCTCGTCCACCTCCTCCGCCCGCTCCACGGGGACCGCCAGCAGCTCGGTCGGCGGCACCACGTAGTCGGTCGGGTCGAGGAACATCTTCTGGAACTCGTAGGCGGCGTACTCGTAGCGCGGGCTGTTGTTGAACGCCTCGCCGCCCTCGGCGGCGTTCGCCCACTTCACCATCATCACCTGCCCGTCGGGCAGCTGGAGCACGGTCCGCTGGGTGCGGTCGCCCTCGAAGCGGGCGTCCTCGGCGCTGAGGATCTGGAAGTCCCCGCTCCGAAGGACCCGCTCGATCTCCGCGACGGGCATCATGATGTTCGCGTCCGTGTAGGTCTCCGCCGCGTCCCCCTCCTCGGCGGCCGGGGCTTCCCGTTCCTCGGCAACCGGCTGGACGGGGGCTTCCTGTTCGCCATCCTGCAACGCCGCGGCGCTCGCGGGCGGGATCGCGAACAGGAAGGCGACGGCGAGAGCAAATGCGCGGGTTCGCACTGAGGGCCTCCTCGGTTCGGTGATGCTCGTGAGAATCATTCTACGATAAATATACACGAAAGGTCCGGGTTCTCACCCGTCGGGGGCCGACTCCACCCACCGCTCCACGTCGAAGTGACGTCCGAGACCCGAGGGGGTCATCGAACGCACCTTTCCGAAGACGGGCCGCTCGGGCCAGGGCCGGTCGTGCAGGCCGAAGAGCCACCCGACGTTGGCATATCCATTGGGATCGCGCCCGTCGAGGAACCATCGGTCGTTGAGCTCGCGGGCGATCCGGTGGGCGTACCGCGGGGTGTTGGTCCAGGCGAGGATCCGCTTGCCCCAGTACATCCGCATCCGGTTGTGGAGCCAGCCCGTCTCCCGCATCCGCCGCATCGCCGCGTTCCACGCCGGGTCGCGGGTCTCGCCCGCCTCGAGCTGCCCCCGGGTGTAGACCGCCTCCCGCTCGTCCCCGGCGTGCGCCTCGAGGGTCCTTCGGGCCCACCCTGGAACGGAGGAGAAGGCGTCGTAGTCCGGCGTGTAGCGGGCGAAGTTGGCGGCGAGCTCGCGGCGGACGATCAGCTGCTCCAGGAACGCCTCGGCGCCCTCCCGAACCGCCTCCGCGCCCCGCCCGGTGGCGGCGTCCGCGGCCTCCCGAACGCGCAGCGCCACGTACAGCGGGGAGAGTTGGCCGAAGTGGAGCCAGGGGGAGAGTCGGCTGGTGACGTCGGCGACGGGGTCGCCGGCGGCGTCGGCGTAGCGCGGGAGCCCCTCGTCGAGGAAGCGGTCGAGCCGGGCCCGGGCTGCGGCCGTGCCGCCGGGGAAGTGGTCGGTGACGGCTCCCACGGAGCGGTCGACGTCGAGGTCGGCGAGGACGGCGTCGGGATCGTCGAGGGGGAGCCCCTCCGGGCGCGGGTCGTCGGCGGACTCCCCCGCGCGGCGCTCCAGCGGGGTCGTCCGCAGATCGACCAGGAAGTCGTCCAGGAGACGGTGGATCTTCGGCCGGATCGTGCGGGCGGCGTACTCCGCCTTCTCGCTCACGGTCTCGACAGGGACCACCACGTCCGTCTCCACCTCCACCACCTCCCGTCCGGCCTTCTCGGCCACCCGCCGACGCCACGCCCGGTGGTGGCGCAGGTAGCCCCGGTCGCACACCACGAGCGAGGCGTCGGCGGCGAGCTCCAGCGCGACCTCGGGCGGGGAGCCGGCCCGGCACGTGAAGCGGGCCCCGCGACGCTCCACCGCCCGGGCGGTCATCGCCAGACCCTCGATCAGGAAGGCGTAGTGGCGGAGGTTCGCGCCGGGGTAGTCGTCGGTCAGACCGAACGCGACGACGAGCGGCTCGCCCCGCTCGTTGGCCCGCTGGACGGCGTACTCGAGGGCGTGGTTGCACTCGGCGCGCTGCGCGCGCTGCATCCAGTAGAGGACCCG